>JANXOP010000432.1 GCA_025357755.1 Kofleriaceae bacterium | reverse complement strand
GTTCAACGAGATCCTCTTGCTCGACAAGCTCGCCGCGGACTGCGCGGCCGACGGCAAGTATGATTTCTTCTACACGGCCGCGCCGCTCAAGGTCTATCGCGGTACCGGCGCGCCCGTGAACCCGATCGTGATCAAGTAGGTGAGGTGAGACATGGCGACCTTCGATCCCGCAAAGCCCTGGACCAAGCAGTACGCGAACTACGTCCCGAACGTGCTCCCCTTGCCAACGCAAACGATGGCCGACATCCTCGAGGAGACGGCGCGCGCGGTGCCCGATGCGCCCGCGATCCACTACTTCGACGCGACGATCAGCTATCGCGAGCTCGACGAGCTGGCGACGCGGTTCTCGACCCTGCTCGCTTCGTGGGGGATCGATCGCGGTGATCGCGTCGCCATGTACCTGCAGAACGTGCCGCAGGCGTTTGTCGTCCTGTACGGCGTGTGGAAGCGCGGTGCCGCCGTGGTGCCGCTCAACCCGATGTTCAAGGATAAAGAGCTCACGTATCACCTGAACGATTCGGGGGCGCGGGTGCTCGTCGCGCTCGAGTCGCTCTACGACACCGTCGCAAAAGATGTCATCAAGGCGACCTCGGTCGAGAAGGTGATCACGACGAACGAGCTCGACATGCTCGGACCAGGGGTGCCTGCCAAGGTCTTTGCCACGAGCATCAAGCGGCCGGCCGTGGCCGGCACGTTCGATCTGCTCGAGACTCTCGCGGCGCTCACACCTGATCCGAAATCCCAGATCGAGGTCGAGACCACCGAGCTGGCCTCGCTCGGCTACACCTCGGGCACGACCGGTCAGCCCAAGGGCGCGATGTCGAGCCACAGCAACATCGCCTACAACGCGAACTTCTATCGCGTCTGGCTGCAGATGACCGATCGGGACAGCGTCCTCGGCGTCGCACCGCTGTTCCACATCACCGGCATGGTCGCGCACGTCGCGGTCGCGGCCGTCGCGCGCTGCCCGGTCGTCCTCGGCTATCGCTTCGATGCCGAGGTCACGCTCGACCTGATCGCGAAGTGGAAGCCCACGATGACGGTCGCGTCGATCACCGTGTTCCTCGCTCTGATGAATCACCCCTCGGCGAAGGCCGATTCGTTGAGATCGATCACGAAGGCGATGTCGGGCGGTGCTCCCGTCGCGCCGAGCATCGCGGATCGGTTCGAGCAGCAGTTCGGCGTGTACATCCACAACGTCTACGGTCTGACCGAATCGAACTCGCCGACCCACGCCGTGCCGTGGGGCGCGCGCTCGCCGGTCGATCCGATGACCGGCGCGCTCTCGGTCGGCGTGCCGATTCCGGGCTGCGACGTGCGCTTGCTGAACATGGAGAACCCGACCGTAGAGGTCGCGGCCGGGGAAGCGGGCGAGATCGCGGATCGCGGCCCGATGATCTTCAGCGGCTACTGGAACAAGCCCGAGGCGACCGAGAAGGCGTTCAGCGATGGCTACTTCATGACCGGTGATGTCGCGACGCGAAACGACGATGGCTACTACTTCGTAGTCGATCGCAAAAAAGACATGATCATCGTGTCGGGCTACAAGGTCTGGCCGCGCGAGGTCGAGGACACGCTGTACATGCACCCGGCCGTGAAAGAGGCCGCGGTGATCGGTGTGCCGGACGAGTACCGCGGCGAGACCGTGAAGGCGTTCGTCTCGCTCAAGGCCGGAATGACCGCCACGACCGACGAGATCATCGAGTTCTGCAAGTCCAAGATCGCGGCCTATAAGTACCCCCGCCAGCTCGAGATCGTCGACGAGGTGCCGAAGACCGTCACCGGCAAGTTCTTGCGTCGCGTCCTGCGTGATAGGGAAGGTAGTAAATGACCAACCGCGCAACCGACCTCGCGAAGCGAGTGCAAGAGTTCGTGAACGAGCACGTGTATCCCGCCGAGGCGGACTACATGCGCGAGCTCGCGGCGGCCCCGACGCGGTGGTCGATTCCGCCCGTGATGGAGAAGCTCAAGCAGCGCGCGAAGGAGGCGGGCCTGTGGAACTTGTTCCTGCCCGATCACGATGGCGGCGCGGGCCTCACGAACTCCGAGTACGCGCCGCTGTGCGAGATCATGGGCGGCTCGCCGATCGCTCCCGAGGTGTTCAACTGCATGGCGCCGGATACCGGCAACATGGAGGTGTTCGCGCGCTATGGCACGCCGGCGCAGAAAGAAGAGTGGCTCGCACCGCTGCTCCGCGGCGAGATTCGCTCGTGCTTCGCGATGACCGAGCCCGATGTCGCGAGCTCGGATGCGACGAACATCGCGTGCGAGATCGCGACCGATGGCAACGACTACGTGATCAACGGTCGCAAGTGGTGGACCTCGGGCGCGCTCGATCCGCGCTGCAAGATCGCGATCCTGATGGGGAAGACGAACCCGACCGGGCCGCGCCACGCGCAGCAATCGATGGTGCTCGTGCCGATGAACACCTCGGGTGTCGAGGTCGTGCGTCACCTCACGGTGTTCGGATACGACGATGCGCCTCACGGCCACGCCGAGATGTTGTTCAAGAACGTGCGCGTGCCGAAAGCGAACGTCCTCCTCGGTGAGGGCCGCGGCTTCGAGATCGCGCAGGGCCGCCTCGGACCCGGGCGGATCCATCACTGCATGCGCTTGATCGGCCTCGCCGAGCGCGCCCTGCGGTTGATGTGCAAGCGCGCGGAGGAGCGGATCGCGTTCGGCAAGCCGCTCGCGGAGCAGGGCGGCCTGCGGTTCGAGATCGCGAAGA
The DNA here is from genome assembly GCA_025357755.1 of Kofleriaceae bacterium. GTDB lineage: Bacteria > Myxococcota_A > Polyangia > Haliangiales > Haliangiaceae > JABFXX01. Next base: position 59,289 of record JANXOP010000432.1, on the reverse strand, counting down.
GCCGGATCGAGATCGATCAAGCTCGGTTGCTCACCATGCATGCGGCTCGTCGCATGGATGAAGTCGGCAACAAAGACTCGCGCAAGGAGATCGCGATGATCAAGGTCGTGGCGCCGAACATGGCGCTCGCGGTGATCGACCGTGCGATCCAGGTCCACGGTGGCGCCGGTGTGTCGCAAGACTTCCCGCTCGCCTACGCGTACGCCGCGGCGCGCACGCTGCGCCTCGCGGACGGACCGGACGAGGTCCACCTCGAATCGATCGCGAAGATGGAGCTCTCCGACCAGCGGCACGCCCGATGACCGAACAGGTCACGGGCGCGGTGACGGCGGTCCGCGCGGCGCTCGATGAAGTTGCGCTCGTCACGTATCTCACCGGCAAGGTTCCCGGCGTCGAGCAGGGCTTGAAGGTTCGCCAGTTCGAAGGCGGGCAATCGAACCCGACGTATCTGCTCGATACGCCGGTCGCGAGCTACGTGCTGCGCAAGAAGCCGAGCGGCGTACTGCTCGCGTCGGCGCACATGGTCGAGCGCGAGGCGCGGATCATGGCGGCGCTCAGGGGCTCCGCGGTCCCGGTGCCCGAGGTCCTCGTGTTCTGCGAGGACCCTGCGGTCATCGGCACCGCGTTCTTCGTGATGTCGTACATCCAGGGCCGGATCGTTCGCGATCCCGTGCTGCCGGGGATGGACGCGACCGCGGTCTATCACGCTGCGGTCGACGCGCTCGCGGACCTCCACGATGTCGATTGGGCTGCCCGCGGCCTCACGGATTTCGGCAAGCCCGCGCAGTACGTGAGCCGGCAGATCACGCGGTGGTCGCGCCAATATCACGATGCCCACCCGCCGGAATTGCCGGCGATGGACTGGTTGCTCGCGTGGCTGCCGGCCCACGTGCCGGCCGAGCAGCCGGTGTCGATCGCGCACGGCGATTTTCGGATCGACAACCTCGTGCTCGATGCGAACGCGCCGAAGGTGCTCGCGGTTCTCGATTGGGAGCTCTCGACGCTCGGTGATCCGTTTACCGACCTCGCGTACTTCTGCATGCCGTATCACTTGCCGCACGATGTCCCGATGCTGCGCGGCCTCGCCGGCAAGGATCTCGCGGCGCACCGGATTCCGAGCGAAGCCGAGCTGGTCGCGCGCTACTGCGCGAAGCGAACGATCAGCCCGCCGAGCCCCGAGGTCTACGCGTTCTACAAGGCGTTCGGCTTGTTCCGGATGGCGGCGATCCTCGCCGGCATTCGTGCACGCGCCGAGCAAGGCAATGCGAGCAGCGCGAACGCGGCGCTGTTGGCCAAGCAAGTCCCGACGTTCGCAGACACCGCTCGGCGCATCGCCGAAGGCGTGTCGTGAGTGACTTTCGCGCGATCCTGTTCGACTTCGGCGGCGTGATCCTCACGAGCCCGTTTGAGATCTTCGCCGCGTACGAGGCGAGCGCGAAGTTGCCGGCGGGCTTCCTCGCGAAGATCAACACGATCAACCCCGACACCAATGCGTGGGCGCAGATCGAGCGGGGCGAGATCGACGAAGCGGAGTTCTATCGCCGCTTCGAAGCAGAAGGGCAGGCACTCGGCTTCGCGTTCGACGCCAAGCAGCTCGTCAGCATGCTCTCCGGCGAGATCCGCGTCGAGATGGTCGATGTCGTGCGTCATCTGCGCGAGCGCTACACGGTCGCGTGCCTCACGAATAATATGGCGCTCGGCCTCGGCACCGCGATGTCGCGAACGGCAGAGGCCGCCGCCGAGGTCGCCGAGGTGATGGGGCTGTTCGAGTTCGTGATCGAGTCGCGCGAGCTCCGCGTGCGTAAACCGGAGCCGATGTTCTTCTTGCGTGCGTGCGAGATCATCGGGGTCCAGCCGGAGCAGTGCGTGTTCCTCGACGATCTCGGGATCAACTTGAAGACCGCGAAGCAGCTCGGCATGACCACGATCAAGGTCGGCGATCCGGGGGTGGCGATCGCGGAGCTCGAAGCGGTGCTCGGCCACGGCGTTCGCGGATGGTGACGTACCACCGTCGCGTCCGGCTCGAGGAGATCGACGTCGCGCAGATCGTGTTCTTCGCGCGCTACTACGCGTACGCGAACGAGGCAATGGAGCTGCTCTGTGAGGAGCTCGATGGCACCTACGTGGGCTACATCACGCAGCGCAAGCTATGCTTCGCGACCGTGAAGATGGCCTGCGAGTTCTCGGCGTCGCTGCGCTACGGCGATACCGTCGACATCGCGGTGAGCGTGGTGCGCCTCGGCACGAAGAGCGCGACGCTGGTCTACAACTTTACCCGCGGCGACGGCGTGGCCTCGGCCGTGATCACGCACACCGTGGTCAGCTTCGACATCGCAGCGCGAGCATCTTGCGCGATGCCACGAGACGCGCGCGCGATGTTCGAGCGCCACCTGGTCAGCGGAACCGACGCCCGAACGGACTGAACGGCGCGGGCTGCGCGATCGGCCGACCGTATCGGTCGAACTGGATCGGGCGACCGTACGCATCGACTTGCGAAGGCTGTTGCGGCCGCACGGGACGACCATACACATCGACCTGCCGACCGTAGGCGTCGAGCCGCGGTGTCTGGACCGGCGGTGCTGGTCGAACCCGATGCACGGGACGACCGAACGCATCGAGGTGCGTTGGCTGCTGCGGCGGTTGAACACGTCGACCGTAGGCGTCGACCTGCGGACGCGGCTCTCGCTCGGCGTTTTCGGGCTCGGGCTCGACCACGCGGATCGGCTCGGGCACCGGTTCCGGCGTGGGTTGGGCCGCCCTCGGCTGTACCGCCTGGCTCAGCTTACCGACGACGACCTGCGCGGGGCGCAAGAGGTGCGCGCCGAACTTGTAGCCGGGTGCGAGTTGATCGACGACCGTGTTGTGAGCTTCCTGGGTGAGCACGGGGATGGTGGTGACCGCCTCGTGGATCGCTGGATCGAAGGCGCCGCTCGCCTCGATACGTTCGACCCCGTAGCCACGAAGCACGCCCTCGAGCTGACTCTTCACGAGCGTGATGCCTTCGATCACGGCGGGTGCATCACCACTCTCGGTCGCGGCCTTGATCGTACGGTCGAGGTTGTCCATCACCGGTAGGAGCTGAGAGACCAGCTTCTTCCTGGTGTCATCGGAGACCTGTCGTGCGTCACGCTCGACACGTGCCTTTGCGTTTTCGAGCTCGCGCAGGGCAGAGGAGAGCTGCGTACGGTCGGGAATCGTCTCGGTAGGTGCCTCGCCTTCCATGCCACCTACGTAAGCATTGCTCGTGCCGTTCGCACCCCCCGATCGGGGGGTCCGCTAGATAAGGGCGCGTTGCGTGGGGCGCTGGGCACTACGTGCGGTCTGGCGGCGGCAGAGCATGTGTACGAAGCCGAGCTTCTCCATCACCTTGGGCGAAAGCACGAACGGGTACGGATCGACCACGCCCATCGAACGATTGAACGAGTTCAGCGCGGCAGCCAGCGCGACCCAGGCATCCCCGAGCGTCTGCATCGACAGGTTCGGATCGTAGACGTCGAAGTCGAGCGACGTGCTGAGGATGTGATCGCGATCGATGCGCGGGCTCAGCACGATGCCGTACGAGCCGCCGGTATCGAGCGTGTCGACCATGTGAAAGTAGTGGGCCCAGGTCTCGGCGAAGTCCTCCCACGGATGGGAGCCCGCGTAAGCGGAGATGTACGTCTCGGGCCAGTTCTGCTGCGGACCCTGCGCGTAGTGACGCTTCAGCGCTTCGCCGTAGTCCTGGTTCGCATCGCCGAACAGGTTCGTGAAGTTCTGGAGCTGATCGCTATCGCGCACGAGCTGATCCCAGTACCAGTGCCCGACCTCGTGCCGGAAGTGGCCGAGTAGTGTGCGGTATGGCTCGCCGAGCGCGCACCGACGTTTCTCTCGCTCGGCATCGTCGGCTTCGACCACCGCGATCGTGATCAGGCCGCCCGAGTGCCCGGTCAGGACCTTGTGATGCTCGTCGGACTTGAGGAAATCGAAGCCGAGGCCATCCGAGCGCTCGGCGCGATCGAACAACGGGAGGTCGAGCCGCAAGATCGTATAGAGCAGCCGGTGCTTGGCCTCCTCGAGCTTGCGCCATAGCGGGATGTTCGCCTGAACCGAAAGGTCCGGAATGGTCATGTTGTGCCGACACGCACGGCACAGTTCGCTCGGATCCTCCGCAGGGATGAGCCAGTTGCAGACGCCGCTCTGAAAGTTGTTGCAGTACTTCCAGCTCTTGCGGCCGTCGGCCTTGAGCGGAATCATCCGATTCGGATACGGCGCATAGCCGAGCTGGGTCTCGCAACGCTCGCAATGAGTGTTGCTGAAGAACACGACGAGGCCACAGCTCGGGCACGCGAAGAGTTTCATGGCTGCCGGTTCACCCTATGCGAGCCACGTGCCGGCGCAAGATCTCCGGTGATCAGAAAGTCGGGCTTCCTACTGGGTGACGTCGACGCCCCGAGCGGCGAGCAACTTGACGGACGTCTGACCGGCCTTCGAGAGCTTGGTGGCGGCAACCCCGAGCGCACGCAGGTTCGGCAAGGCGGCGAGCGGCGCGGGATCGGTGAGCTCGGTCTCGGAGAGATCGAGCGTGACGAGCGCGGTGTGACGCGCGAACAGCGCGAGGTCGGTGTCCCGCACGCGGAGGCCGAGCACCGAGAGCGTGCGCAGCCGCGGCCACGCATCGAGCTTCGCCGGCGTGATGCCGGTCTCGCCGATCGCGAGCTCGTCGAGGTCGAACGTGCGCAGGAGCTCGAGCGAGGCATCCGAGAGGTTCGTCGAGGCGACGTGCAGCACGCGCAGCTCGTGCAGCTTCGCGAACGTGGCGAACGCGGCGTCGTCGAGATTCGTATCGGTGAGGTACAGCCGCTGGAGGTCGTGCAGCGCGCCGAGTCGCTCGAGCTTGTCGGTGTGTGTCGATTGCAGCACGAGCGTGCGGAGCTCGGTGAGCTTGCCGATGCGCTCGAGGGTCGCGCCGGAGATGGCCGTCACGCCGAGGCCGAGGCCGGTGAGATGAGGGAGCGCATCGAGGAGGCGCGCCCCCTGATCAGAGATCGCGGTGCTCGAGAGATAGAGCTCGGTGAGCTTGCTGCTCGGCACCGCGGTGAAGCACGCATCGGTGATCCTGGTATTGTCGAGGCGGAGCTCTTCGAGGTTCGGCTGGATGATCAGCTGGCCGCACGCAGCATCGTCGATCGGCGTACTCGCGAGATCGACGGCGCGGAGCTCGGGCAACGCGACGATCTTGCGAATCGCCGCGAGCGTGATGGGGGTGCCCGCGAGCCTGATCGTGCGCAGCCTCGGCAGCGCCGTGAACGCGAGCGCGAGCTTGTCGTGGACGTCGGCTTTCGAGAGGCCGAGCTCGACGAGGTTTGGTGCACTCGCGAGCCACCCGAGATCCGCGTCGGTCGCGTGGTAGGTCAGGTCACTCGCATCGAAGCGCACGACGCCGGGCGCGTATGCGGCGAGCGTTGCGATCTCTTTACCCACCAGCGTCTGCTCGATGAACAGCTGGCGCAGCGCGAGCGGCCGGATCGCCGCGATCGTCTTCGCCGCGATCTTGGTGTTGCCGAGATCGAGGACCTCGAGCTGCTTCAACGCGCCGATCTTCGCGCCCCCCGCATCCGTGATGCCGGTGCTCGAGAGATCCAGGGCGCGGAGCTCGGCGAGCTTCGCGATCGCGGGCATGACGGCGTCGCCGACGATCGTCGCCTCGAGATCCAGCACCTGGAGCTTCGGCTCGCGCGCGAGGAACGCCTGCACCGAGGCATCGTCGACACCGGTATGCTGGAGATAGATCCGCTCGAGCGCGAGCTGGAGCTCCGCGAGGTCGTGACCATCGACCTCGGTGTCGTTCAGGACGAGCGCCTTTAGCTCCGGGAGGTCCACGAGCTTCGCGAGCGGGATCAGGAGCTGGCCGCGGAGCGAGAGTCCCGGGATGTGCTCGGAGCGCAGCGCGGCGACCAGCTTCGTGAACGCTGGCTCGTCGAGCTCGCGCTCGGGCTCGACGTACCAGGGCGTCGTGATCGGCTGAACCGGCGGATGCGCGGGCAGCTCGCCGATCTGGACCACCCCGTCGGTCGTCCAGGCCATCACTCGCATCGGCGCCGGCCAAACCGACGATACGGGCGTCGCATCGGGCGTCGCATCGGTTGCGTGCGGCGGCCGGATGTCTACTCCGCGAACCTGGCGGGGATGTGCACACGCGGACACCAGGAGCAGGATCGGAAGGGCTCTCACCTGGACCTGACAAGCGACAGGGGCGCGAGTTGCGTCCTTCCTCGTTGGCCTGCGCGGTGAGCTCGTGTTGCGGTGCCTCGAGTCGCCGTTTCGCCTGGCACGAGGCCGGCCACCGCGTAGTATCCCGGGATGCATCCGCGCACCGCGATCCTTGTCGCCGCCGCGCTGGTCTACGTCGTCGGTGCATACGTGCCGTTCGGGCAAGAGGCGCTGTACCCGCTGACCTTGTTCACGACCTGGGTTCACGAGATGGGTCACGGGTTGACCGCGCTCGTGCTCGGCGGTCAGTTCTACGAGCTCCAGATCTTCAAGAATGCATCGGGCTTCGCCGTGGCCGGCGCGAGCTCCCATTGGGCCAACGCTCTGGTCTCGATCGGAGGCCTGCTCGCACCACCGTTCGTCGGCGCGCTGTTGATCGCGGTGGTCCACGGTCCGCGACGTGCGCGGATCGCGCTCGCGATCCTCGCGCTCGCGATCGCGGTGTCGCTCGTGATCTGGGTGCGCTCCACGACCGGTTGGATCGCGATGCCGATCGTCGCGCTCGCGCTCGGCTGGTCGGCGTGGAAGGGCTTCGCCGAACATCCCGAGCGCCGCGTCATCGTCTGCCAGGTGCTCGGCGTCGTGCTCGCGCTCGACACGCTTACGCGGATGGTGTCGTACGTGTTTACCAAAGAGGTCGTGGTCGACGGCGCGAAGGCGCGCTCGGATATTCAATCCGTCGCGGAGAACCTGGGCGGCTCGTACGTGATGTGGGGACTCTTGATCACGGCGATCGCGGTGGGGCTGCTCGCCGGCGCTCTGTGGTGGGCCTGGCGCCGTCCCACCGTCAGCTCGATCAATGCCCCACCTCCGCGAAACATTGCCCGGCCTTACAACGTGGCGTGATGTTCGTCGGACGCTCCGGCGCACGGCATCGCACGGCCCTACAATTCGCTGGTCGAGCCGCGAGGAGCGTTGCCTGCGCGGACTGCGAGATCACGGTCTCGCATGGACTTTGCTCGCAACAAGCAGACGCGGTCACACACGACTGGACGCAATCAGCGTCGCTCGCGCACTCGCCACCAGCGACCATCGGTGCGGGTGGATGAATCGCTTCGCATTGCCCTCGGCTGCAGTGCGGTGTCGCCGGATCACAAAGCCCACAGTTGTGGATCGCGATCCCCGTGCATACGAGCCGGCCGAGATCCTCGAGATAGCGTGACTTGTCGGTGTTCGCGATCGGAACGTCCGCGCATCCACACGAGTTGCAGCTGTCTCGTTGGACCAGCGTGCAGTCGCTATCGTGCTCGCAGGCGCGCGAGAACGTCGCGAGATCCAGCGTCGTGCGATGGGCCTCGGCGACACAGACTCCGGCTTGGCACACCGCCAGAAGATCTTGGTTGCCTGACGGTGGTGGGCATTCGACGACCTGCTCCTGCGTGCACGAGGCGGCGAGCGTGGTCGGCAGGGCGTCGCGCTGCGTACGGGACATCGCGGCCACGCTTCCGCTGTGGAGGCAACAGGGCGAGGTCGGAGGCGCGGCGATCACGCAGTCGGAGCTTTGCGTGCACTGCGGGCTGGCCACGGGCGCAGCGGATCCGGAAGCCGTCGGCGCCGGAGGGGCGTGGTGATCAGAGCACGCGACGACCGCGACCCACAGCACTCGCCACATCGGTCCGAGAGTAACGCGTAAGCGGTACCTCGTGCGGGTAGCCGATCGCTCGTGCCTACTTCGCGGGCGGGGCGCCCGGCGAGACCGAGGTATCGGTCTTCTGGACGGTCGTCTTCTTCGTACCATCGGCTTCCATCACCGTCGTCTGCTTGGTCTCGGACGTGGCTTTTTCGCCACTGTCATTCGTGGTCTCGACCTGGGTCTTGGTCACGGTCGTGGATTGGGGAGGCGTCTTCTTCGCGCAACCGACAGCAGCGACGAGCGAGAACGCGATGGTTAGGAATAGGCGCATGAGGCGGTCTGATTGCAAATCCGAGCCCGCCGCCACGCCCTGCAAACCGCGCTGGAATGCAGCTGGGGGCGGCGTGCATTCCGCACGCGAGCGCGTACGCTCGGATCCGAGCGACCCGGCTCGTGTATAGAAGCGCCGTGACGCAGCTCGTGGCATCGGCGGTCGTGCGAGCGCGTGCCGACGATGTCTCCACGAGCGATGTCCATCGCGCGCGTGGCGCCGGGCCGCTTCGGCTTCTCACTCCTCGCGCCGCTGGAAAAGCCGCATGGCTCGTGACGAGCTCGCTCGGTGGAGGGCTCGTGGATGGCGACGAGGTCGCACTCGAGGTCGAGATCGATCGCGGTGCGACGTGCGTGATCACGACGCAAGCCTCGACCAAAGCGTATCGCGGGCAGACCCATCAAGAGACGCGCGCGCGGGTCGCCGAGGGGGCCGTGGCGATCGTGATTCCGGATCCGCTCGTGCCGTTCCGCGATGCGCGCGTGCGCCAGGTCACCCGGGTCGAGCTCGCGCCGCAGGCATCGCTGGTGCTCGTCGATACGTTGACCGCCGGGCGGCTCGCGCATGGTGAACGCTGGTCGTGTACGCGCGCCGATACGTCGTTGACGGTGGTTCGCGGCGGCACGACCGTGCTCCACGATCGGGTCGTGCTCGATCGTAGCCATGGCGACATCGCGGCGCGCATGCAGCGCTTCGTGGCGATCGCGACCGTGATCGTCGTCGGACCACGCGTCGTCGCCCACGCCCTGGCCTTGCTCGCCGAGGTTGCGGCACTCCCGCTCGCACAGCCGGAGCTGGTGATGGCGGCGAGCCGTCTGGGCGATGACGGCGTCGTGATTCGCATCGCGAGCACCGAGATCGAGCGTATCGTTGCGACGACGCGAGTTCAGCTCCAACCGGTGTGCGCCACGCTCGGTGAGGACCCGTGGGCACGCAAGTGGTGATATCCAGCACGTGTGCGTCTAGCTCCTCGTGATCTCGACAAACTGATCTTGCACGGTGCCGGGGTCCTCGCGCAGAAGCGCCTGGCTCGCGGTGTGCGCCTCAACTATCCCGAAGCGATCGCGCTGATCGCGACCCAGCTGCTCGAGCTGATCCGCGATGGCCGTTCGGTCGCCGAGCTCATGGATCTCGGACGCACGATGCTCGGTCGTCGCCAGGTGATGCCCGGGATCCCGACGCTCGTTGCCGAGGTCCAGGTCGAAGGGACCTTCCCCGATGGCACCAAGCTCGTCACGGTCCACCAACCGATCGTCGCGGAGCACGGCGATCTCGAGCTCGCGCTGTACGGGAGCTTTCTGCCGGTGCCCGCACTCGAGCGCTTTCCAGCGCACGTGGAAGATGTCGAGGCCGGTGAGCTGATCCCCGGTGAAGGGACGATCGAGCTCAATGCCGATCGCCAGTGCTTGCAGCTCACGGTGACGAACACCGGCGATCGTCCGATCCAGGTCGGCAGCCACTTTCACTTCACCGAGACCAACCGCGCGCTCCACTTCGATCGCGCCGCGGCGTTTGGATTTCGGCTCGACATTCCGGCGGGTGCGGCGGTGCGGTTCGAGCCCGGCGAGACCCGTACGATCCAGCTCGTGGCCGGGCGCCGGCCCGGTGATCTCGGTCATGGTCCGCACGTGGGAGGCGAAGCATGAGCCACATCGTGCAGCGCAGGCACTACGCCGAGCTCTACGGCCCGACCGTCGGTGACAAGGTTCGCCTCGGCGATACTGGCTTGATCGCCGAGGTCGAGCGCGACTTCGCGACCTATGGTGACGAGTGCAAGTTCGGCGGCGGCAAGGTGCTGCGCGATCGGATGGGCCAGTTCGCGGGTGCGGATGATGCAGATGCCCTCGATCTCGTGATCACGAATGCGCTGATCATCGATTGGACCGGCATCTACAAGGCTGACATCGGGATCAAGAAGGGCCGGATCGTCGGCATCGGTAAGGCCGGTAACCCGACCGTGATGCGCGGCGTGACGCCCTCGATGATCGTCGGTGTGACGACCGAGGCGATCGCGGGCGAAGGCATGATCGTGACCGCGGGCGGCGTCGACACGCACATCCACTTCATCTGCCCGCAGCAGGGCGACGAAGCCCTCGCGAGTGGCGTGACCACGTTCGTCGGTGGTGGCACCGGGCCCACGACCGGAACGAAGGCGACGACGTGCACGCCGGGTGTGCGCCACATCGAGTTGATGTTGCAAGCCACCGATTCGATGCCGCTCAACATCGGGTTGACCGGCAAGGGCAACACCTCGATCTCGAACGGGCTCGTCGATCAGATTCGCGCGGGTGCGATCGGGTTGAAGCTGCACGAGGACTGGGGCACCACGCCGGCCGCGATCGATTGCTGCCTCACGGTCGCCGACGAAGAAGATGTCCAGGTCACGATCCACACCGACACGCTCAACGAATCGGGCTACGTCGACGATTCGATCGCGGCGTTCAAGGGCCGGACGATCCACACCTATCACACCGAGGGTGCGGGCGGTGGTCACGCCCCGGACATCCTCCGCGTGTGTGGCGAGCCGAACGTCATCCCGAGCTCGACGAACCCGACCCGCCCGTACACGGTGAACACGCTCGACGAGCACCTCGACATGCTGATGGTCTGTCATCACCTGGATCGCGAGATTCCGGAAGACGTCGCGTTCGCGGAGAGCCGGATCCGCGGCGAGACCATCGCCGCCGAGGACATCTTGCACGATCTCGGGGCGCTCTCGATCATCTCGAGCGATAGCCAGGCGATGGGTAGGGTCGGCGAGGTCATCACGCGCACGTGGCAGACCGCGCACAAGATGCGGGAACAACGTGGGGCACTACCAAGCGAACGCGCTGGCAACGATAACCATCGGATCCGGCGCTACATCGCGAAGTACACCGTCAACCCGGCGATCGCGCACGGCCTGTCGCACGACATCGGTTCCGTCGAGGTCGGTAAGTTCGCAGACCTCGTGCTGTGGAAGCCCGCGTTCTTCGGGATTCGCCCCGAGCTCGTGCTGAAGGGCGGCTTCATCGCGTGGGGGCAGATGGGCGATCCGAACGCCTCGATCCCGACGCCGGAGCCGATGTACATGCGGCCGATGTTCGGCGCGCGCGGTCGCGCGATCGGACCGACCTCGCTCGCGTTCATCTCGGAGCGCGCGTGGCAGGAAGGTAAGGTGCGGGCACTCGGCCTCACCAAGACGTTCTCGATCGCGCGCAACTGCCGCGAGCTCGGCAAGCGCCACATGAAGCTCAACGACGCGCTGCCGAAGATCGAGATCGATCCGGAGACCTACCAGGTCCGCGCCGACGGGGTGCTGCTCACGTGCGAGCCCTCGATCATCTTGCCGCTCGCGCAGAGGTACTCGCTGTTTTGATGGCGTGGCGCGTGCTGCAGCTCGCCGATTCGGCGTTCCCGACCGGCGGCTTCGCGCACTCCGGCGGGCTCGAGGCCGCGCTGCATGCGAGGACCGCGAAGCCCGCGAGCGTCGAGCCGTTCGTGCTCGAAGCGATCACGGCCGCGGCGCACGCGAGCTTGCCGATTGTAGGTGCGGCATGGGCCGAGCCGGCGCGGCTCGCCGAGCTCGATGCGTTCACCGCGACCACGCTGTGGAGTCACGTCGCGGCGCGCGCGAGTCGCACGCAAGGTCGCGCGTGGATCGATGTCACCGCGCGTGCGTTCGCGGTGCCGGCGCTCGTCGAGCTGCGTCGTCGCGTGATCGCCGAGGAACAGCCGGGCCACCTCGCGCCGATGTTCGGCATGGTGATGCAGGTGCTCGAGGTCTCGCGCGACGACGCGTACGCGATGTTTCTCCACCTCACCGTGCGCGGCTTGCTCTCGGCCGCCGTGCGGCTCGGGGCGGTCGGGCCGACAGAGGCGCAGGCGATCCACGGCCGGCTCGCGCCGGCACTCGAGGCGGCGCTCGCGCTCGCAAAATCGCTCTCGCTCGACGAGGTCGCGCAGACCTCGCCGATCACCGAGCTCGTGCAAGCCGGGCACGATCGCTTGTACACGCGGCTGTTCCAGACCTAGGAGACCCATGGCCGACGATCACGTTCACGATGGACACGCACACGACCACAGCGATGGTCACGACCACGGCCACACTCACGAGCACCTGGATCATCCAGGCCACTTCGCCGAGCGCGGCGCGCCCGTCGGGCGTGACTTCGCGCAGCGCGCCTTCACGATCGGCATCGGCGGCCCGGTCGGAAGTGGCAAGACCGCTCTCGTGCTCGAGCTGTGCCGTGCGCTCCGCGATCAGCTCGTGCTCGGCGTGGTGACGAACGACATCTTCACGCGCGAGGATGCCGAGTTCCTCACGCGGAACGACGCGCTGCCGATCGAACAGATCCGCGCGGTCGAGACCGGCGGCTGCCCGCACGCCGCGATCCGCGAGGATATCTCGCCGAACCTGCTCGCGCTCGAAGACCTGATGCGGCGCGCGAAGCCCGAGCTGCTCATCGTCGAGAGTGGCGGCGACAACCTCGCGGCGCAGTACAGCCGCGAGCTCGTCGACTACACGATCTACGTGATCGACGTCGCCGGCGGGGACAAGGTGCCGCGCAAGGGAGGGCCGGGCATCACGCAATCGGACTTGCTCGTGATCAACAAGACCGATCTCGCACCGCACGTCGGTGCGGATCTCGGCGTGATGGAGCGCGATGCCAAGAAGATGCGCGGCGACGGACCGACGATCTTCGCGCAGGTCACGCATGGCGTCGGCGTGGCCTCGATCGTCGAGCACGTCGTCGGCGCACGCTCCGGCGCGCTAGCCCGAGGTTTGTAAGCCCGCGGCGATGCCGTTGATCGTCGTGAAGATGATCCGCGCGAGGCGCTCCGCATCGCCAGTGCCCGCGCGGCGCCGGCGCAGCGCCTCGATCTGGATGTGCGAGAGCACGTCGAGGTGTGGGTTGCGACGCGCGACCGAGGCGGCGAGGTAGGGCCTGGTCGCGAGCAGCGGATCCATACCGAGCACGTCGCGCAGCGCAGCGACGGTGCGCGTGTGCTCGGTCTCGATCATCCCGAACAGCTGCGCCGCATCCGGATCGGCGAGCTTCGCGTACTCCGCGGCGACATCGATATCGCTGCGCACGAGCGAGACCTCGCAGTTGTGGACGAGCTGCGCGAAGAACCGCGAGCGCCCGACGAGCGCGCGGACATTCGCCGCACCCATCGCGGTAGCGAGCGCTTCGAGCGCGGTGCCGACCCCGAACCAGCCGGGGATGCCGTGGCGGCTCTGCGTCCACGAGAACACCCACGGGATGGCGCGCAGCGCCTCGAGCGTGAGCTTGGTGCCGCCGCGCGACGCGGGGCGCGATCCGATCGGCAGGTGCGCGACATCTTCGATCGGCGTGGCCGCGACCGTGTAGCGCGCGAGGCGATCTTCGTCGGAGGTCAGCTCGAGATACACGCGTCGCGCGGCCTGCGCCGCATGCAACAAGTGAACTTCGTCATCGAGATCGGCCTCGACCGGCAGCGCCGCGGCGGCGAGCACCGCACCGACCGTGAGCTCGAGATCGCGCTCGGCGATCTCCGGATCGGAGTAGCGCGCCGTGACGGTCTCGCCTTGTTCGGTCACGCGTACGCGTCCGCGGATCGCCTCCGGAGGTTGCGCGCGGATCGCTTCGCTCGCGGGACCACCGCCGCGACCGAGCGCACCACCGCGACCGTGGAAGATCGTGAGCAGCGTGCCTTCGGGCACGACCGCGGCGAGCTGCTGCTGCGCGCGGCGCAGCGCCATCGCCGAGGCGACGTAACCGACCTGCTTGCCGGAGTCCGAGTAGCCGATCATCACCTCGAGCTCGCCGGCGAGCTCCGTGGCGAGGATCGGATCGGCGAGCGTGTCCTTCGCGATCTGATCGGCGCGTTCGAGGTCCTCGAGTTGCTCGAGCAACGGCACGGGGCGCAGCTCTCCAGGGGCGAGGCCGGCGCAGCGCGCGAGGAATGCGACCTCGAGGAGATCCGAAACTTCGCGCGTGAAGCTCACCACGTAGCGCTCGCACGCGCGTGGCCCGAGCTCGCGGCGTGCGCGGCCGACCACATCGAGCGTGCCGAGCACTTCGCGGGCCTGGGTACCGAGCGCATCGCGGTGCTGGACCGGCGTGATCGGCCGAGCGAGCACGTGGCGCAGCTTCGCGCGGCGACCGGCCTCGTCGAGCGCGGTGTATCCGCCTCCGAGGAGCTCGTCGACGACCACATCGTGGACTCCAGAGTGCTGGCGCAGATCGAGCGACGCGAGATGAAACCCGAAGATGTCGACACGGCGCAGCGCATCGCGGAGCTCGCGCTCGGCGACCAGCGCGAAGCCGGCGGCGCGCAGCGTGCGATCGATGACTGCGAGATCAGCGCGATAGCGCTGGACGTCGACGTAGCCCTCCTCGCGATGCTCGAGCGTCGCGCGCAGGCGTGCCTGCATGTACCAGAGCTTCTCGCGCCACGGTTCGTTCGCGGTGCGCGGCCGGGCGTGGGCGGCGACCTCGGGCAAGCGCTGGCGATCGAGCTCGATCGAGGCGAGCAGCTCGTCGACCGCGCCGGGCCGCGCCCGGAGCGCCGAGAGCGACAGCGATCGACCGAGCAGTTCGACGTCGGCCAGATACCTCGTCACCACGGTGACGTGCTGGCGCGACAAGGCCGCGCGCGTGATCGGTGCGGTGACATTCGGGTTGCCATCGCGATCGCCACCGACCCAGCTGCCCCAGCGCAGGAACGTCGGCAGCCGGAACGTCGTGCCGAGCCGTACCGCGATGTGATCTTCGATCGTGCGATAGATCCGTGGAGTCACGTCGAGTAGGGACCTCCGAAACACGTCGAGCGCGGTCTCGACCTCGTCGAGCGGCGTCGGCTTGCGCGCGCGCGCGTCCTCGGTCGCATGCAGGGCAAGCACCTCGGCGACGAGCGGCTCGCGCGCGGGCAGCGCGAGCTGGTCCGCGATCCGCGACAGGTGATCGAGCGACGATCGTCGTCGCGCCTCGGTCGGATGGGCGGTGATCACGGGCATCACCAGCGCGCGCTCGAACAGCGCGGTGAGCTCGGGGAGCCCGTAGCCGGCGTGGTCGATCAGCGAATCGAGGCCGGCGGTCAACCCGTCGGTCCACGCACGACGGGCAGCGAGCGCGCGCATGCGCTCGCGTTGCTCGGCGACATTCTCCAGGTTGCAATCGAGGGCGTGCGCGCGTGCGGCGGCTTCCAGATCATCTTCACCGAGCGTGGCGACGTGTGCGCCGAACGCCGACCGCGCGAGGGTGCCGCTCCGCAAGGCCACGGCCTCGGCGCCGAGCGCTTGGCACAGCGCTGCGCTCGGTTCACCGCCGACCACCGCGACCGCGGCCCACAGCGCATCGGTCAGGCGATGAAGATCGTTCTCGAGCTGCGGCGCATCGCGCTCTGTCGGCATGCGCGGGTTGTATCAGCTCGCGCGACGGAGTGCGGGGACGGCGAGCACCGACGCCGCGGCTCCCGCGATGCACACCGCCGTCCATCCACCGTGTTGCCAGCACTGAGCGGCAATCGCGGTGCCGAGTGCGCCCCCGAGGAAGTAGCCGACCATGTAGATCGCGTTGACACGGTTGCGCTCCTCGGACGCGAGCCCGAACACTACGGTCTGGTTCGAGAGGTGGTTCGCCTGACAGCCCGCATCGAGCAGGACGACACCCGCGCAGATCGCGATCAGTGAAGCGCGTCCGAGCGCGAACACCAGGAACGACGAGGCGAGCGTGGCGAGCGCGACGAGGTTGATCTTCCACGGCGCGACCCGCATCGCCATCCGACCGACGATCGGCGCGACGACGATGCCGGTGAGCCCGATCACCCCGAGCATGCCGGTGGTCCCGCTGCCGCCGATGCCTTCGTGCGCGACGTGATAGGCGATCGACGACCAGAACATCATGAACGCTGCGAAGCCAAGGGCCCCGATCACGGCACGGCGCCGCAGCACGCGCTCGCGTACGAAGATCCGCGCGAGCGATGCGAGCAGTGTGCGGTAGGGCAGCGTCGTCGTCGGCGGCGACAGCGGTACGAACATCCGGATCACCATCGCGACGATCGCCATCACGC
The DNA here is from genome assembly GCA_025357755.1 of Kofleriaceae bacterium. GTDB lineage: Bacteria > Myxococcota_A > Polyangia > Haliangiales > Haliangiaceae > JABFXX01. The sequence goes on along the minus strand of JANXOP010000432.1, from coordinate 43,099 downwards.
ACGCCGCGCACAGGAACACCACGCGCCAGCCGAGCACTCCGCCGAGCACTCCGCTCACGGTGCGCGAGAGCAGGATACCGGCGAGCACGCCGCCCATCACGTTGCCGACGATCCGGCCGCGATCCTTCGGCTCGCCGAGGCTGACCGCGAAGGGCAAGATCATCTGCGTGATCGAAGCGCCGAGCCCGATCGCGACGCTGGCGACGGTGAGCAGCGCGACCGAGGGCGCGAACGAGAACGCGAGCAGTGCGAGCGCGGCGCCGATCGCGGTGGTGACCATCACGCCGCGGCGTTCGCGGACATCGCCGAGCGGCACCAGCAGGAGCATCCCGGCTGCGTAGCCGAGCTGCGTGCCCACGAGCGCGGGCGACAGCCCCGAGGGCGTGGTGTGAAGGTCCGTCGCCATCCGCTCGGCGAGCGGCTGAGCGTAGTAGAGGTTCGCGACGCCGAACGCGGCAGCCGTGGTGAGGAGAGGCAGGAGCCCGACCCGTGCGCGCTCTGGAACCATCTCGACCGCCAACCTGGCGAGCATAGTGGACGCGGTCCGGATCGGCTCGTCCCTCGGGCGCGAGATAGGCCCGCGCGCTACTCGTGCTCGATGCTCGTACCCTTGGCTTCGTGACAGCGCTCGACCCGGTTCGTCCCGACGCTGGTCGAGACGAAGTAGATGATCGCGGCGATCACGAGCGGGCCCGCGTAGTACTTCGTGAAGTTGCGGAGCTCGCCGGTCTCCGAGGTCTGTTCGATGATGAACCCGCCACCCGCGACCGCGAGCGCGGCGGCACCGCCGATCGCGTCCAGCGCGGGGAGCGTGTCGCTCTCGGTGCACGCGGCATTCGGATCGGCCGGCACCTCGGAGCCCGAGGCGATGGGTCCCTGCACGCCGAAAAACGAGCATCCGGAGATGCACACGAGCGCGATCAGGGTCCTCACCCTGGAATCGTAGAACGACATGTAAGCGGTCGCAAACTTCGCGACATTCGCGCTCCCTTTCAGGCAGGCCCTCGACGCAGGCCATGGTTGGACGACTCTCATTCTGCGTGCAGCGTTTAGATCTTCCCGAGGCCTTGGACATCACCGCAGAGACGTTCGCGCAGGACGCGCGCGTCCTCGCCGGTAGTGCGGACGTGGTCCTCGGTGGGGCATCCGTACGCAGGATCGACGCCTCGGGCATCCAGCTCCTCTACACGATCGTCGCGGCCGCCAAGGCCCGCGGATCGAAGGTGGCGTGGGATTCGCCCTCGAAGACCTTGATAGACGCCGCTCGAGCCGCTGGGCTCGAGCGGCTGCTCGAGCTCTGACACAGCATTTCTGGCACAGCGATCGATAAGGGAAGGTGGGCGGGAATGGCGACGATCATGGTCATCGACGATTCGAACTCGATGCGCGCATTGGCCAAGCAAACGCTGGTCAGTGCAGGGCACACGGTGGTCGAAGCCGTCGACGGGCTCGATGCTCTGACGAAGGCGCAAGCCGGCGCGAAGGTCGACCTGTTCCTGTGTGACGTGAACATGCCGCGGCTCGATGGCCTCGGGTTCGTCAAGCAGGTCCGGACGGTCGCGGGCTGCAAGTTCCTGCCGATCTTGATGCTGACGACCGAGATCGATCCGGAGAAGAAGCGCGTCGCCAAGGAGGCGGGCGCGACAGGCTGGCTCGTCAAGCCGTTCCAACCAGCGCAGCTCCTCGCGACGATCGACAAGGTCCTCGCGTGACCCTCGATAGCGCCACCATGGCGGGCCTGCTCGCGACGTTCTTCGAGGAGAGCTTCGAAGGCTTGGATCGCGCGGAGTCGGGCCTGCTCGCCCTCGAAGCCTCGGCTTCGGCGGAGGTGATCGGCGATCTGTTTCGCGCGATTCACTCCATCAAGGGTGGCGCTGGTGCCTTTGGCGTCGACGAGATCACGGGACTCGCGCACGTCATGGAGAATCTGCTGGACGACGTTCGCTCTGGAACGCCGCCGACCGCGGAGATCGCGACGTGCTTGCTGGTCGGTGTCGATCATCTGCGCCGCGCCCTCGAATCGCGACGAGGTGGTCACCCGGTCGATCCTGCCGTGCACGCTCCCGTGATCGCGCAGATCGTCGAAGTTCGCGGAGCGAGCTCCAAGGAGGGCGCCGCGATGAACGCACCTGTCGCGGCAACGTCCCCCGCGCCGGTCGCCACCGCTCCGTGGCTGGTCCGGTTCGCGCCGCACCCCAACATCATGCGAGGCGGCAACGATCCGCTCCGGCTGATGCGCCAGATGGTCGCTCTCGGCGCGGCCGAGATCGTCGCCGACGTCACGCGCGTGCCGGCACTCGACCAGCTCGACCCGACGGAGATCCACCTCGCCTGGACGATGGTCGTGCCCGCGTCCGTCGCACGCGCCGACCTCGATGAAGTGTTCTCGTGGGTCGAAGGTGATTGCGATCTCGAGATCGGTCGAGCCGTGCCGGTGCCCGTCGTCGTCGCGGCTCTCGTCGCACCGGCTGGACCGGCTGCACCGGCTGGACCGGCTGGACCGGCTGCACACGACCACGCCACGCCGGCGAGCGCGAGCACGCTGCGCGTCGGTATCGACAAGGTCGATCTCTTGATGAACATGGTCGGCGAGCTCGTGATCACGCAATCGATGCTCGGCGAGCTCGATGACGATCGCCCGCTCGATCCCGAGCGCGTCGCACGGATTCGCGAAGGCCTCGCACTGCTCGCTCGCACCACGCGCGCCCTGCAAGAGAGTGTCGTTCGCCTGCGCTCGACCCCGGTCGGCTCGGTGTTCGCGCGCCTGCCCCGCTTGGTCCACGACACCAGCCGGCGGCTCGACAAGGACGTCCAGATCCTGATCTCCGGTCAGTCGACCGAGCTCGATCGCACGGTGCTCGAGAAGATCGGTGATCCGCTCGTTCACATCGTCCGCAACAGCATCGATCACGGGATCGAGTCGCCTGCCGATCGGGAAGCCGCCGGCAAGCCACGCCAGGGCACGATCAAGCTCCACGCAGAACATCGCGGTAGCGCGGTGACGATCGAGATCACCGACGACGGTCGCGGCCTCGACTACGCGCGGATCCTCCAGATCGCGAAGGACCGCGGCCTCGTCGCGCCCGACGCGCAGCTCCGTGACGACGAGATCGCGCAGCTCATCTTCGCCCCCGGCTTCTCGACCGCGAAGGTCGTCAGCGAAGTCTCCGGTCGCGGTGTCGGCATGGACGTCGTGTGGCGCTCGATCAAGGAGCTCCGCGGCGAAGTCAAGGTCAGCTCGACGCCCGGCCATGGCACCAAGACCGTGCTGTCGCTCCCGCTCACGCTCGCCATCATCGATGGCCAGCTGCTGCGCCTCGGCGATCAGTCCTACGTGATTCCACTGCTCGCGATCCGCGAGACCGTCGAGCTGCCGCCCGCGGCACGCCGCCGGATCGGTGGGTCCGAGGTGTTCCGGCTCCGCGATCAGATCGTGCCGGTCATCGACCTCGCCGCGATGCTCGGCGTTCGCCCGCCGGGCACGAACGAGAGCCGCCTGCTGATGATCGTCGAAGCCGAGGGCATGCAGCTCGGCCTGCTGGTCGACGAATTGCTCGCGCAGCAGCAGATCGTGATCAAGAGCCTCGAGACCAACTTCGGGCGTGTCGAGGGCCTCGCAGGCGCGACCGTGCTCGGTGACGGTCACATCGCCTACATCTTAGACATCGTCGCGCTGGGGCGCGAGATGCGCCGCCCCGCTCGTCTGGCCGACAGCGTCGCGACCACCCAGGCCACCAGAGAGTCCTATGCCTCCTAGCGCGTTCTCCGTTCACAGTGGCCAGTTGCTGACGTTCGTCGTCGCGTCCGAGGAGTTCGGCGTCGACATCCTGCGCGTCCAGGAGATCCGTGGTTGGTCGCGGCCGATGCCGTTGCCGCGAACGCCTCCGTACATCAAGGGTGTGATCAACATCCGTGGCGATATCGTGCCGATCGCGGACCTTCGCGAGCGTCTCGGCCTCGCACCGGTCGAGGCCGGTCCCACGACCGTGATCGTCGTCGTGCGGGTCGAGCACGGCGGCCAGGCCCGCACGGTTGGCTTCGTCGTCGATGCGATGTCCGATGTCACCAGCGTCTCGCAAGACGCGATCAAACCTCCGCCGGACATCGTCGACGCCTCGGGTGTCACCGGCATGGCGAGCGGCATCGCGCTCGTCGATCAACGCATGATCACGATCCTCGATGTCGATCGTGTCTTCCCTGTCCCCGCTACTGCACTGCACGGCGTCGAAGCCGCGGCTTGAGCCGAGAAAGAGACCTGACCATGAAGAAGAAGATCAAGACCTCCAAGAAGCCGCAGTCGACCACGCCGCGCCGCAAGACCATTGCTCACAAGCGCGTCACTGCACCCGCGATGTCCAACAAGCTCTCGGTCGAGCAGCAGGACGAGCGCAATCAGGTGAAGGCGATGTCGCGCTCGCAAGCCGTCATCCAGTTCAACCTCGACGGGACCATCGTCACCGCGAACGAGAACTTCTGCGCGACGGTCGGCTACCGTCTCGAGGAGATCGTCGGCAAACACCACTCGATCTTCGTCGAGTCGGCCTACGCTCGCAGCGACGAGTACCGCCAGTTCTGGGCGCGCCTCAACAGCGGCCAGTTCGACGCGGCGCAATATCCACGCGTCCACAAGGATGGCCGCACGGTCTGGATCCAGGCGAGCTACAACCCGATGTTCGATGAAGCGGGGAAGCCGTATCGCGTGATCAAGTTCGCGACTGACATCACCGCGACCAAGGAAGCGATCCGCGACACCGTCAAGTGCGTCGCGGCCCTCGCCGAGGGTGACCTCAGCCAGCAGATGACCGGCAAGTACAGCGGTGATTTTGCCGAGCTCTCGGAGGCGGTCAACAAGTCGTTCATGGCGCTACGCGACATGGTCGGTAAGATCCACGAGACCGCTGGCACCATCACGAACGCCGCCGGCCAGATCGCCAGCGGCAACTCGAGCCTCAACGATCGGACCCAGGAGCAGTCGTCCTCGCTCGAGGAGACCGCCGCGTCGGTCGAGGAGATGACCGCGACGGTCAAGCAGAACGCGGCGAACGCGAACCAGGCGAACCAGCTCGCCTCGGGCGCACGGGACCTCGCTGATAAGGGCGGCAAGGTCGTGGAGTCAGCGGTCAGCGCGATGAGCGCGATCACAGAGTCGTCGAACAAGGTCGCCGACATCATCGGCGTGATCGAACAGATCGCGTTCCAGACCAACATGCTCGCGCTCAACGCCGCGGTCGAAGCGGCTCGCGCCGGCGACCAAGGTCGCGGCTTCGCGGTCGTCGCCGCGGAAGTTCGCAACCTCGCGCAACGCTCGGCGGCGGCCGCGAAAGAGATCAAGGCGCTGATTCAAGACAGCGCGGACAAGGTCAACCAGGGCTCCAAGCTCGTCAATGACTCCGGCGCCACGCTCCGCGAGATCGTGACCTCGGTCAAGAAGGTCTCCGATATCATCGGCGAGATCACGACCGCATCGGACGAGCAGGCGAGTGGCATCGAGCAGATCAACACGGCCGTCATCCAGATGGATCGCGGCACGCAGGAGAATGCGGCGCTCGTCGAGGAAGCCACCTCGGCGGCGGCGGCGATGACCGAGCAGGCGCAGGGCCTGGTCGATCTCATCAGCTTCTTCCGCACTGGTGGTGAGACCGCCGCGCCGGCGAAGAAGTCGGCACCGGCTCGCGCCGAAACGCGCAGTGCTCCGAAGCCGGCCGCCAAGCCGATGACCAAGGCCGCCGCGTCGAGCTCGGCTGGCGATTCCGATTGGAAAGAGTTCTAGGGCACGGTCATGCTCGCCGCCGAAAATGCTCCCCTAGGCGATCGCGAGTTTCGCCGCATCGTCGACCTCGTGCGGACCCGCACGGGCATCGAGCTCGCGGATTCCAAACGGCAGCTCTGCCAATCTCGGTTGAGCCGGCGCCTCCGGGCGCTCGGGCTCACGGACTACCGCGACTACGTGAGGATGCTCGATAACGACGCTTCGCCGGAGCATGGCGAGCTGGTCAACGCGATCACGACCAACGTGACGGCGTTCTACCGCGAGATGCACCACTTCGATTTTCTGCGCGAGCTTCTCCCGAAGCTGGCGAAGACGCAAAAGCGGATCCGGATCTGGTCGGCGGGGTGCTCTTCCGGTGAGGAACCGTGGAGCATGGCGATCACGATTCGCGAAGCGCTCGGCGATTGTGCGGGGCTCGACGTGAAGGTGCTCGCGACCGATATCGATACCCAGGTCCTCGCGCGTGCGTCGGCGGGCGTGTACGAGGCGGAGAACATCAAGCCGGTCAGCTCCAAGCGCCTGCAGACCTCCTTCACCAAGGGCACCGGTCCGAATGAAGGCAAGTGGCGGATCGCGGACGATCTGCGCCCGCTCGTCGCGTTCAAGCAGTTGAACCTGTTCGCACCGTGGCCGATGCAGGGCCCGTTCGATCTGATCTCGTGTCGCAACGTGATCATCTATTTCGATACCGAGAACAAGATTCGCTTGCTCCGCGGCTATCACAAGCTGCTCGGCGAGAATTCCCATCTGTTCCTCGGTCACTCCGAATCGATCACGCCCGGCGTGACCGGGTTCGTCTCGGTCGGGCGTACCGCGTATCGCAAGGTCCCCGCATGAAGCGGTTCTGGGAGCCACGACTCAACATGTGGCAAGTCGCGGTGCTCCTCGGGGAGTTTCACGTTACCGGCAACGATGAAGTGATCACGACGGTGCTCGGCTCGTGTATCTCGGCCTGCGTGCGCGATACCGAGCGCGAGATCGGCGGCATCAATCACTTCTTGCTGCCGCACGCGCCGGTCACCGCGGATTCGCATGCCGATGACGGCAGCTCCGCGCGCTACGGCTTGTACGCGCTGGAATGCTTGATCAACGCGGTGCTGCGCGGCGGCGGTCGGCGCGAGGCGCTCGAGGTCAAGGTCTTCGGCGGCGGCCGCGTGATCGAGAGCGGTAGCGATGTCGGCAAGCACAACATCGCGTTCGTGAAGAAGTTCTTCACGGACGAGGGCATCCATGTTTCTTCCGCGGACGTCGGTGGGACGTTCGCCCGCCGGCTGCGCTACTGGCCCAAGACCGGCCGCGCGCAGGTCTTACAGATTCCGATGTCGAAGGCAGATAGGGTCGTCGCGAGCGAGAAGGCCGCCGCAGTGCGGGCCGCTCCGGTGGCATCAGGTGGCGTGGAGTTGTTCTAGCTAGCTAGAGGGGGGACGGTATGGCGATCAAGGTTCTCATCGTCGACGATTCGGCGTTGATGCGTAAGCTCCTGACCGAGCTGTTGTCGGCTGATAGAGGGATCGAGGTCGTTGGGTCGGCGCCGGATCCGCTGGTCGCGCGCGACATGATCAAGCAGCTCAATCCCGACGTGCTCACGCTCGACGTCGAGATGCCAACGATGGACGGCCTGACATTCCTGCGTAACTTGATGCGGCTTCGCCCGATGCCAGTCGTGATGGTGTCGTCGCTCACCGAGCGCGGGGCCGATGCAACGCTCTCGGCGCTCGAGCTCGGCGCGATCGATTTCGTCGCCAAGCCGAAGCTCGACGTCAAGCGCGGCATGGATCTGCTCGGTGAAGAGATCATCGCGAAGGTCAAGATCGCGGCGCGGGCAAAGCCCGTGGCGTTGCAAGACCGGCCGATCACGCCGCGCGTGGCGAGCCACCAGTTGCTCACCACCACGACCGATCGCCTGATCGCGATCGGCGCGTCGACCGGTGGCACCGAGGCGATCGCGCGCGTGCTCGCGACGATGCCGGCGAGCTCGCCGGGCATCGTGATCACGCAGCACATCCCTCCTGCATTCAGCGCGCGGTTCGCCGAGCGCCTGAACAACAGCTCCGCGTTGACGGTCAAGGAAGCGAAGGACGGCGATCAGATCCTGATCGGCCACGCCTATGTCGCTCCCGGTGCGTTCCATCTGCGCGTCGTGCGGCGCGGTGCGCGCTACGTCTGCCAGATCGGGGACGACGAGGCGGTCAACCGCCACAAGCCCTCGGTCGACGTGCTGATGCACTCGGTCGCGCAGCACGCGGGCGCGAATGCGATCGGCGTGATGCTCACGGGCATGGGCGCCGATGGTGCCGAGGGCATGCTCGCGATGCGCCAGCGCGATGCGCCGACGATCGCGCAAGACAAAGATTCGAGTGTGGTCTGGGGCATGCCCGGCGAGGCGGTCAAGCGCGGCGCAGCAAGCCAGGTCCTGCCGCTCGATGACATCGCTGGCCGGCTCGCGCACCTCTCCCGCTAGACGATCACTTCGATGATCGAGAGGTCGTCGGAGATGCCGATCTCGCCAGCGTGATCGCGCCAGGCCAGGCTCAGCGTGCGGTACACGTCCTCGGGTGGCGAGCTCGCGAGGATCTGGCGCACCCGGTCCATGCCGAACAACTCGCCATCCGGGCCCGAGAGCTCCACGAGGCCGTCGGTAAACGCGTACACGCGATCACCGCGCTCGACCTTCAACACGACCGCGGCCGCATTCAACCCGTGCTTGAGGATGCCCAGCGGCGGGAGGGTCGAGCCGACAGCGTCGACCGTGCCGTTCGTGCGACGGACGAGGACATCCGGACACCCCGCGTTGATCACCGAGAGCGTGCCGCGGGAGCGGTCGAGCTCGCAGGCGGTCGCGGTGAAGAACATCGTGACCGGCAGCATCGCGTTGAGCTCGCTGTTGATCGTCTCGACCACGTCGACGAGTGCGACCGAGAGCCGGGTGTAAGCGTAGTACACCTGCGAGATCGGGATGGTCACGAGCGCCGAGGCGAGCGTGTGGCCGGTGACATCACCGACCAGCCAGCGGTACGAGCCGTTCGCGAGCGGGCCACCGAAGACGACATCGCCACCGAACTGGCCCGCCGCGATCGATTCGACGCGAACGAGCTCGGGTGGGAACACGCTGCGCGCGAGCATCCGATCGAGCAACACGCGGGCCGCTGCTGATTCGCGATCGTTGCTCTCGTGCAGTGCGGCGAGCTCGGCCGCGGCGCGCGAGGCGATCAGCGCGCGCTCGTAGTTCTGGATCAGCCGATCGGCCTTCACTCGCAGCTGCTCCGAGAGGAACGGCTTGGGCAAGAAGTCATCGGCGAGCGAGACCGCCCACTCGGCCCACTTCTCGAGATCGACCGCGCCACTCATCAGGAGCACGGGGGCACTCGAGCCGGCATCGCGGAGCGCCTTGATCACGTCGCGACCGGTGCCATCGGGAAGATAGAAATCGGTGATCACGAGTGCCGGATCGAGTGAACGGGCGAGCTCCGCACCTTCCCGGGCGCTGCTCGCCATCGTGACATCGTGGTTGCGCAAGATGCGACCGATGCCGCGCGCGACGATCTCCTCGTCGTCGACGACGAGGATGCGCTGGCGTGTCTTGACCGCGGTCACCACTCGACCCTCACGATCACGATATTGCCGGCAGCGTTGAAGCACAGCCCCGACGACGACATCAGACGCGCGAGCAACAGCCCGCGGCCACTCGGCGTGGTCGGCGAGGGTTGAGTGATCTCGCGCCAATCGAACCCGGAACCTTCGTCGCCGATCGTCAGCGTGACTTGATTGTCGATGCGTGCGACCTCGAGCCACGCGATCCGGTCGCGATAGATCGGATCGGAGCGCCGACGTGCGACCTCGGCTTCGAGCTCGCCGCGGCGCACGAGCTCGGCCTTCGCGCCCTTGATCTCGAGGTTGCCGTGCTCGATCGCGTTGATCATCAGCTCCGTCAACACGAGCTCGACGCGCACGGACTCAGGGAGCAACGTCGCGACGTACTCCGCGATCGCGGCAGCCTCGTCACGGGTCTGGAATTCGAAGCGCGCATTTCTCAGGCGGCGGGCCGCCAGCGTCGGCACGTCATGCCTCGAGCGCAAACATGCGGTCGAACTTCGCCATCAAGAGCACCTCGCGAGGCTGCCCCTTGAGATGGCGGACACTCACGCGCGTGCCGTTCGCATGTTCGCGCAGCAGCAACAACATGCCGAGTGCTGCGCTATCGATGTAGTCGACGCCTTCGAGGTCGACGACCCACAGCGGGGCCGGCGCGCTCATCGCGGCTTGAAACTCTTTGACGCAGCGAAAATCGAATCGACCCGTGATCCGGAGGACCGTCACATCCGTTGCTTTCGAGACTTCGATCATTAGAACAGCTCCACGGCGCCCGCCGACACACTTTGTTGGGTAACAGCGTCGCGCTCGACTTCGGCGAGTGCGCTCTGGATGGTCTGGCCCTCGGGTAGGCCACCGCAGACACTGCGAACCGTACTGACCTTGCGCCCGATCGCGGCGAGCAGCTGATCGAGCATGTCCTCGAATTGCAGCGCCTGGATCGCGCGATCGACATCTTCCTGGATCCGCTCGAGGGCGGCGGTCGATGTCGTCGAGACATCGCTCAACCGAGCGATCGTCGATTCGAGCTGTTTGTGGCTCGCGAGGACGACATCGAGATCGGTTGCCGCGAGCTCCGAGGCGGCCTTGCTCGCGACATCGAGCGACGCGGCTTGGGAGGCGATCGCCGAGCGGATCGCCTTGGACAGCTCGCTGGTCTCGTGCGCGAGGGCCTTGATCTCGTCGGCGACGACGCCGAACACCTTGCCGTGCTCGCCGACGCGATGCGCTTCGATGCGCGCGTTCAGCGAGATCACGCGCGTGGTCGCGGCGATCTTCTCGATCCGGTGGCCGCGCGTGGCGACGGTCTCGGCGTGGCCGCGCAGCGCATCGATCTCCATGAGGATACGCACGCTGCTCTGACTCAACCGCACGATGTCCTCGACGAACCGGCCGAGCACGTCGCGCAGCACGCCGACGAGGCCTTGCTTCGCGGCGGTGCCGGTGATCGCGAAGATCGCTTGCTCGTAGTGAGCGCGCTCCTCGGCGAGGTGGTCGCGCAGCCGTTCGAAGGTCTCGAATAGTTGCTTCATGGCATCTCCGACGAGCGAGCGTGCTCGTCGGAGATCGTGCTCGACGCGCTGGAGCGCGCTATCGAGATGGACGATGTCTTCTGGCTCTATCATCACACCGCAACCCGAGGTACCTGCTCTCGAGCGTTGTGCAACAGCTCGAGCCAGACCCTCTTCCCATCTCCACCGAGCGCGAACGGCTGGAGCACCACCAAAAAATCACCGCTCGCGCGCGGTGAACACGTAACTACGTTGACCATGATCTCGACCGCGTCGCCGCCGAAGCGGAGCTCGGTCAACCAACCTGGATTCATCGGTTCGTTGCTGACCAGTGCGAGCTGGTTCGCGGCGATGGCGACCACGTGATACGTGGCGCCACGCTTGCTGAGGACGTCGAAGTCGACCTCCCAACCATCTTCGAGCGGCGCGGGCTCGACCGCCGAGGGTCCCACCTTTGCCGTGGTCTCGAACTGGTCCATCGCTTCGGCGACCTTCGGCATCAGCATGCCGATCTGGTAGCGCTCCTCGGTCCGGAGGCCGGGAACCTCGATCAGGGCGGCGATGCCGGTCATCGAACCGCGATCGAGGATCGCGATCACGTGGTCGACCATCGCGACGAGCTGGACGAGTGGGCCTTGTCCTGCGGGTAGATGGTGATGCGAGATCACCCGAGCGATCTGTGTGGGAAGCTTCCAGGTCTCGGCGAGGGTCGCGCCGAGCTCGACGTGTAGCTCGTCGACGAGCTTCTTCCACTGCACGGCTGGCAGCGTCGGGAGATTACCGAGCGTCTCGAGCCCCGCGATCGCGACGATCGCGCCGAAATCGTGAAGCAGGCCGGCGAGGAACGCCTGGCTCGGATCGATGCCGCGACGCTGCGCGAGGTCGCGACAGATCACGCCCGAGATCAGCGAGCGCCGCCATTCGTTGCGACGGAGCTCGGCGAGGGGTCCGTTGGCGCTGGCAGAGGCGCCGAGTGAGACCGCGATCGCGAGGCGGACCATCGTCTCGAACCCGAGCTTGAACACCGCCGCCTCGAGGGTGGTCGGGGCCGCCCCGGCGGAGAGCGCGGCCGACGTCGCGGCGCGGAGCACGTTCGCCGCGAGCACCGCATCGGTTCCGACGATCGCGGCGACATCGGCGAGCGAGCTGGTGTCGCGCGGCAGCTGCTGGAGCTTCGCGGCGACCGCTGGATATGGGGGGATGACGAGCTTGGCCTGGCGCACGCGCTCGAGCAGCTGCGTCCCCACCTCCGTTGCCACGACCTCCATCCCCCACTGCATCGGCCAACCCTGACCGGTGTGGAGAGTGAGAGATGTGGGCCTAGTCTTTCAACTCGGGCTCGACATTGGCAGCCGGCTCCGCCACGACGGGCGGAGGCGCAACCACCGGCTCCTCGGCCTCTTTACCCTCGACGATGCGCTGCGCTGCGATGGTCGGCCGCGCGAGGTCTGCGGAATCCGGAAACTTGAGCGCGAACGGGACCGGCATGTCGCGAATGTCGATCCATCGACCACCGCGCGCACGCGCGAGCTCGCTCGCCAGTGCTGCGAGCTCGAACACCGCGGGCCAGTAGGTCGCGATATCGACCTCCTTGTCGAGCGGCTTGGCTTTGCGGCTCTTCTCGATCTGGCGGAGCGTGTTCGCCATGTCACTGCCGCCGATGTTGCCGCGCGTCTGGTGCGCGAGCTCGGAGAACGCGACATCGACGAGCGAGGCGACGCTCGCCGGCTGCGGTGCGGCCGTGATCTTCTCGCCATCGCGGCTGCTAATCGCCGCTCCCGCCCGCGCGATCGCTTCGGACATGAAGCTCGGGACCGCCGCGCTCGTCGCGTAGCGAACCTCGCCTTTGCCACCGTACTTCGCGTCGAGCACCTGCTTGGCATCGAGCACGCGAGCGACCGCGATCAGCAGCGATAGCGGCGGGATGCGCTGCATCTGGAGCGCACTGCGCTCGTCTTCGATCAGGATGATCGCACCGCCGTTCGCCTGCGGCCGGATTCGATCCACCTTGTGTACACGCGCCCACATACGGACAGTGTACCGCTACTCGCCACGCTGGCAGCCCGCGACGACGTTCTTCATCCCGAGGGGCTCGCCGGTCGTGGATTCGAATTCCTGTCGCAGCAGGGACAGAGCGGCCTTCGGATCGCCCGCGTTGTAGAGCTCGCAGATCTTCGCGTTCAGTTGTGCTTCGGTCAGTGGCACGGTCGCGGTGCGAGTCATGATGATGGCGACGGCGACCACCACCCCGGCCACGCCGATCGCGCCGCACGCGACCCGCAGCCACGTCCACGCCGTCTTCCTCCACGCCGCCTGCGGGACCGCGAACCCGAACGCCATGCCGGCGAGCGCGCCAAAGCCGTGTGCCCAGTTATCCGCACCCACCGCGAAGCCAAAGATGATCGTATAGGCGAGCCACTTGAGCATCGTGTTGCGAAGATCGATGCCGCGGCCATTGCCGAGCCGCTGCCCGAAGCCGGCCGCCGCGCCGATCATCCCGCACAGGCCCCCCGAGGCACCGATCCCGATGCCGCTGTCGTGCATCAGCGCGCTCCCGAAGCTCGCGACGAGCCCGGTCACGATGAAGATGAACAGCATCGAGAACCGGCCCCAGATGTCCTCGATCGCCGGTCCAACTTGCGCGAGCCCGATCAAGTTGAACACCAGGTGCATCAGCCCAGCGTGCAGAAAGATCGCGGTCAGCATGCGCCAAGGCTCTTCGGGAAAGTGACCGAGACGCTGTGCTCCGAAATCGACGAGGAGCAGGGCGGGCGGTGACGAGAAGCCGCCGCCCTGCGCGACCCACACGCGCGCGTAGACCGCCATGATGACGACCGCGAGCGCCGTGCTGAACGACATCGTCTTCAACCGCGACAGGCCGAGCTGCTTGGCGATCGGCAGCGGTGCGAGCGGCGGTTGTGCCGCCTTCTTCACGCGGCGATCGTGCCAGCGGATCAGGCGCCAGCGGATCTGCGTCGCGTTCATGCCGACCTTGCCGGCGAGGTTCGCGAGCTTGTCGATCCATTCGGGGTGCGATTCGTCGGCCATGGCTAGCCCCTCAGAATCTGGAACGGCGCGAAGCTCTGGACCACCGGCATCAGCTCGATCACGTTGATATTCACGTGCGCCGGCTGCGCGGTCGCCCACATCACGGCTTCGGCGACGTCCTCGGCGGTGAGCGGCTGAGTGTTCGCGTATACCGCCGCGGCCTTGTCGTCCGCGCCCGCGGTGCCCGCGAAGCGAACGTTCGAGAACTCGGTGCCACCGACGAGCCCGGGCTCGATGCAGGTGACGCGAACGCCCGTGCCGTGGAGGTCGCTGCGCAGGTTCAGGCTGAGCTGATGGACGAACGCCTTCGTCGCGCCGTAGACATTCCCGCCCGGATACGGATACGTGCCAGCGACCGAGCCGAGGTTGATCACGTGGCCGCGCTTGCGAGCGACCATACCGGGCAGCACCGCGCGCGTGACATAGACCAGACCCTTGCAGTTGGTGTCGACCATCTGGTCCCAATCGTCGACGTTCGCGCGTTGCGCCGGTTCGAGGCCGAGCGCGAGCCCGGCGTTGTTGACCGCGACGTGGATCTCGGCGAATGGGGCGGGGAGGGCGGCGAGTGCAGCTTCGACTGCGGCGCGATCACGCACGTCGAGGACGATCGCGTGCGCGTGATCGCCGAGCTCTTTGACCAGCGCTTCGAGCCGGTCCTCGCGCCGTGCCGCGATCACGACATACTCACCGGCCGCGATGAAGCGGCGTGCGATCGCGGTGCCGAACCCGGCGCTCGCACCGGTGACGAGAATGCTCATGGCACAGACATAGCCGATGTCGCGCGCTAAGTCCGTGCGCTCTCGTCCAACTACTTGATGCCGCGCTCGTCGCTACATGGCGGGACGGTGACATCTCGTAAGTGCGCTTGGCGGAACGCCTTGGCCAGTGAACGCTTTCGGGATGACGCTCGAGATTCGCCCCGTTCGTAGCGACGAGATGGCTGCACTCGCAGCCCTCAACCGCGCCGCCTATCCCGACTTGCTCGAGGATGGCGTCGTGTTCTCCGAGCCCCAGATGCGCGGCCAGCACGCGCTATTTCCGGAGGGCCAGATCGTGGCGGTGCGCGAGGGCGCGCTGGTCGGCGCGATCGCCACGTTCATCCCGCCGCGCGCGTTCGATCCACTCGCTCCCCACACGTGGCTGGGGATCACCGACGCAGGCACGTTCGCGCGCCACGATCCCTTCGGCGAGACGCTGTACCTCGCGGACATCTATGTCGATCGTGCGGAGTGGGGCTCGGGTGTCGGCAAGGCGCTCTACACCGCGTTGTTCGCGCTGTGTCGCCAGCTCGGCTTGAAGAATGTCGTCGGTGGGGGCCGCCTCTACGACTACGTCGATGCCGAGCCCGAGCTCGCACCGGAGGCCTACGTCGCGGCGGTGCTTCGCGGCGAGCGCAAGGACCGCGTGTTGCGTTCGCAGCTCCGCGCCGGGTTCACCGTGCGTGGCCTGATGCCGGGCTATCTCCATGATTGGCGCAGCCGCCACGTCGCAACTCTTATTGTTTGGGACAACCCGGATCGACAAGCCGCGCATCCGGCCGACGTCATGGATGGTCCGAGATCTCGCGGAGGACTCACGTCTACGCGCGAGTAGCTTGGCCGAACCAACACCTTGATGACGAGCTCTGCAGTCGCCAACCTCGAAGCCTCCCTGACCACGAGGCTCCAGAGCAACAAGCTAAAAATCCCGCCGTATCCGGCGGTTGCAGCGAAGTTGACAGAGCTCGCGCGGACCGGCGGATGTTCGTTGGACGCGCTCGCGAAGCTGGTCTCGTCGGATCCGGCACTCGCCGCCACGGTGCTCGGTCGGGCGCGCTCTGCCGCTGCCAGCGCGGGCCGCCAAGTCAACACCGTGTTCGATGCGCTGTCGCGGGTCGGGTTCGACCAGCTGATCGAGATGGCCCTCGCGACCGGCCTCGGCTCGGGAGCGACCGCTCCCGGCCCGCTCGCCGAGCTCCGCCGCGACACGTGGCGTCGCGCGCTGCTGAGTGCGCACCTCGCGCGCATGCTCGCCGGTAATCGCGGCGTGTCGTCGGAAGCGGCGTACCTCGCGGGCCTGCTCCACGAGTTCGGTGCAACGATCGTGATGGGCTGCCTCGAAGACATCTCGAAGACAGATCCGCTGCCCGTGATGAACGAGGCGCAATGGCGCTCGCTGGTGAAGCGCCGCCAGGTCCAGTTCGGCATGGTCGTCGCGGCGCGCTGGAATCTTCCCGAAGCGATCACCGACGTGATCGCGCACCACCTCGACTTCGAACCCGCGCAGAAGCTCACGCAGCTGATCCAGCTCACCGATCAGATCGTCGAAAAGCTCGATGGCAATCCGACCGTAGGCCTCGCATCGCTGCTCGATCTTCCGGGCCTCACCGAGATGGAGCGGAGCACGGTTGGCTCGGTCGTTCAGGAGGTCGTCCAGAGCATGGCGAAGTACGTCGCACCGAAGCCGACAAAGTTGGCGAGCGTGATCGAGCGCTCCGAGTCGAGCGAGCAAGTGTTCCCGGTCTCGTTCGAGATCAGCCAGCCGCAGCAAGCGCCGGCTCGCGCACGCTCGATCTCGCAGAACGCGTTGTCGATCGAAGCGACCTCGCAGCTGTCGCCGAACTGGCTCGTCGAGCTCACGCTCAACTGCATGCCGGCGCCGATCACGATGCTCGCGAACGTCCGGACCTGTACGAAGGTCGGCGAGCTCTTCGAGGTCTCGCTCCAGCCGTTCGCGCTCGCGGGGACCGCGAAGCAACAGTGGATCGCGCTACTCGACGAGGCGCGCCGCCAGGTCTCATAATCCGTAGATGCGTAGGTTCGAGCACCCGAGCGGTACGTTCTGGGCGATCGAGATCGGGCGCGTCCAGCTGACCGTGCGTTGGGGACGGATCGGCACCACTGGCCAGCAACGCGACCTCGGTCTCACCGGACGTGACGACTCGGTGGCGCGCGCGCGCGACCTGATCGCGAGGCAAGTCGCGCTCGGCTATAACGAGGTCACGGATACCAAGGAGGTCGTCGAGTCGATCGTCGAGGGCAAGCGCTGGTACCGCCGGTTCGAAGGAGGCGGTGCGTACCTGACGATCGTGGTCGATCGCGCACATGTCTTCGAATGGCGTGGAGAGCTCGCAGAGCGTGTGGCGGAGCCGGTGCACGTGTGGAAGACCGCGACGTTCGCGGAGGCCAAGGCCAAGGTGGCCGGCATGATCGCGGTCGCGATCACGCACGGGATGATCGCGACGACCGAGGTCGAGCCCGAGGTCGAGCTGTCCCCCGCGCGGATCGTGATCGGCACGAACATCGCGCTCGAAGACCAGTGCCGTGCCTCGCCCGATGATCCAGATCCGTGGGTGGTCTACGCCGATTGGCTGATGGTGAAGAATGATCCGCGCGGCGAGATCGCAGCGCTGCGGATGCAGGGCAAGGAAGCCGAGGCCGAGGCCAAGCTCGCGCAGCATCGCAAGGAGCTGTTCGACGACGGTGAGGATGGCGACGACCTCGTGTTCCGCGATGCGATCGCGCTCACGAGCTGGAGCCACGGCTTTCCGACCGGCGCGACGATCAAGATCGATTTCGACGCCAGGACCGAGCTCGATGCCATCGTGCGGCGGTTCCTCGCGCTCCCGATCGCGGCCTTCATCGACGAGCTGCGTCTCGGGCTCGCTCGTTTCGAGAGCAACAACGACTGGGGGCCAACGATCCGAGCGATCGCCGAGTCGGCGCAGGCCGAGACCATGCGCATCCTGTGCTTCGACGAGTTCGATGCGAACGAGCAGGAGATCAGCTGGACCGCCTTCGGCGACTTCTCGGCGGTCTGGCAACATCTGCCACGGCTCGAAGTGCTCTCGATCAAGAGTGGCGAGGGTGGCACGCTCGGCACGATCGTCTTGCCGAACTTGAGGAAGTTCGTCCGGATCTCTGGAGGCCTTCGCGCCACCGAGCTCGCGTCGATCACGAACGCGCACTGGCCCGAGCTCGAGCACCTCGAGCTCTGGTTCGGTCAGGATCGCTATCACGCGGAGGGCCATGCGGCGCAGCTCCTTCCGATCTTCGAAGCGCGCGGTCTCGCGAAGCTCTCGCACCTCGGCCTCGTCAATTGCGAGTTCTCCGAGTCCGCGCTCCAGCACCTCATCGGCTCGCCGCTGCTGCGTCAGCTGCGCTCGCTCGATCTCTCGAACGGCATCCTCGCGAACCGCGAGGTCGACCTCCTGGTCGCGAACGCGGCGCAGCTCGCACACCTGACCTCGATCGATGTGAGCTCCAACTTTCTCCTGGACCTCGATCTGGTCCGGCTGCGCAAGGTCTTGCCACGCGTCATCTCGCAGTCGCAGCGCGAGCTCGAGGACGCGGACGACGACGATGTCGACGGCCGCTATGCCGCGGTCGGCGAGTAATCTGTAGCGCTGGCGCACGCTGCCCCGAACGAGCTAACCGTGCTAAATCAGGCCCGATGGACCTGGCGATCTGCACCTACTGCGATGCGGTGCATCGTAGAGCTCCGGTGCCAGGCCGAGCGACCGCGCGCTGCGTCGCGTGCGATGCGCCGCTGTATCGCGCGAACAAGGATGTCGCCGCGATGCTCGCGATCACGCTGACCGCGGCGGCGGGGTTTGTCGTCGCGAATCTGTTCCCGCTACTCACACTCACGCTGTCGGGCCAGCAGACCAAGGCCACCTTGGGCGCCGCGATCGTCGCCGCATGGGATCGCCACATCCCGTTCGTCGGCGTCGCGCTCGCGACCTCGCTGATCGTGGCGCCGCTCGTCGAGCTGGGGCTGCTGCTGTGGATCCTCGTGCCGCTCACGCTGCGCACCAAGCCGCCGGGGTTTCGCTACGTGATGCGGTTCATGACCGCGCTCAAGCCGTGGCGCATGGTCGAGGTGTTCATGCTCGGCATCGTGATCGCGATCGTCAAGCTCGCTGGCCTCGCCTCCGCGGTGCTCGGCTGGGGCGCGTTCGGCGTGCTCGTGATGGTGTTCGCGATGGGCTCGCTCGGCTCGTTCGATCACGCGACGCTGTGGGATCGCGTCGCGAAGGTCAAGCCCGAGATGGCGCGCGAGGTGAGGCCATGAGCGAGCACCATGCGGTCCGCGCGATCGATGCCGGGCTCGTCGCGTGCGAGATCTGCGAGCTCGTGATGCGCTACGACACCAAGGTCGAGGGCGATTGTCCACGTTGCGGCGATCGCGTCGAGCAGCGCAAGCCCGCTGCCCTGACCCGGTGCTGGGCGCTCGTGATCGCGGCGGTCGCGCTGTACGTGCCGACGAACCTGCTCGTGATGATGAAGACCGAGCAGTTTCCGATCAAGCGAGCCGATACGATCTTCTCCGGCATCAAGTACCTGTGGACCGAAGGGTCGTGGGAGCTTGCGGTGCTCGTGTTCGCCGCGAGCATCATGGTCCCGATCACCAAGCTCGTCGCCCTCACGTTCCTGCTCGTGATGTCCGGTCGCCGGTCGACCTGGCATCCGCGCGCGCGGACGAAGCTCTATCGCGTACTCGAGGCGATCGGCCACTGGTCGATGCTCGACGTGTTCGTGGTCGCGCTCCTCACCGCGGTGGTCCAGCTCGGCCGGTTCGCGAAGGTCGAGCCCGGCCCGGCCGTGCTGCCATTCGCGGCAGTCGTCGTGCTCACCATGCTCGCCTCGGCATCGTTCGATCCGCGCTCGATCTGGGATCGCGGCCCGCCCGCCAAGGCCACCGCGCCATGACCGAGGTCAACCTCGACGATCTGCCGGCGCCGAACATCCACCACCACAAGCGGGGGCGTCCGTCCGCGATCTGGATCGTGCCGATCATCGCGATCGCGGCCGGGGTCGCGCTCGGCGTGCGCACCTACCTCCGCGCAGGTCCCACGATCCACGTCACGTTCGATAGCGCGGAGGGGCTCGAGGCAGGTCGCTCCGAGGTGCGATTCAAGAACGTGCCGGTCGGCAAGGTCACCGATGTCGACCTCGCGGAGAACCATCAACAGATCGTCGCCACGATCGAGCTCACGCGGGGTGCGGCCGGTATCGCGGTCACCGATTCGAAGTTCTGGGTCGAGCGTCCGCGCATCGGAGTGGGTGGCGTCTCGGGGCTCGGCACGTTGCTCTCGGGCGCATACATCGGCGTCGACGTCGGGCTCGAGAAGGAGAAGACCGATACGTTCATCGGCCTCGAGAAGCCGCCGGGCGTGACGCACGATCAGCACGGCAAGCGGTTCAAGTTGGTGTCGGCGGATGCCGGCTCGCTCGCGGTGCGCTCGCCGCTGTATCTGCGCGGTCAGCAAGTCGGTGGCATCTCGGAGCTCGCCCTGGCGGCCGATGGCAAGCACGTCGACCTCGAGGTCTTCGTCGAAGATCCGTGGGCGAACGACGTCACCGAAGGCTCGGTGTTCTGGAATGCGAGCGGGCTCGATGTCGAGCTCGATCCGACCGGCTTGCACGTCGATACGCAATCGCTCGCGACCGTGGTCGCGGGTGGCATCGCGTTTGGCTACCGCGATCCGGATCATCCCGGCCGCGTGGCTCCGGAGAAGACCTCGTTCACGCTCTTCGATTCACGCCCGCGCGCGCTCCAGATCCCGGATACGAATCCGCTCGCGCTCGCGATGCAGTTTCGCCAACCGTTGCGTGGCGTAGCGGCCGGTACGCCGATCGATTTCGAGGGCGTGGTGATCGGTGGCGTCGACAGCGTCAAGCTCGGCTACGACAGCACGGTCCACGAGTTCTACTCGGACGTGACGGCGAGCGTGTATCCCGGCCGTCTCGGCGACGGGTACACGAACCTCGTCGCCGAGGGCGCGCGGACCGGCAAGACCGGACCGCAGATGTTGCAAGGCCTCGTCGATCGCGGCCTGCGCGCCCAGCTCCGGTCCGGGAGCCTGATCACGGGTTCGTTGTTTATCGCGCTGTCGCGCATGCCGAATGCGCGACCAGCTCGGATCGCGGCGACCGAAGGCGTGTGGATGGTGCCGACCGAGCGCGGGGGCACCGATCAGATCCAGGATCAGGTCGCGAGCATCATGTCGAAGATCGACAAGATTCCATTCGATGCGATCGGCGGCGACGTGCGCGATACCGCGAAGGCCGCATCGACGCTGCTCGGTCACTTCGATCGCGATGTCGTACCCGATGCGAAGGCCGTGCTCGCCCAGGCGCAGGTCGCGATGGCCGCGCTGCGCGATGGGCTGACCGCGCTGCGCGACAACGTCGCCGCGCCCGACTCGCCGATCCAGCAATCGACGCGCACCGCGCTCGAGCAGCTCGAGCGTGCCGCGTTCTCGCTGCGCGGGCTCTCCGATTACCTCCAGCACCACCCCGAATCGCTGCTTCGTGGCCGCGCCGCGGGACCGGAACCGAAGGGCAAATGATCATGACCAAGAAGCGCACGTTACTCCTCGCGATCGCCTTGATCGGTTGTCGGTCCGCCGGCAGCCGGTACTACACGCTGGTCTCGGCCGCCGACGACAAGGCGCCGATGGCCAGCGGCGAGCTCCAGCTCGACGTGTTGCCGGTCGACGTGCCACCCGATGTCGATCGTCAGGAGATCGTGGTGCGCGAGGGGCAGGGCGAGGTCACGCCGGTCGATACGCGCTCGTGGATCTCGCCGCTACCGCGCGAGCTGCGAAGTGCGTTCTCCGCTGATCTTACCCGCGCGCTCGGTGCGCGCGATATCGCAGGCATCACGCCCGCCGAGGGCATCCCGGTGTTTCGCGTCAAGCTCGATGTCCAGCGGTTCGAATCGGTGCTCGGCAAGCACGCGTTGATCGAGGCGGTCTCGACCGTGCGCGATCCGGCGGCCACCGCGCCCGCCTTGGTCTGCTCGCACCGCGCGAAGGAAGCCGCGACCGGGGACTACGCTGGCCTCGCCGAAGCGCATCAGCGCGCGCTCGCCGCGATCGCTGCGCAAGTCGCCGACGAGGTTCGCGCGATCCGCGCGGGCGCACCGGCGTGCTCCAAGTAAGGCTCTTCGCGAGGGACAGCGCGGACTCGTCACCGGCAAGAATGCGGTGTTTCGCCCGATAACAAAAGCTGGTCACCCGACCGGGAGTTCGCCACACTTGAAGCGTGCCTCGCGCGATCGTGCTGCTCGTGCTGCTCGCCACCAGCGTGGCCTCGGCCGATGGCCAGCACTGGCGCGTCGCGACCGATCGCGGCCCGATCCACGTCTGGACACCGGCGACCTACGACCGCGCGACCGCGATGACCGTCGTGTTCGTGCACGGCTACAACACGAACGTCGATACCGCGTGGACCGATTACAAGTTGCAAGATCAGTTCGAGCGCTCCGGGCTCAACGCGATGTTCATCGCGTGCAGTGCGCCGCGCAGTAAGACCCAAGGCGTCCAGTGGGCGTCGCTGACCAACCTGCTCGCGGCGGTCAAGCTCGGGATCAACGAGGAGTTGCCGGCGGGCAAGGTCGTCGCAGCGGGGCACTCCGCCGCCTACCGCACCCTGGTCAACTGGTTGCCAAACCCGGCGCTGTCGACGCTCGTCCTACTCGATGCCGCCTATGGCGAAGAAGATCAGTTCATGGCGTGGACGCGCGACGACCTGCGTCACCGGCTCATCAATGTCGCCAGCGATACCGTCCAGGAGAGCAACTGGATCGCGGCCTTCCTGCCGACCACCAAGCGGGTCTACGGCCTGCCGACCGATTGGACCACCGATTGGACCACCGAGACCCGCGCTGCCCGCGTGCTGTACGTCCGCACCAACGTGGGGCACATGCCGATGATCACCGACGGCATCGCCCTGCCGATGGCACTTCGCGCGCTGATGTAGTGGTGTTACCGTCCAGGGGTGCGTGGGGCGCTCATCTGGCTCGGTTGCGTTGCGTGTGCTCAGGCAGGCACGCCCGATAACCGCTACATCGACGCGTCGCCGCAGTCGATCGATGGCTCGACCAAGCTGATCGATGCGCACCAGATCGACGCGGCGTCGGCGCTGTGTACGAGCGCGGCGACGTGTAGCACCGCTGTCGATCTGGGCAGCATCAGCGGCGATACCGGCGCCGACACGAAGACCACGACCGGCTATCAAGCCGCCTGGTACAAGGTCCGCGTCACGGAGAATGACAGCAGCGTGTTCGGGACCAAGCTCAAGGTCACCGTCACGCTGAATTCGCCAGCGAGCGCGAACTACGATCTGTTCGTCTATCTCAACACCGATACCGATGCGATCGAGTGCACCACCCCGAACGGTTCGGCGACCGGGCTCGATCCGCAGACACGATCGATCACGTGGGGTGAAGGCACGTTCTCGAACAATAGCGACGACAGTCGCACCGCCTCGATCGAGATCCGTCCGAGCGGCACGTCTTGTTCGCCGGGCGCGCCGTGGTCGTTGACCGTCGCGGGTGACTGAGGGACGGCGAGTGTGTGGATCGCCACGTGCGGTGGCAACCACGACGAACCGATAGCGAGCGCCACCGCACGGACGTCTCACGGTCGCACATCGCGGTAGGTGGCAGACCGAGTGGGACAGAGTGCGCTAGATCATATCTGTGCACCAATGCCAGCAATCGCCGGTGCAGCTGCGCTTATGATGGGCCAATGAAGAACTTAGTGTTTCTAGCATTGGTTGCATCCGGCTGTACGACGACGACCTCGGTCTGCGGCGATGGCTTCCTCGATCCGGGCGAACAGTGCGACGACGGAAACAACGTCTCGGGCGACGGTTGCTCGGCGGTGTGTACCCTCGAGACGGGCGCGCCCGCGATCACCGCTAACTGGAAGATCACGAACCTCGCGAAGCAGACGTTGAACTGCCCCTCGGGCTTCGACACCGCCGCGTTGTACTCGCAAGAGATCGACACCAACTTCAACGACGTCGGCTCGCCCGTGATCGACTTGTTCAACTGCACCAACTTCACCGGCGTGAGCGGTCCGCTCAAGGCGACGACCTACTACAGCTGGATCTCGATCGCGAACACCAACAACTCGGCGCAGTACGCCTCGAGCACCTCGGCGTTCGTCGACCTCACCAACACGGACAAGAGCTACAACGCCGACATCCTCACGGACGGTGGTTACTTCCAGCTCCAGTGGGCGCTCCAGAAGAATGGCGTGGGCACCACGTGCGCCGCGCAGTCGCAGGTCGCCGGCGTCGAGTCGATCTCGACCGACACCGCGAACTCGAACAACTTCGCCAGCGACATCTTCCCGTGTGCCGATCACCTCGGCATCACGTCGGGCTTCTCGGCCGGTACCTATACGGTCAGCGTCGACGCGCTCAACTCGAGCAACGCCGCGGTCAGCCAGGCCGTGAACCTGACGAACAAGACGATCCAGGCCCCGAACAAGGTCACCGACCTCGGCACCGTCACGATTCCGCTCGACTGATCCTTTCATTCTAGTCCGCGCTACTGTGGCGGCGTGCAGGTCAGAAATCCCGAGTACGCCACACGGGTTCGCGAAATCTTCGACGCCGCTGCTTTCATCGAGCATCTCGGCGTCGAGTTGCTTTCGGTCGAACCGGGGATCGTGCGCAGCGCGCTGTCACCGCGCGCCGAGCACCTCCAGCAAGATCGCTACGTGCACGCGGGCGTCATCGCCACGCTCGCGGATCACACCGCGGGCGGATCCGCGGCGACGCTGATCCTCGCGGATCAGTCCGTGCTGACCTCGGAGTTCAAGATCCACTTGCTCCGCCCGGCGCGCGGTCGACTCGAGTGCACGGCGACGGTCCTCAAGCCGGGCCGGCTGTTCTCGATCGTCGAAGCCGAGGTGTTCGCCACCGTGCCCGAGCGCCAGCTCGTCGCGAAGTTGATCGCCACGATGGCGATCGTCGCCAAGTGACGGCCGTGCTCGGCCTCGGAACCGCGGCGCTCGGACGTCCGGGCTACATCACGCTCTGGCACGCCACCGATCTCGACCACGCCTACAGCGAGGCCGCGATGGAGCAGCGCTGCCATGCGGTCCTCGACGAAGCGTGGCGGCTCGGCGTGCGCTGGTTCGATGCCGCGCGCTCGTACGGTCGTGCCGAGGCGTTCGTCGCGAGCTGGCTCGCCGCACGCGCCATCGCGCCGAGCGAGGTGACCATCTCGTCGAAGTGGGGCTACCGCTACGTCGCGAACTGGCAGGTCCAAGCGATGCACCACGAGCGTAAGGATCACTCGCTCGCGGCGCTCGCCGAACAGCTCCCCGAATCGCGCGCGCTGCTCGGACCGTACCTCTCGCTCTACCAGATCCACTCCGTCACGCCCGAGAGCTCGGTGCTCTCGGATCCCGACGTGCTGGCGCGCCTCGGCGAGCTCCGCGATGCAGGGCTACGGATCGGCTTGTCGCTCTCGGGCCCTCGGCAACGCGAGACGCTCGAGCGTGCGCTCGATCTCGAGGTTACGGGCAAGCCGCTGTGGTCCGCGGTGCAGGCGACCTGGAACCTGTTCGAACGCTCGGTCGCGCCCGCGCTGGTGCGCGCCAAGCAAGCCGGCCTCACGGTGATGATCAAAGAGGTGGTCGCGAACGGTCGGCTCGTCGCGCGTGTCGGTGACGCGATCGCGATCGCGGCGGCACTCGCGCAACCGTTCGGCGACGTCGTGCTGTCGGGTGCGGTGACCCCGGCGCAGCTCGCCTCGAACGCGCGCGCGCGCGAGCTCGATGGTGCGGCGCTCGCCGATCAATACGCGGTACTTATCGAAGCGCCCGAGCTGTACTGGGCCACGCGCGCGAAGCTCGCCTGGAATTAGCCGAAAAATTTACTCCGACCGCGGTTTGCGTCCATTTATCGGACATGACGAAACGCCAGCAGCGCACCGCCAAGAAGCTCGCCCTCCCGCTCGTCGCGATGGCGATGCTGACGATGATGATGGCGGTCTCGTCACTCAGCCGCACGACGAAGGCGCACAGCTCGATCCAGCCGCAGGCCGCGGCTCGTCCCGCGCACGTTCAGCAGCGCACGGCGAGCCTCGCGACACCCGCAACGAGCTCGGCAGCCTACTAAGGCGAGGTCACCTTGACGGTGTACGTGCCGGTTCTCGCGAAGAACGAATCGACGACGACGTAGTACGTGCCAGTCACCGTCGGCGTGTACGCGAACGTCTCGCCCTCACCGGCTGCACCCGCGTCCGCACCCTTCACGCAGGTCGACATCACGGTCGGACCACCGACGCCACACGATGTGGCGCTGGGACCGAGCAGCGCGGCGCTCGGATCGAAGTCCGGGCTGACGCCGCTGACCGCCACGGTGTACGCGGTGCCTGCGGTCATCGTGATCGCATACGCGACATCGCGACCGACCTGCGGGAAGTTCGTGCATGCGGCGGTCTCGAGGCCTTTGTCGTAGTCGTTCGTCGCGCCCGCGGTCGAGCCGGTCACGGCCGTGCCGAGGGTGAGCACCGTCGCGCTCGGGCAGGTGTCGTTCGTGATCTTCGGGACGCAGAGGCCGCGGCTGCCGACGAGCGGTTGGCACACTTCGGTAGCGACCGTGCAATCAGAGTTGGCCGCGCACGCCGCGCGGCACTTCAGATCGTCGACGCCACGGGTGTCACAAATGCCCTTGGCAATCGTGGCCGTCACGCCGCAGAACGTCGGGCCGGCCGCGCACGTCGCGCCGAGCGCCACGCCACTGACCGCGGCCGGATCGGTGTAGCAGATATCGAGCGTCGCGTTTTCGAACCCGCACGTGCCGGTGGTGCAGCCCATCGAGGGGGTGAGCACGTGGCAGGTGTTCGCGCACGTGTCGTCCGCCGCGCAGACCTGTGCAGCAGTACAGCCAGCAACCGTCGCGCCTGCCGTATCACAATCGGGATCGTGGCCACCGCACGCGCAGTCGCACGCGCCGCCGCTGGCGTAGGCATCATCGGCGCACGTCCAGCCCGCCGGTGCGGCACCGGATGCGAGCGCCATGTCGGGCAGCGAGAGGCACACGCCACCGACGACCGGCGTCGACGTGTACGTCATGCTGTCGATCGTGACCTCGTCCAGCGCGAGGTTCTTGACCGTGCCGGTCATATGCCTGGTGCCGAACGGATCGGCCGTGAGGGTCAGCGTGCCGCCGCTCTGGAAGTATTGCTTGACGATCATGCCGGTGCTGTCGAGCGTGAAGACCCGGACGCAGGCCGCGCAGGTCCCGTAGTTGTTCTGGTTGCCCGCGGTGAGATCGAACGAGCCGACGAGGCTCGTCTCGATCCCGGCGTAGAACTCGAAGCTCATCGTGGCGGTGCTGCCCGCGCCAGCGCCAAGGTCGGTCGACACTTCGGCGTGCCACGCGGACGACATGGCGTCGGAGGTTGCGGTCCGGTACGGCGTGCCGGCCGCGAGCGACGTGCAGTTGCTGCCGCTGCCGCTGCCGCTGCCGCTGCCGCCGCCATCGGGCGCCTTGTTGTCGTTCTTCGACGAACAACCAACCGCGAGGCCGGCTGTGACGATGAACACACCTGCAAAAATACTTCGAAGTCGAATCATGGCGGCACCTTGCCACAGGGGCAGTGTGCCCGAAACGCTTATCTACGTTTTGCGACGCATGATGATGAGGTGGCCCGAGTGGTTCTTACCGTCGGGATAGCCGAACCGGAACTTGAGCGGCCGCTTGGGCTGGCTGTCGAACATCTTCTTCCACACCGGCGCGATCGGCTGGCCGGCAGCCATGTTCGAAGACACGAACGAGCCGTAGGTCTCGTACTCGAAGCCCGCGGGCGTGCCGTAGGTCGGGGGCAGGCCTGTCGAGTCGGAGACCATCCAGTCGACGTGATCGATCACGTACTGGCGCATCTGCTTGAACTCGTCGAACGTGAGCAGATAGCTCGCGGCCTTCGTCATCGCGGCGACGTGCCCCTTCTTCTCGAGATGTGCGAGCGCTGACGGATCTTTCTTCACGTGGGCGTCATCGAGGTTCGCGAGGATATGGCGATAGATCTGCTCGTGGGTCGAGCCGATCTTGTGAAAGCGAAACTCGACGTTCGAGAACTGGCGGTTGCGGGCACCCGCATCTTTGATCTTCTCCGCAGTCGCGACATCGGCGTCGGTCAGGTACTGGACCTCGCCGGCGGCCGATAGCTTGAAGTAGCGCAGCGAGGTCGGCTCGTAGCCGTGGAGCGTGAGTGCCGAGAGGCTGAAGATCAGTTGCGTCGGCAACGTGCCACTGCGCATCGCCCCGATCATGTCCATCGTCACCGAGAAGTTCGATTTGTAGAGCGAGCCGAGCTCCTTCTCGACGGTGAGGAGGGCGGTCTTCAGCTGATGCTCGTCGAGCTGGCCGAGATCGAGCGGATCGCCGGCGGGCTCGAGCGACAGCGTCGTGATCTCGTCGGCATCGGGGTAGACCGAGAGCGCGGTCGATAGGTCGCCACCCGCGAAGGGATACACGACGGTCTTCGGCACGGTCTTTGGCACGGTCGCGGCGAAGAATGCGTTCGCGTCGGTCATCCAGCCGGCCTTGTATTCGTCCTGCGCCTTCCTGAGGATCTTGCAATGCGCGTCGACGATCGCTGGCTTGACCGTCGCGGGTGGCGTGCCTTCGGCGCAGGCACCGACCACGAGCAGGGTCTTGGCCTCGGCGATGAACTCGTGCGGCGCGTCCGCCGATGCGATCGACGCCGTCGCCGTAGTGATCAGACAAAACAGGAGGCCACGCATCGGCCGAGCCTGCCACAACGCCCTGGCTAGCGCTTGCGGCTGCGCAATGGAACCTGCCGGCTGCCGCGTGCGATCCGATTCTGGTCCGCAATAATCTGGGTCATCACGGCGTTCGCGCGCGCCTTCGCGACGGCCGAGTCGGTGCGCACCGCATTGTGTGTCGCGAGCCTGGCGAGCCGGTTCGCGTGATCCTTCATGCCGAGGCTCTGATAGAGCGCCGCGATCACGGTCTGGATCCGCCACACGTTCGGCGTGATCTGCGTCGTCGCGTCGGTCGGGGCAAGTCGGGTCAGTGCCTCTTCGAGGGTGTTGACGGCCGCTTTGACGTCGCGCGCCGCGACGAGCGCCGAGGCAGCGTCGAGAGCACGCGTGATGATCTGTTCGTCGGTGGCCGGGCGGACCTGCGTTGCTGATTCGGTCGTGGACTTCTGCACCACGGTCGGCGAGAGGTTCGCGAGGCTCGCGACCGCGACCTTGTGTACGGTCGGCGCGTCGTCGAAGCCGGGTTCCCAGCCTGCGAGCGCTTCGGCGAGCTCGTCGGCGAAGTCGCGCACGTTCGCGAACCGCGCCTCGGGATCGCGGTCGAGCGCGCGGATGAGGACGTCGTCGATCGCCTGCGTGATCGCCCGATCGGGAGAGCGCGACGAAGGCGGCTCGACCGGTTCGTGCATGCGTAGGTTGAGGAGCACCATCGCGGGCAAGCTGCGCGCGAGCGGGGGCTGGCCGGTCACCATCTCGTAGACGATGACGCCGACACCGAAGATGTCCGCCGCGACGCTAGGTATGCCTCCGCTCAGCACCTCTGGCGCCATGTAGGCCGGCGTGCCTCCGAAGATCTCGTGCTGGATATCGTCGCACGGCGCGACGCGGGCGAGCCCGAAGTCGATGATCGTCACGCGATCGAGCTCGTCGATCAGGACGTTGCTGCTCTTCAGATCGGCGTGGATCACGCCCGCCGCATGGATCGCGATCAAGCCATCGAGCAGCTGCGACATGATGCCGGTGATGCGCTCGCGCGTGAGCGGACCCTGGGCGATGACCGTATCGAGCGGCGTCCCGAAGGCGCGCTCCATCACGAGGTACGGCCGCCCCTCTTGATCGGTGCCGCCCTCGAGGACATTGACGACATTCGGATGATCGATGCGGCTGAGGATCCGCGCTTCATCGGTCAGCCGCTCGCACAGCAGCGGGTCCAAGGAGAGCGTCTTCCTCACGTGCTTGATCGCGACGATCCGCCCCGAGGAATGCCTGGCGAGGTGAACCTCACCCATGCCTCCACGGCCCAGTAACCCGCCCACTTCATAGTCGTCCACGTCGAGTCATCGAGCACGACGCGTGCCGAAACCACCTGCCCAGGCGTCGAGGAAACGCATGACAAGGTGCGTGGTGTCGCCAGAATTGACGCTATTAACGCACGCGGAAATCAACCGATTCATTTGGCGAGGGGTGGGGAATGAACAAAGCATGGATGGTCGTGGGGCTTCTCGGAATCGCGCAATCCGGCATCGCTGGAACCGCGACGTCGAACATGGGCGTGACGGCAACGGTCGTCGCCTCATGCACGATCTCGGCGGGTACGCTCGCGTTTCCTAACTACGACACGGTGGTCGGCGCGCAGGTCGATGGTGCCGGTGTGCTTTCGGTCGCCTGCAGCAAGGGGGCGACGACGTCGATCACGCTCGGTCAAGGTGCGAACGCGAACACCGGTTCGACCGATACCTTGCCGCTGCGCCGCATGAAGAAGGTGGCGAGCACCGAGCTGCTCACCTATACGCTCTATCAAGACGCGACGCGGCTCGTGATCTGGGGCAACACGTCGCTGACCGGTGTCGTGTACACACCGGCCTCGAGTGCGGCCACGAACGTGAACGTCTACGGCCGGATCACGGCGGGCCAAGATCAGCCGACCGGTTCGTATAGCGACACCGTACTCGCGACGATCAGCTTCTAGTGCGCTAAGACGAGCGCTCGATGCGCTGGCTCTTCGTACTCGCTCTGTTCGCCTGTCACGCAGGTGTCCAGGTCGCCGAGCTCGTGATCGATGGCGATACGATCTCGTTGCGCAAGCGCACTGCGGAGGAGCCCGAGAGCGATCCGGCGAGCACCCCGATCTTCTTGCTCGGGCTCGATGGAGTCTCACGCGAGCTGCTCTACGGCCTGGTGCGCGATGGAAAATTGCCCAACCTGACGGCGTTGATCGGCGGGCTCGACCATGCCGACCTCGACGAGCGCCTGCTCACGAACCTCCCCTCGACGACGATTCCCGCGTGGACCGCGGTGTTCACCGGCACGCCCGCGGCGATCAATGGCGTGCCGAACAACGAGTACTTCATCCGCGAGACCAAGACGTTCGCGGCGCCGGCGCCGGTGACGTTCGTCGATAGCTCGGCGACGCTCGAGGTCTACACGCAAGGCGCGGTGAACAAGCTCGTGCTCGTGCCCACGGTCTACGAGAAGATCCACGCGACGGATCCTGCGGCGCTCATCTGGGTGGTGCTCTCTCATCTGTTTCGCGGCGCCGATACGATGTTCGTCGCCGAGCGCACGGCCTTCGTAAAGATGTTCGCCGCGTTCGTCGAGGATGGCTTGCCTACCGAGGAGCGCAAGGTCACGTCGCGCAAGCCTTACGAGGCGCTCGATCTCGGCGCGATCGAAGGCCTCCTCGCGCATCTCGAGACGGGACCGGTCCCCGACCTGCTCGCGCTGTACATCTCGGGGACCGACCTCTATGCGCATGTCGCGCGAGAAGGTCCGGACGAAGCGCGCCGCGCGTACCTCGTCGAGGTCATCGATCCGGCGCTCGGTCGGCTGGTCACGAAGCTGCGCGCCCGCGGCATGCTCGAGCATCGCTGGGTGATCGTGACGGCTGACCACGGCCACACCCCGATCATCGCCGACGAGGCGCACTCGATCTTCACCGGTGAGGACGACGCGCCCGGCGTGATGAAGGCCGCGTGGAAGCTGCGCCCGTTTCGCGCGAAGGTCGCTGCCGACGATCCGTACAATGCGGTGCTCGCCTACGGCGGCGCATTCGCGTTCGTGTACCTCGCGGATCGTTCGCGTTGCACCGGCGCTGCACCGTGCGCGTGGGATGCACCCCCGCGTTATCGCGAGGATGTCCTCGCGACGGCGGAGGCGTTCTACCGCAACAACGAGGATGGGCGGGCGGCGCCCGGCATGCGTGGCACGCTCGACATGATCTTCGTGCGCGAGCCGAGGCCGGTGGCCTCGGTCGATCGCCCGTTCGAGGTCTACGTCGGCGGCGGCAAGACGATGGCGATCGACGCGTACCTCGCGGCGCATCCGCACCCGACCTATGTCGACGTCGCGCGCAGGCTCGAGGAGCTCGCGGTCGGGCCGCATGGCGAGCGCGCCGGCGACGTGTTGCTGCTCGCACATAATGGGGATCGCGATCGCCCCGAAGACCGGTTCTATTTCGCGGCGCCGTTTCGGTCGTGGCACGGCAGCCCGTCGCGCACCGATTCGGAGATTCCGCTGATCGTCGCGAATCCTCACGTCAGCGCGGCCGCGATCCACGCATGGGTCGGCGCGAAGCTCGGCGATCGCCCGTATCAGCGCAAGATCACCGATCTCGTGCTCGGCCTGCGCGCGCATGCTCCTCGATGAGATACGGGGCGGATCTACGTAACCTTCCTCATGAGGAACGGCGTATTTAGTCGCCCAGTTCGTCGCCTATCGTCGGCGCGAGTTCGTTAGACTTTGGAGATGGCAGCAGATGTTGGGCTGACCGGGCGCGATCTCGCGGTGCAAAGCACCCCTGCGACGACGACGCCCACCGCGCAGATCGATCCGGGGTTCCGGGCGATGCTGAGTTTTGCGAATGGCGATCCGCAGTCGATCGCCGCGCAGATCATCGCCACCGGTCGGACGCAGGATTCGCGGATCTGGAACGAGATCCAGCAAACGCTTGGCAACAGCATGGCGTTGAAGATCCGCGAAGCGATCAGCCAGAACGAGCACGCCCGCGAACCGCTGGCCCCGGTCACCGATCCGCCGCAGGACAGTCGGGCGACGCCCGCGACGCCCGTGACCGGAGACATCTTGCCGACCCAGGTCGAGCGCGACGTGCTCGGCGTGCATATCACGGCTCCCGGGGGTGTCCGCACGAGCGCGCTCGACGAGGTCCTGCGGATCGTCCAGGCCGAGGTCGGGAACAACGAGTATGCGCAAAACCACTTTCGCAAGTCGAACGTCGCGATCGTCATCATCCCCGCGCACGTCGCGATGACGGAGCTCCCCGAGTTCGCTCACCTCAAAGGCCAAAAGACCTTCGATGGTCGCGATTGGTCGACCGTGCGTGGCTCGGGTGGAACGCCGAGTCCCAATGGCCGCTTCGCGATCGCGGTTGCCGAGGAGGGCGTCACGACCACCGACTTGAAGGCGTATCCGGCGACCTACAGCGTCGGGATGCACGAGCTCGCCCACGTGCTCGAGTCCAAGGGCATGACGCGCGAGCAGCAAGCCCGCGTGAAGCGACTCTATGCGGCGCACATCGCGCGAGATCCGGGCGACGCGAACGATACGTTCACCGACACCTACGGCTCCGAGAACGAGCAAGAGTACTTCGCCCAGTCGACGAACGCGTTCTTCGATCGCAACGTGATGGGCACGAACCACTCCGGGCGACCGTTTCTCCAGAAAAATGATCCCGAGATGTACGCGTTCCTCGTCGAGCTCTACGATACCCACCGTGACAAGCACGGCGACGCGGCGTGAAGCTCGCGCTGGTTGCCGTCGTTGTAGCTCTGGTTGCCTGTTCCCACCCGACCACACCCATGCAAGATCACACCTGGCACGTCTACGACGGTGAAGACCTGGTCCTCGACGTGTCCTCGCGGCCGGGGCCGATCAAATCGACCGCACACCGATCGCCAGGCACTTCGCCAGCGACGAGCAGCTTCATGTCGGCGACCTCGTACGATGCGAGCCACGAGGACCAGTTCCACACGATCCTCGTCAGTTCGCACACGGTCGACGAGTTCCTCGCCGGCGTGCGCGCCGCGGGTCTGACCGTCAAGTAACGTCGATCAGTCCGCGCCGGCGGGGGCCGCATCGGCAGGCGGCACCTTGCGCGTCGAGCGAATCGTCCCCGGTAGCACGTCGATGTGGACCGGCGGCGTGAGCTCGAACATGAAGCCGCGGGTATCGATCTTCGCGTTGAAGCCGCCGCCGACGCTGATCTGGCGACGGTAGTGCTCGGGCTGCTGGCCCTTCACGACGTGGTTGCGATGGTGGAGCAGGAAGCCACCGAGCCGGATCGCCATGTGGTTGTAGAGCCGGTGGCAACCGTGGCTCGTGCCGTTCATCAGCGATGTGACCACGGCCGAGCCGTGCGTGCCGATGCCGTTATCGACGTACTGCGTGGTGCCGTTCTTCATCTTGATCGCGCGCTCGTGCGGCAACCGGATCATGCCGAACGCCGACAGCGGGCCCGGACCCATGATCGTCTTCTTGAGCTCCCATTTGCCTCTTCCGACCCAGCGCACGAGCTCGTCGTCGGGGGTGGTATCGGGCGGCAGCCAGGTCGGCGCGGCGTAGAGCTGGCGCCACTCGCGTGGCCCGACTTCGGATTCCTTCCAGCGCTTCTTCATCACGCCGCCGACGGTCACATCGGCCCAGCCGCCGATCGTCGTCGGCCAGCGCACGAGTGCGCGCTTTGTCGCGCCATCTTGCGCGTAGAGGATCATCGCCGGGCGCCGCCACGCGACGCGCGGCACCGGTTGCTCGTCGTACCAGACGTCACCGCGATCGATCTCGGCGGAGAGCTCCATGTGGGTCGCGTAGTAGGCGGGACGCGCGGGCAGGGCGAGCGCGACGCGCAGGCCGCCCACATGCTTCGCGAGCCACGCGCCGGTCGCGGCAGGATCGGTCCAGCCGAGTTGCTTCGCCGCGGCTTCGGTCGTCGCGCTGATCAGATCTGGCGCCGCATTTGCGAGCGGCTTGTCGTGACCGTGGACGCCCCGCATCGCGATCGGATCGAGCATGCGCCCGAGGATCGGCTGCGGACCTGCGCCCGCCGTACCGTCTTCGATCAATCCCGTCGCATCGGTCACGCGTTCGCGCAGCACGCGCAAGGCGAACCTGAAATCGAGCTCGCGCGGATCGGTCGCGAGCGCGGTCCGGGTCTCGGGATCGAGCCGCCCATTCGGGATCAAGAAGTTCCGGCGCTGGTACTGCTCGAGCGCCTGGCCGAGCACCCACGAGAACGTGCCGTCGACATCCTTGTCGGTCAGCAGCCCCTCGCACGCGAGGTGCCGCTGCGCCGTCACGATGCCCGTGTAGAGCTCGTCGGTGGTCTTCCACCGCGCATACGTGTCGCCGAGCTCGCGATCGGTCGCGAGCGACGTGTAGTCGGGCAGCTTTCTCTGCACGCGCACGCGCTCGAGGACGACACCGAGCAGCGCGCGCTGGCGGTTGTTGAACTTGACGTTCGAGGCGAGCTCCTCGCCGTACGGCCGCGTGAGCTTGTCCATCGGAGCCGAGTCGATCTTCGCGCGGCACGCGTAGCGCGCGGTCTGCGTGAACCGTGCACGCACGATCGCGAACGAAGGCACCACACCGTACATCTCGGCGAGGCCGACGTTCGCGGGCAGCGGCTTACCGTCGGTATCCTTCTCCAGCGCGAGCGCGAGATAGTTCGTGCGGAAGTCTGGCGCCGAGCCATCGGGCTGGACTGCGAACAGCACGGGCGTCCACGCATCGCGCAGATCGAGCTGCGTCGCGTTCTCCGGCATCGAGCACGCGGCGGCGCTCTCCTTGCCATCCGCGATCGCGACCACCGGCTCCGCACACGTCCCCTTCGGCGCATCCGCGGTGACCGGCACGAGCTTCACGCTCGGCTGATGATCTGACGCGCTACATGCTGCCGCGACCACCGACACGAGCGCGAGGCGCTTGTTCATCCCACTCTAGTATTGCGCTGCTCGTGCGCGACGTCGAGAAAACTGTCCGATCGCCGGACCGTCGCACTTATGTAGGCGGAGCGGCTACCGCGCGAACCTCCGCCGGCATGCACCGTGATGGCACCACATCGTGCCGAACCGACACCCAAGGAGTATCGTCCAGCGCGTGATGGAACGTGCGGTGGTCACGGGAGCCGGCAGCGGTCTCGGTGCGGCGCTCTGCGAGGTGCTGGCAGCGCGCGGTGCCAAGGTTATTGCCGCGGATATCGACCTCGCGAGCGCGCGAGCAACCGCCGAACGCTGCGGTCGGCGCGCCCACGCGGTGGAGTGCGACGTCGCGGATCTGGCGGCCGTGCAGCGGCTCGCCGCGGAGACCGAGCGGCTGATCGGCGGGGTCGATCTCGTCGTCAACAATGCGGGCGTGGCGGTGGTCGGTCAGATCGGCGAGGTTCCGATCGAGGACTGGCGCTGGATCATCGACATCAACATCGGTGGGGTCGTCCACGGTTGCCACGTCTTCGCGCCGCAGCTCCGCGCGCAGAAGCACGGCCACATCTTGAACGTCGCCTCGGCGGCAGGCCTGATCTCGATGCCGACGATGGCGCCATACAACATGACGAAGGCCGCGGTCGTCGCCCTGTCCGAGACCCTGTTCGCGGATCTCTCGGGCGATGGCGTCGGCGTGAGCGTGCTGTGCCCGAGCTTCTTCCCGACGAACCTCACGCGTTCGCCACGGACCTCGACCGACACGAAGCTCCACGGGGCGGCGATGCGGCTGCTCGCGGACAGCACGTGGACCGCCGAACGCGTCGCGCGTGCCGCCCTCGCAGGTGTCGAGGCTGGTGAGCTCTACATCGCGCCGCAGCTCGACATCGGCCTCGCGTGGCGGTTCAAGCGCCTCGCTCCGACCACGTTCCAGCGGCTCAGCAAGCTCGCCGCCAAGCTCATGATCCGCGGCTGATGCGTACGACGACCCCATCGCGTGGGCCCGACGACTTCGTCGGCACCGAGCGCTTCCTCGTGTTGCGCCGGCTCGGCGAGGGCGGCATGGGCGTGGTGTACGAGGCGCTCGATCGCGAGAAGAACGTGCACGTGGCGCTCAAGACGCTGCAAGAGCGCGATGGCGAGAGCATCTTGCGGCTCAAGCAGGAGTTCCGCTCGCTGCAGGATGTCCAGCACCCGAACCTCGTCGCGCTCGGCGAGCTCTTCTTCGAGGACCGGATCTGGTTCTTCACGATGGAGCTGATCCGCGGCGTCAACTTTCTCGAGTACGTACGGCCGGGCTACCACTCCGACAACGCGACGACCCAGCGGGCGTCCGCGGCCACCACCCCGGAGTACGTCAAGGTCGGAGCGATCACGCAGGAGAGCGAACGCGCGAGCTCTCCACCGATCCTCGATTCCACCCGCTTCTTCGACGAGCGCCGGCTACGTAACGGCATGGCGCAGCTCGCGCGTGGCCTCGCGGCACTGCACCGCGCTGGCAAGATCCACCGCGACGTCAAACCGTCGAACGTGATGGTCAATGAAGACGGTCGCGTCGTGATCCTCGATTTCGGGCTCGCCACGGATGTGGTGCCGAGTGGCTACGACAGCGAGTCCAACGTCGTCGGCACCGCCCTGTACATGGCGCCCGAACAATCCCTCGGTGGGCGGGTCGGCCCGGAGGCCGATTGGTACAGCTTTGGCGTCGTGCTCTACGAGGCGCTCGTCGGCGCCCCGCCGTTTCTCGGTGCGAACCTGATCGTGATGATGCGCAAGCAGAAGGTCACGCCGCAGCGGCCCTCGGCGGTGCGGAGTGGGGTGCCCGCAGATCTCGAGGAGCTCGCGCTCGAGCTGTTGCGCTTCGATCCGGCGACGCGGCCCTCCGCACACGTCGTGCTGCGCCTGCTCGGCGACAGCCACGCCGAGGAGATTTCGGCGCCGTCGCTAGCCCCGCCGTTCGTCGGGCGCGGTGCGGAGCTCGCGATGCTCGGCACCGCGTTCGCCGACATGCGCGAGCGCCGGCAGGTCACCGTGTACCTCCTGGGCGAGTCCGGCATCGGCAAGAGCGCGCTCGTCCGTGCCTTCACGCGCGGGATTCGCGACGACAAGGTCGTCGTGCTCGCGGGTCGCTGCTACGAGCGCGAGGCCATGCCGTACAAGGCGATCGATGGCATCGTCGACGAGCTCGCCGGCTACGTGCAACGCATGGCGCAAGTCGATGCGGCCGCGCTCACACCGCAGTGGGCCGACGTCCTGCTCCAGGTCTTCCCCGTGCTGTCACGGATCAAGGTCTTCGCGGCCACGCCGCGTCACCCGGTGCTCGATGCGACCGAGCAGCGCACGCGGTTGTTCGCTGCGTTGCGCGAGCTCCTGACCCGGCTCTGCGATCGCCGCACGGTGATCGTGTGGATCGATGACCTCCAGTGGGCCGATGCCGACAGCCTCGCGATGCTGTCGGAGATCCTTCGCCCGCCCGAAGCGCCAGCTTTCTTGTTTCTCGCAAGCTGGCGCGAGGCAGGCGAGGGCGGCATCCGGGCCCGGCTCGATGCGCTGCCCGGCGAGATCCGTCATCTGCCGATCGAAAAGCTCTCGGTCGAGGCGACGACGGAGCTCGCGCGCACGCTGCTCGCGCGCAGCGGGGTCGCGCTCGCGCGCGCCGACGAGATCGCACGCGAGGCCAATGGTCACCCGTTGTTCGTCGACGAGCTCGTACGCTTCACGGTGGTGCGCGGCGACGAGGTGCCACTCGAGCTCACCCTCGAGGATGCGCTCGGCAATCGCGTCGCACGGCTCGATCCGGATCCCAAGCGCGTGCTCGAGCTCCTCGCGCTCGCGGGTGCGCCCCTCGATCAAGAGACCTGTGCCCACGCGGCGAACATCGCGGTCGGCGATTTCGCGCAGGTCGTGGCGCAGCTGCGTACGCAGAACTTCGCGAGCACCGGCGGCGCGAAGAAGCTCGATCGGATCGAGCCCTACCACGATCGCGTGCGCGATACGGTGCTCCAGCAACTCGATGCCGAACGCCGCCGCGTGTTGCACGGCGATCTCGCGCGTGCGCTGGAATCTTCCGGGCGTGCCGATTCCGAGGCGCTCGCCGTGCACTTTCATGGCGCTGGCGACGATGCGAAGGCCGCGACCCACGCCATCGCGGCCGCCGCCGCCGCGAGCCGAGCCTTCGCGTTCGATCGCGCCGCGCGGCTCTATCAGCTGGCGATCGATCTCGCGCCCGCTGAGTCGGCCGTGCACGCGCTACAGATCGCGCTCGGTGAGGCCCTCGCAAAGGGCGGTCGCGGCGCCGAGGCAGGTCGCGCGTTGCTGGTCGCCGCGAAGGGCGCCTCGGTGGCCGAGGCGCTCGATCTGCGCGGTCGCGCGATCCAGGCGTTGCTCAATGCCGGTCGCTTCGACCAAGGCATCGCCGAGCTGCGCGACGTGCTCGCGTCGCAAGGCGTGACCTATCCGAAGACCGCGCGTCGCGCCTTGTGGTCGGTCGTGGCACAGCGTGCCCAGCTCGCTCTCCGCGGCATGCGCTACCGCGAGCGCGACGAGAGCCAGGTCGCGCGCGAAGCGCTCTCGCGGATCGACGTCCAGTACTACGCGGCGACCACGCTCGCCGTGATCGACAATATCCGCGGCCACTCGTTCCAGGTCCGCAGCCTTCGGCTCGCGCTCGCGGCCGGCGAGCGGTACCGGATCGGCAGGACGCTCGTCACCGAGGCAGGCTATCGCGCCCTCTCGGGTGGCGCCGCGATCGCGGCGGGCGACGCGTTGCTCGATACCGCCGACGAGCTCAGCACGCGCGTCGCCAACCCGCACCTGCGCACGCTGATCGCCGCCGGCCGTGGCACCGCGGCGTACCTCAAGGGCACCTACCGCGACTCGCTCTCGAAGTGTCACGCGGCGCAGGCGCTCGCGCGCCAGCACGGCGTCGCGGAGTTCGCCGAGTTCAACCTGATGTATCAATGGATCGCCGAGTCGCTGACCTGGCTCGGCCGCCTCGACGAGCTGGCGGCGTTCCTCGAACACGCGATCCGGGATGGCGAGGAGCGCGGCAATCTGTATCTGTCGACGACACTGCGCACCGCCGCGGTCGCCTTCGTGAGGCTCGCGGCCGACGACGCGGTGGCCGCGCGCCAGGAGATCGAGCACGCGCTCGAACGCTGGTCGCCACAACGGTTCCACGCGCAGCACTTCTACGCGCTGCGCGCGAACACCTCGATCGATCTCTACGAGGCCGAGGGTCGCAAGGCCTACGACCGCATCGAGCGCGAATGGCCCGAGCTCGCGGGCTCGCTGCTCCTGCGCGTTTCGTTCGCGCGCACGTACATGTGGGATCTCCGTGCGCGCGCGGCGGTGCTCGCCGCGACGGGTGACGATCGCCGCCGCTTCCTCGCGGTGGCCGAGAAGGATGCCAAGCGGATCCTCGGCGAGAAGATGGCGTGGTCCGAGCCGCTCGCGATCCTCATCCGCGCGGGCATCGCGGCGCGCCGCGGCGAGCGTGCCGAGGAGCTCTACGAGCAAGCGGCGCGTGGGTTCGACGCGACCGGGCTCGCGCTCCACGCCGCGGCGGCACGGCGCCGGCTCGGCGAGCTGCGCGGCGACACTCAGCTCATCGCAGCGGCGGACGCGTGGATGGCGACGCAGAAGATCCAGCACCCGGCGCGGATGACGGCGATGCTGGCGCCCGGGCGATGAAGCGCAGCGCGGCGATGCTCGGCAAGAAGAAGTAGGCACCACCGACGAGCTGCGTGAACGCGGGCAGCTCCTTGTACTTCTTGCGTACGGGCTCGCATGGCACCGTGAAGTCGTCGTTCGCGTTCGCATCGCGCACGCGCACCGCGGAGATCGGATCGCCATCTTCGAAGAGCCCGTTGAAGTTCGCCGAGTGCAGCCAACTGCGCTGCACGAGCTCGAACTGGCGATTGATCGCACCGACGACGCAGATGAAGTGTAGCCCGCGATCCTCGCGGTCGGCTGGCGCGGTCAACAGCTCGTGCGGATCCATCGTCTCCGACACCGGAGGGCCGTACGGGCGACCGCGCCGGATCATCTGGTGTTTGCGCACCATGGCGATCGAATCGCTGCCGGTGCGATCGGGTGCGAGCTGGTCGCGCGGATTCGCGCGGCGGACGTGCGCGCCGATCGGACACTTCAGGCCGATCCGGTCGTGGTCCTTGGCCGTGCCGTAGTAGAGGAAGTCGTTGTTCGTCGCCATCTCCGGGTCGTCGTGATCCGCATCGACGATCGGCGCACCGTTGGGCCAGCGCCCGACCATCTTCGCGCCGAGTGCGATGGCGGCCTCGGCGTCGGTCGTGTTGGACGCGAGGGTGCGCCAGAGCGCCTGTACGTGTTGGGTGTACTGGCGGTACACGAGGTACGTGCCGTTGCGTCCGAGGTCCTTGTGCGTACGATCGTCGGTGTACGGCAGTTGGTTATTCGGATCGCTGGCGAGGACCACGACCGGGCTCTCGCTCCGCACGCCGTACTCGTTGCGGTAGCCGAGGACGAACTCGCCTGGTGCGAGCGGGGTCGTCCACGACGGCTTCGGCGGATGCTCGTGATGTCCGCGCGAAGGAACGCCATCGATCGTCGGCATCGACAGGCCATCGCGCCAGCCGAAGTGCTCCTTGTGATCGGGTAGGTGCGTGGTGCGTTGCTCGTGCACGACACGAAACCCAGCGGCGAGCTCCGCGAGCTCGCGTCCCACCTGCTCGTCGATCGTCGCACTGGTCGCGTACACCATCACCATCGCGTGGATGTTCGCGCGGCCCCACCGCCACGCGTCCGGCGCGTTGGCGCCGAGATCGCCGAGCGACTCGGCGCGCACGCTATCGGCCATGCCCTCGATGAACTCGCGCGAGAACGTGGCGAGGACCTGTTCCGAAATGCCGAGCTGCGTCATGCCGTGCGCCGTGAAGGCGAGCTGCAGCGCGACGTCTGCCGGGCTCTCGGACGCGCGGTTCACGCGGGTGATCGCGCTCGCGAGGTAGCGCCGCGCAGCCTCGGGGTCGGTGACCTCGAGCAACAGGAAGCGCGCCGCGTGGAGCGTGCCGTAGCCGCGCACCACGAGCCCTTGAATGTCATCGATCTCGAGCACCTCGGTCATAGTAGATGGAGCCACTTCTGCGCCTCACCCTCGGTGCACGTGCCGACGAGCCCCTCGCGGATCTGTCGGTTGATCCGGATGTTGTCGATGCTGAGGTTCGCGTTCGGGCCGCGGTACCAGTACGCCGCCGGGCGCTGATGCTCGGCGACCACGTAGGCGAAGGCATTCGGATCGGTGGCGGCGCCTCCGTTGATGATCCAGTGCGTCTTCGGATAGCCGCGACCGAAACCGAAGGAGATGTTGATGTCCCGCGCGCCGGTCGGAAAATCGATGAAGTCCCGCACGTACGCCTCGGCAGCATTCGTATAGTTGGAGATGAAGATCAGCCGCCGGCCGCGGTCCGCCGCGATCCAGCGCGCGGTCGCCACGGTGGGAATCTCCATCGGCGTGCGCAACCGCGGGATGCCCTGGACGAGCCACGCGACGAGCCACAGCGCGGCGCGCAGGAACATCGGCCGCATCACGCCTTCTTCTTTGATCCGGCCAGCGATCACGAACTCGTTGATCACCGGGCGGTTCTGGGTCGCCGCGAGAGCGCGCACGTCCGCATCGGCCGGGCGACCGGAGACATAGGTCTGCTCGTCCTCGCTCAGGCGAATGCTGAACACGATCGCGGCCACGATCAGCAAGAGGCCGAGCCACACCGCGGCCACGATCGTGGGATGAAAAAACAGGCCCGCGATCGAGAGCCCCACGATCGGCACGAGTGCCGCCACGATCGCGAGCG
The DNA here is from genome assembly GCA_025357755.1 of Kofleriaceae bacterium. Classification (GTDB taxonomy): domain Bacteria; phylum Myxococcota_A; class Polyangia; order Haliangiales; family Haliangiaceae; genus JABFXX01. Next base: position 902 of record JANXOP010000432.1, on the reverse strand, counting down.
AGCGCCCGTGCATCGCCACCCAGGTGCCGGGTGCGACGGGATCCGGTTCGAGCGCCCACTTCAGATCCTCGCGCGAGCGCACGAGCTCCTGGATCCGCCCGCGGACCTTCACCGCGGTGCCCGTGATGTTGCCCGCGCCCAGCCACTGCTCGATGGCGTCGCGCAGCTTTGCCTGCCGGCTGACATCGTCGGGCGAGATGTTCTGCATGCCCGAGTAGAAGCAATCGCTATGGCGATTCGCGGTGATGAGCTCGGTGAGGTCGCGCGTCGAGGAGAAGCTCTCGCAGTGTGCGAACAGCGCGCGCAACTCGCTACCCATCGCCTGCACGAGCTCCTCGACGTGCGCGTCGGCGGGCCCGCAGAAGCTGGTCGCGAAGAGCAGCGTCGCCGGCAGCGGCTGCTTGCGATACTCGTCCGCCGGCAGGATCGTGATCGTCGCGAAGTGCGTCGTCCTGCAGCGATCGAACGGTAGCTCCGCAGCCGCGAGCCATGCACGCGCAGCCTCCACGCGCTCTGGCCGCAACGGCAATAGCAGCGTGTACCCCGCATGAACCCTGTGCCGCATCCCCCTCTCCACGATAGCACGCGACTGTGCCTCGCTAAATTCGATGGCCGCAGGAACGTACCTGGAAGAGGTCCTCGGGTTCGCGCCGAAGACCGAGCCCGATCGCGTGCGTGTCGCGATCGCGCTCGACGAGATGCCGCGCTCGCGAGGCGCTCGTGTGTGGAGCGGAGCTGCTCGGCGCTGCGCGAGCGCGCGCGCGCGGGCGTGGTCACTCAGAGCACGCAGCGCGAATGGTGCGAGCCGTGCGCCCTAGCAGGCTGCTGAGAAAAGCCTGTTAGCGCACGACTCCCTGCCTGTGCGCGACGACGTTTGGCGGTTCGGCGGGCGCCGCCGAGCC
>JANXOP010000429.1 GCA_025357755.1 Kofleriaceae bacterium | reverse complement strand
CCCGATCCGCAGCTCGCATATCTGCGCCGGTTGTACGGCGCATCGTTTCAACAGGCCTTCGATGGCGCGGTCGCAGCGCTCGCACCCCGCGACCGCAACCTCCTGAAGCTCTCCGTGATCGACGGCCTCGGGATCGATCAGCTCGCGAAGATCTTCCACGTCCATCGCTCGACCGCGGCGCGCCGCCTCGAGCTCGTGCGCGCAGAGCTCATCGCCTCGACCCGCGACCGGATGCGCCGCTCGCTCGCGATCAGCGAATCCGAGCTCGACAGCGTGATGCGCGTGCTCACGTACGTCACGCTGCACCACGCCCTGGCGCGGAAATCTGAGTGAGCGCGCCCGTGGCCCACGAAAAACTGACGGTCGCGGATTGTCAGCCGAGATCGGTGGAGCTGGTCTGCGCCGGCGACAACACGGTCGCGGCATTGATCGCCGGCGGCCTGGACGCCACCGCGGCACGCCGCCTCGAGGCACACCTCGATGGTTGCCCCGCGTGTCGTCAGCTCGTCGCGCGGCTCGGCCAGGGGATCTCGGCACTCGAACGCATGCCTCTCGAAGGCGAGCTGGTCGGTCGCTACGAAGTTGGCCGCGTGATCGGTGTCGGTGGCATGGGCGTGGTCTACGAAGCTCGCGACACCGTGCTCGATCGGCGCGTCGCGCTCAAGCTGCTGCGACCGGATAGCCCGTGCGATACGCGGGTCCTGCTCGGCGAGGCGCGCGCGATGGCGCGGCTATCTCATCGCAACGTCGTCGCGATCCACGATGCGGGCACCGAGCACGGCCGCGTGTACCTGTGCATGGAGCTCGTGGTCGGCACCACCCTGCGCGAATGGCTCGCCAGCACCAACGATCGGTCCCGAACGCCGCGCGAGATCATCACGATGTTCGCCGCAGCCGGCGCGGGGCTCGCGTACATCCATGGCGAGCACCTCGCGCATCTCGACTTCAAGCCTGACAACGTGCTGGTCGAGCGCGGGGGTCGACCGGTCGTCACGGACTTCGGCGTCGCCGCGCTGATCGGCCGCAGCACGATCGGCGGTACGCCGCGCTACATGGCGCCCGAGCAACATCGCGGTGAGCCGGCCGATGCACGCGCGGATCAATACGCGTTCTGCACCGCCCTCGAAGAAGCGCTCGGTGAGGGCGCACCGGGCTGGGCTGCGCGCGTGATCGCGCGAGGTCGGAGCGCTCGCGCACGCGACCGCTTTTCCTCGATGGCCGAGCTCGTGCGCGTGCTCGGTGCCGGCCTCGGTCGGACCCGGCGTCGGATCACGGCGCTGCTCGGCGTGGTCGCCGCGAGTAGCGTCGCGCTACTGCTCGCTCGTTCGCCTTCGATCATCACGCGGTTGATCGATCGCCCCGTCGCGGCAGCTTCACGACACGATCAGATCATCGAGCGTGACCCCGCGATCGCGTCGTCGAGCGTCGCGCTCGCGACCTCTGACCTCTACGACCGCATGGGGCTCGGCTGGCTCGCGAGGACCGAGCGCGACGGCGATCCCCGTGCAGCGTTCGGTGCAGGCCTCGCCAGAGGTGGAACGAACGCGACGAATGCGACGAACGCGACGACCGCGACGAACGCTGTGCCTGGTCATGCCGAAGCGGGCGCGTGCGACGACGGTGGTCCCGTCACGTGCTCGCAAGACCCACCGTGGTGCCCACCCGGATCGACGGTCGCGGTTCACGCCGGCTGCTGGAGCTGTTCGACCGAACAAGGCTGCACCCCACTGGGTACGCCGCACGCGTGCGACGATGGCTCGCCGCTGCGCTGCTCGCTCGCGCGCCCGACCTGTGCGGGCGGGTTTCCCGCGAGCATCCGGGGCGGCTGCTGGGAGTGCGCCGATCCGTTCACGTGCACCGCGCGCTCGGCGAGCTTGCCCGTGCTCGCACCGTTGACCGAGCTCGGCTGCGCGGGCTGCAGCGTCGGAAGCGGCGTCGGCAGCGGTAGCGGGGCCGGATCCGGATCCGGTGTCGGGTCGGGCTCGGGGGTTGGCTCGGGCTCCGGTGTCGGCTCCGGGTCCGGTTTCGGCTCGGGGTTCGGTAGCGGGTCCGGGGTCGGCAGCGGCGTCGGCCATCCGGTCTGCGGCAATGGCTTTTGCGAGGCCGGCGAAGACCACGCCTCGTGCGCCGCTGATTGCTGCGAGCTCGTCGGCTCCGGCTGTGCGCCGGTCTGCGGCAACGGCTTCTGCGAGCAGGGCGAGAGCCATGCCTCCTGCGCCTCTGACTGTTGCGCGCTCGGCTCCGACGGAGAGTGTCACTGACCTCCCGGTAGTGGTATCTACGGCCGGCGATGAGCAACGGGAAGCCCCAGCAGCAGAATCAGAAGCCGCAGACCGCGATCACGCCGACGCGCGAGGCGAACTACCAGGATTGGTATCAGGAGGTCATCAAGGCCGCCGACCTCGCCGAGAACAGCGATGTTCGCGGCTGCATGGTGATCAAGCCGTGGGGCTACGGGTTGTGGGAAGGCATCCAGCGCGCGCTCGATGTCATGTTCAAAGAGACCGGGCACCAGAACGCGTACTTCCCGCTGTTCATCCCGGTGTCGTTCCTCGAGAAGGAAGCGGCGCACGTCGAGGGCTTCGCGAAGGAGTGCGCGGTCGTCACGCACCATCGCCTCGAGCTCCGCGACGGCAAGCTCGTTCCGACCGGCAAGCTCGAAGAGCCGCTCGTGGTTCGCCCGACCTCGGAGACGATCATCGGCGCTTCGTTCGCGAAGTGGGTGAAGAGCTATCGCGACCTGCCGCTGCTCATCAACCAGTGGGCGAACGTCGTGCGCTGGGAGATGCGCACGCGCTTGTTCCTGCGCACCGCCGAGTTCCTCTGGCAAGAGGGCCACACCGCGCACGCGACCTCGGAGGAAGCGGTCGAAGAGACCATGAAGATGCTGCGCGTCTACGCGACGTTCGCCGAGGAGTACATGGCGATGCCCGTGATCCAGGGCGAGAAGACCGCGGCGGAGCGGTTCCCCGGTGCGGTGCAGACCTTCTGCATCGAGGCGATGATGCAGGACCGCAAGGCGCTGCAAGCTGGCACCTCGCACTTCCTCGGGCAGAACTTCGCGAAGGCCTCGGGCATCCAGTTCACCGATCAGAACAATGCGGTCGCGCACGCATGGACCACGTCGTGGGGCGTGTCGACGCGGCTGATCGGCGGCATGATCATGGTCCACGCCGACGACGACGGCATGGTCTGCCCGCCGCGCCTCGCGCCGCAGCAGATCGTGATCATCGCGATCGCGCAGAAGCCCGAAGATCGACCGCGCGTGGTCGACTACTGCAAGGCGCTCGCGACCGAGCTCCGCCAGCAGCGCTACAACGACGATCGGCTCCGCGTCGAGCTCGACATTCGCGACGCGAACGGCGGCGAGCGCCGCTGGGGTTGGGTCAAGAAGGGCGTGCCCGTGATCCTCGAGGTCGGGCCGCGCGACATGGACAAAGATTCCGTGTTCATGGGCCGTCGCGACAAGACTCCGAAAGAGAAGACCACGGTCACGCGCGCGGATCTGCTCACGACGATCGCGGCGACGCTGCAAGAGATCCAGGACAACTTGCTCGCGAAGGCGAAGGCGTTCCGCGATCAGCACACCAAGGTGATCGATACGAAGGACGAGTTCTACGCGTTCTTCGCCGATCCGAAGAAGGCGAAGGAGAACGATCCGACGCCGATCCACGGCGGCTTCGCGATGACTCACTACAGCGGTGAGATCGCGGTCGAGGAGCAGATCAAGAACGACCTCAAGGTCACCGTGCGGTGCATCCCGCTCGAGCGTGGCGAAGCCGGCACGTGCCCGTTCACGGGCAAGCCGAGCGCGGGTCGCGTCGTCTGGGCTAAATCGTACTAGCGGTCGGCACGCACAGCGACGACGGACAGCCTGCTCGGGCGATCCATGGATCGGTATGCGTGTGCTAGTCTGCCCGCGCCATGGCCGAGTCTCGCAAGCCCGCGTACAAGCGCATCCTCCTGAAGATTTCTGGTGAGGCGCTGATGGGCACGCAGACCTACGGGATCAACCCGGACGTGCTGCTGAGCGTCGCGACCGAGATCGCGGACGCCGCTAACCTCGGGATCCAGGTGGCGGTGGTGGTCGGCGGCGGAAATATCTTCCGCGGCGTGAGCGCCAAGGGCATGGATCGCGCGACCGGCGACTATGTCGGCATGCTCGCGACCGTGATGAACGCGGTCACCCTGCAAGAGGCGATCGAGCGCCGTGGCGTCGTCACGCGCGTGCAGTCTGCGATCCCGATGTCGCAGCTCGCCGAGCCGTACATTCGCCGTCGGGCGATTCGCCACCTCGAGAAGGGGCGCGTCGTGATCTTCGGCGCCGGCACTGGCAATCCCTTCTTCACGACCGACACCGCGGCCGCGCTGCGCGCGATGGAGATCGGCGCCGACGTGCTGCTCAAGGCGACGAAGGTCGACGGCATCTACGACAAGGACCCGAAGAAGTTCCCCGACGCGAAGCGCTACGAGACGGTGACGTTCACCGATGCGCTGCGTCAGGATCTCGAGGTCATGGACTCCACCGCGTTCGCGCTGTGCCGTGACAACGAGATGCGCATCATCGTTTTCAACATGACGAACCGTGGCAACATCGAGCGCGTCGTGTGCGGCGATCCGGTTGGCACCGTCGTCGTGAAGGACACCGATTCCACTCGCTTCGCGAGCTGAGGAATAACCGAGGGGACAATGATCAACGACATCACCACTGACACCGACAACGGCATGAAGAAGGCGATCGAGTCGTTCAAGCGCGATCTGCAGAAGATCCGCACCGGCCGCGCCAACGCCGCGATGCTCGACGGCCTCAAGGTCGACTACTACGGCACGCCGACGCCGATCAATCAGGTCGCGACCGTCCAGGTCGTCGACGCCCGCCTCATCACGGTCAAGCCGTGGGAGAAGCCGATGATCGCGATCATCGACAAGGCGATCCGCGCCAGCGACCTCGGCATCAACCCGGTCGCCGACAGCGACCTGGTCCGCTTGCCGATTCCACCGCTCACCCAGGAGCGCCGCCGCGACCTCGCCAAGACGGTAGGTAAGCAGACCGAGGAGGCGCGGGTTGCCATCCGGTCGAGCCGCCGCGACGCGATGGACATGATCAAGGACGCCGAGAAGGAGAAGCAAATCTCCGAGGACGAGCGCAAAAAAGGCGAGAAAAACATCCAGGACTTGACCGACAAGTACATCGCGTCGGTCGAGGACATCGCGAAGGCCAAAGAAAAAGAGATCATGGAGCTGTAGGGCGCACCTACCGTCCAACGGCTTCGCGGTACAATTTAGGCGATGTCCGGTATCCCGGCGGGGGCCGGGTCGCTGCTCGGAAAGCGACTCGGCAAGTACGAGATTTTGGCGCTGCTCGCCTTGGGCGGCACGGCCGAGATCTATCTCGCGCGGATCGACGGCACGAACGGCTTCGAGAAGTACGTGGTGGTCAAATGCCTCCACGACCATCTCGCCGACGACCCCGAGTTCGTGAAGATGTTCCTCGACGAGGCGCGCATGGCCGCGATGCTCGATCACTCGAACATCGTCCAGACCCTCGAGCTCGGCGAGCACGAAGAACGCTACTACATGGTGATGGAGTTCCTCGCGGGCCTGTCGCTCGCGATGATGGTGCGGCGCGCTCAGGAGCGCGTCTCCGGCGGCAGGCTGCCGGTGCCGCTGGTGCTCAACATCGCCGCGCAAGCGGCGGCCGGGCTGCACTACGCGCACGAGCGCCAGCAGGGCGGCAAGCCGATGAACATGGTGCATCGCGATATCTCGCCGCAGAACCTCGTCGTCGGGTTCGAGGGTGTGGTGAAGGTCGTCGACTTCGGCATCGCGCGCGCCGAGTACCGCGAGACCAAGACCAAGGCCGGCACGATCAAGGGCAAGTTCGCGTACATGTCGCCCGAGCAGTGCATCGCGACGAACGTCGATCGCCGCACCGACGTGTTCGCGCTCGGCGTGATCGTGCACGAGCTGCTCACGGGTCGGCGTTTGTTCAAGCGCAACTCGCCGTACGAGACCTATCAAGCGGTGATCGATTGCGCGGTGCCGCCGCCGTCGCAGAACAACGTCGAGCTCGAACCAGCGATCGACGAGATCGTGATGAAGGCGGTCGCGAAGGACAAGGACCTCCGCTACCCGACGGCCGAGGCGTTCGGCGACGCGCTGCAAGGCTACCTCCACCATCGCGGCAAGGGCTCGGGCCCCGGCGAGATCGGGCGCTGGTTCGAGGAGCACTTCCAGCAAGAGATCGAAGAGCACGGCGAGCGCATGCGCGAGCTGATCACCGGTCGCGATATCTCGCTCAGCGCGGGCGTCGGCGATCTCGATGCGAAGCCGCCCGAGACCGTGCCGTTCGCGAAGAAGAAGTCGGCGGGCGACGAGGACGAAGAGGAGCAGGAGCTCAGCCTCGAGACCAACGACATCGAACAGGTGCGCGGTAGCGAGGCCTCGCTCGATTCGTTCGTCGAGCGGCTCGGCACCGACAGCGACGAGCGCGGCAGCGAGGAAGACGGCGACGCCGCACCCGAGCGTACCCGGATCGAAGCGAACCCCCTCGAGAGACTCCAGGAGCTCGAGTCCCAGGCCGCCGCGAACAAGCATCCGGTGCCGAAGGGCTCGGTCACGAATGGGCCCGCACCGCTGCCGGCACCGCCCGCGTCAGCCTCGGAGAAGAGCGCGATCCCGTCGGTCCTATCGGTGTCGAGCGGGATGACCAAGGCCAAGTCAGCGCCCACGTCCGTACCCAAATCCGGGCGCTTCCCGGATGCGGCGCAGATGCCGACCGTCGTCGCTGACGAAGAGCACGGCAACACGCCACCGCCGGCGCAGGCGGCCAAGATGGCGTCCCAGAGGGTGCCGAAGACGCCGTCCAAGATGCCACCGCCTAGCCAGGCCGCCGCGTACAAGGCGACGATGGTCCATCAGGCGCAGCCGGAGATGGCTCCGACCGCCGCTGCATCTCCGCTCGATCCGGTGATCGCCGCGACGATCGCGTCTGGTCGTGAGACCAAGAGCGCGGACGTGCCGGTGATCGGCAGAGAGAGCAGCACGCACGCGTCGATCCAGATCGACGAGGTCAAGCCACGTCACGACGGGCCGCGCGCACATGCACCGACCGATTCGCCGTATCCGGTGATGGCGGGTGGTGGTCGGCCGCTATCGGTGGATATCGCGCCGAGCTCGGGACCCGGAAGCGCGAACGCGGTGCATGCCGGCATGGCACCGCCGACCGTCGCGCGCACGAGCTCCGCGGATTTCCGCTCGCAGCAAGCCGCGAATCTGATGTCGCCTGTCGGTGACCAGTACCCGGCCAACAGCATGGATTGGGAAGCTGCCGCCGCGGCGCCGGCGAAGGCGCTCACGCCGGTCCAGCTCGGGTTGCTGTTCGTCGGGGCCGTCGTGGGTGCGCTCTTGCTCACGATGGTCATCGCGAAGATCATCCACTAAGCCCCACGATCGTCGACGAGCCCGCGCACGGCTGACCCGAGCAGTGCAACGCGATAGTCTCGAGACGTGCTGAAGTTCGAGCGCCTCGTCGAGCTGGTCTACGACGCACCCTTGACCCACAATGGTTGGAGCGTGTTCCTCGACGCGCTCGGCACCGCGACCTCGACACGAGCGGTCGGACTCAAGTGGGTCTCGATCGAGAACCAGCAGTTCCGGATGATCGACAACGGGCTCGAGCCTGACGTTGTTCGTGCCTACGGGGAGCGCTACAGCGCGCTCGATAGCTGGTCGGCGGTCCCTCTCGCCCACGATGCCGACGTGTTCGGCGACGAGATGCTGCCGCGCGCGCAGCTCGAGCGCAGCGAGTTCTACCAGGACTTTTGTCGGCACCACGGGCTCGAAGACATCCACAAGATCATGCTCGCGCGCACGGCCGAGCAAAAGATCAGCATCGGGCTCATGAAGGAGGCCCGCGTCCGCGATGGAGACGCCGAGCGTCGGCTCACCCGCCGCCTCGCTCCGCATCTCCGGCGCGCGATCGCACTCACCGATCGGCTCGCCACGGTCGAGGATGGGCGTGATGCGCTGCGCGATGCGCTCGATCTTTCGAACGCGGCGGTTTTTTTTCTCGGCGAGCACGGCAAGATCTTGTTCGCCACGACGGCCGCCGAGAAGCTCCTCGCGCGTGGCGATGGCTTGCTCGTGAAGAAGGGCCTGCTCCACGCCGAGCGGCCCGACGACGACCGTGCGCTCGGCGCGTACCTCGCGGGCCAGCCCGAGGACGCGGTCTCCACGCTGGTGCGGCGCTCGTCGGGGCTCGTGCCGTACAGCGTGTTCCTCGTCGCGCGCGCGACCGCACTGCCGGCAGGTGTCTCGCAGCTCGCAGTCGTGACCGAGGCCCTGGTGCCGCGCACGGCCGAGACCGTCCTGCGTCACGGCTATGCGCTCACGAGCGCGGAGCTCCGGGTCGCGCTGCGCGTCGGTCGCGGCGCTTCACCGAAGCGGGTCGCGGAGGAGCTCGACGTGAGCTGGTACACCGTCCGCGCGCAGCTGCGCACGGTCTTCGCGAAGACCGGCGTGCGCCGCCAGGCCGAGCTCGTCGATCTGCTCGCTCGGCTCGAGCACGGTTAGCTCTCGGTGATCCTCCGCACCGGGCCGGTCTGCGGCGCGAGCGGATAGCGACACGCAGAAGCGGTGCGCTCGGCGAGGGTGAAGCCGACGCGGCGATAGACCCGCTCGGCGTCGCCACCGGGCGCCGCCATGATGACGTAGCGCTCCGAGGGAAGCGCGGCCGCTGCCTTGGCGAGCATTGCTCCGGCGAGGCCGCGCTTGCGATAGCTCGGCGAGGTCTGGACATCTTGATAGCGCGCGAAATGGTTCATCGGCACGAGGCCGAGGCTCGCGACGAGCTCGCCGCCATCGAACGCGCCGAAAAACTTCGCGAGGCCACGCTCGACGAGCGTTTGCTGCCAGTGCGCGCGGCGCAGCAGGAACTCGCGATAGTTCTCGTCATGACGATCGCCGATCGCCCACGCGAGATCGTGCGTGAGCTCGAGCTCGGCAGGTTCCAGCTCGCGGATCGGCAACGCCGGCGCCGAGGCGGTGATCTGCGTGGCGGTCATCACCATCGTGAGCTCGAGCGTGAAACCCGCTGCGGTGAGCTCGCTCTCGGCCCCGAGCTCGCCCGTCGTGCCATCCCACCAGAACGTGACGTGACGGATCGAAGGTTTGCCGAGCTCCGCCTCGAACTTGCGCGTCCAGTACGCGACCTCACCGACCTGAGGTGCGGCGGGGAGTACGAGCAGGTTGCCGTAGGCGTAGCCCGGATCGTCGGGCGTCTCGATCACGAGATAGTCACCCCGATCGATCGTGCGGCCGCGCGTGGCAGCCAAGGCGAGCTCGGTGCTGAGCGCCAGACTTCGGATGATCAATTTCGAACGAGCCCGAGCAGCTTCGACATCGTCTTTTCGTCAGCCGGCGGGAAATCGTAATCGAGGAACTCGCGCGACGTGACCCAGCGAAGATCCGCGACGGCGGCCGGGTACGGGTGTGCTCCCTCCGGCAGCTTGCACGAGTACATCGTGAGCTGGACTTGATAGTTCGTGTACTCGTGCAGATGCTCGCCGAGCTTGGTGCCGACGAAGACATCGACTCCGATGCGGATCTTCACTTCACGGGCGAGCGCCGCATCTTCGGCTTCGTCGGGCTCGACGCGACCGCCCGGAAACTCCCAGAGGCCGGGCAAGACGGCATTCGAGTTGCGCTGGGTGATCAGGTACCGGCCGTCATGATCGATGACGGCGGCGACGACCCGGATCACCTCTTTGCCCATCGCCGAGCATTATCGATGGATTGGCTACGATTGCAACGGCGGACTGGGCGTGTATGCTCCGCGCCCGATGAGTGCGATCCGGTTCGTTGAGATCAAGGCAGCAGAGTCGACCGAGGCCCTGAACACCGAATGGGTCATCATCGAGAACGCGGGTAAGACCGCCTTCTCGACCCGCGGGTGCGGGATGACCGTCGGTAAGCGTGGCTCGAACAAGAAGTCGCTGCTCGGCGTCATCGACCCGGGATTTGTCCTCGAGCCGGGCACCAAGATGCGCATGCTGACGGGCAGCCCCGGCGCCGACAAGCACGGCGCCGCCCCCTCCGAAGACGACGGCGTGAAGAACTACTTTTTGTTCTTGCCGAAGGCCTACGTGGGCTCGCCCGGAACGGTGCTCACTCTCGTGCTCCGCGGCCTGAATGTCTCCAAGGCCGAGTACGACCCGGCCGCTCCGAACGGCGTCAAGGCGTAACCGGCAGCCCCGTGTAACGAGCCCGCGGCCGGAGCAGGTACCCGGCGGCGCGTTGCTCGAGTACGTGGGCGAGCCAACCCGCACTGCGCGCGACGGCGAACAAGCCGCTGCCTGCGGCCGGTGCCAACCCGAACGAAGCGACGAGCGCGGCGAGGCCGACATCGGCACTCGGATACATCGGTGCCGAGACCTGCCGCTGGTCGGCGACCGCATCGGCGATCGCGAAGATCGTGCGCGCCCGCTTGTGGGAGCTGCCGCGCGCGAGTGCGAGCAGCGGTGCCGTGCGTGGATCGCCCTGCGGATACAGCACGTGACCGAACCCGGGAAGCGCTTCGCCGCGCGCGCGCATCTCGCGGACGATCTTCGCGGCGCGCTCGGGCGAGCCGATCGAATCGGCGAACTGCGCGAGCGTCTCGGCGGCGGAGCCGTGGCGCGGCCCCGAGATCGTGGCCAGCGCCGCGGAGAAACACGCGTACGGATCGGCATCGGTCGAGGCCGCAATGCGCGCTGCGAAGCTCGAAGCATTGAGCTCGTGGTCGGCGAGGATCACGAGCACCGTCGAGATCGCCGCCAAGGCGTCGTCGGCGAGGCCGAGCGCACGCACGCAGATCTCCGCGATCGAGGGGGCCGCGAGTGCACGCGTGACCTGGGCTGCACCTGCACTCCAGCCGAGTGAGGCAGCGAGCAGAGGCACGAGCAGGCGACAGCGCGCGACGATCGCATCGGGACGGCCGTCGCTGCGTTGCGTGTCGGCGATGCCGGCGAGCGGTACGAGCAGCGACATCACTTCGAGGGGGCGCGCGGTGACCGGCACGAGCTTGCCGAGCTGCGAGAGCGACAGCGCGGTGCGCGGCCAGATGATCGGCTCTCCCGGCAGGTATCCCGACCACAACATCTCGGCGACGTTCTCGAACGGCGTGCCGAGGAGATCGATCGCGAGGCGCCCGCGATACGCGGGACCGCGTGGCGTGATCTGCGTGATCGCCGAATCGAGCACCGGCTCTCCCCAGCGCAACGCACCGGCCGCGACCGCACCGTGACCTGCACGCGCACCGCTGCGCGTGCGTAGCCGCTCGAGGTCATCACGCGCGTAGTGGCGTTTCAGCCCACGCCCGCCACGCACGCTGCGCACGAGCCCACGGCTCGCGTACGCGTACAGCGTCCGAACCTCGATGCCGAGCAGCTTCGCGGCGGCCTTTGCATCGAGGAAGTCCTTTGGTTGATTGTCGAATCTACGTTGATCAACCATAGCCTTCACCTTACACACGATCCATGAGCGCAGACCAAGCGAAAGGCTACGGACTCGAAGGCGTCAATGCCGCCGACACGCGGATCTCGCACGTCGATGGCGAGCGTGGACAGCTCGTGATCATCGGCTCGGACGTGGAGCAGCTCGCTGCGAGCACCGGGTTCGAGCAGGTCGCCCACGCGATGCTCGAGCAAGGTCGTGGTGAACCGATCGCGTCAACCGCGCTGGGCGACGCGCGCGTGCGCGCGTGGGAGCTACTGCCGCGCCTCGGCGATGCGCTCGCCGCGACTGATGGGATGGACTCGCTGCGCGCCGCACTCGCGCACATCTGGGCGACCAGCGATGACATCGCCGATGCGGTCACCGCGATCGGTGCGGCGCCGGTGTTCGTGGCCGCATGGAACCGTACGCATCGCGGGCTCGCGCCGATCGCTCCCTCGCCGGAGCTCGATCACGCGACCGACTATCTCCGGATGACGACGGGCGACCTTCCGGATCCTGCCGCGTCCAAGGCGCTCGGCGCGTATCTCGTCACGGTGAGCGATCACGGCATGAATGCCTCGACGTTCACTGCACGCGTCATCGCCTCGACCGCGAGCGACCTGATCTCGTCGGTGGTCGGTGCGGTCGGCGCGCTCAAAGGCCCGCTCCACGGTGGCGCGCCGGGCCCGGTGCTCGACATGCTCGACGCGATCGGCACGCCCGCGAACGCCGAGGCGTGGCTCCTGAACGAGCTCGCCGCCGGCAACCGGATCATGGGCATGGGCCACCGGATCTATCGCGTGCGCGATCCGCGCGCGGCGGTGCTCGAGCTCGCCGTCAAGCCGCTGAACACGCCGCGCCTCGGGCTCGCGCATGCGGTCGAGACCGCGGCGGCCAAGATCCTGCGCGAGCGCAAGCCCGATCGGCCGCTCGCGGCGAACGTCGAGTTCTACACCGCGGTGTTGCTCGATGCGGTCGGCCTGCCGCGGGAGCAATTCTCGCCGACGTTCGCGGTCGGTCGCGTCGCGGGCTGGTGTGCGCACGTGCTCGAGCAGCGCCGCACCGGCAAGCTGATCCGGCCGGCGTCGACGTACGTCGGCCAGATGCCGAGCTAGGGACTCGCGCCGCGAGCTCAGTTCGCCGCGACGATCGCGGCGTTGAGGGCCGAGGCGAAGCTCACCCACAGCAGATACGGCACGAGCAACGCGCCAGAGATCCGATCGATCCGGAGGAACACGATCAGCGTGGCGACGATCGCGCACCACAGCGCCACGATGTTGATCATGCCGACGACGGGATTTCGCGCGGCGAAGAACGAGAACGACCACGCGATATTGAGCGCGAGCTGGATCGCGAACAGGGCGTGGGGCCATCCCCAACCGATCCGGCGCCACACCCGCCACGCTGCGACCGCCATCATGAGGTAGAGCGCGGTCCAGACCGGTGCGAACAGCCAGCCCGGCGGCGTCCAGCTCGGCTTGGCGAGCTGCGGATACCAGGTCTGCACCGAGTTGCTCGTCGCGAGACCCGCGAGGACGCCGCCGCCGAGGCACGCGACGATGAAGCCTGCGAGCACCCCGGTCGAGCGAGCCGAGCTTGGACCAGTCATCGGGGCTTGGACGTTCGGTGCGACGACCCGTTACAGCTACTCGCAGCTGCGGTTCGCCATCGAGGCGCGCAGCCGGACCATCTTGCCGTCGCCGAGCGTGACCTTGCAGGTGAAGCGATAGTTATCGTCGCGCACGGTCACGGTGTACGGCCCCGCGGGAACGGTGAACTTCGCACCTGGCGTGTCCTTCGAGACCCCGTTGACCGTGATCGTCAGGTAGTCCGACGAGCGCGAATCGACGACGAGATAGGCCTCGCCTTTGTGGACTGGCCTCGCCGCGACTTGCTTGGCCTTCGGTGCCGGCGTGGCGGCGCGTCGAGCCGCGAGCTTGGATTCGAGCGACGGCGTCGTCGCGACATCCGGCGTTGCGACTGCCACCGGCGAGGCGGGGACCGGCGCAGCAACCGGCGTCGGCGCGACCGGCGTCGGCGCGACCGGCGTGGGCACGGCCGCGGCCGGCGCGGGAATCGGCAGCGGCGTCAGTGCGACCTTGGGACGAGCTTCGACCACGATCGGCGACTGCACGATCACGGGCTCGTCGACCTTACTCGGCGCGAGCTGGATCGCGACCGCGGCGACGACCCCGATCAGCGCGGCTACCGCCAGGATGCCGTACGTCCAGCGATTGCTGGCGCTCTCTGCGCCAACGGCGATCGCTCCACCCGTGTGCGAGGCACCGTGGATCGAGGCGAGCTCCGGCGCGGGCAACATCGAGGCGGCAAACGCGTAGACCGGTTGCGGCATCGCGCCTTCGGGAACGACCAGCTGCGGCGCCGGCGTGCCATCGGGACGGGTCGGCATGCTCGCGGCGATCGGCGGCACCGTCGCGGGGCGCACCGAGCCGGGCTTCGATTTCGATTTCGACTTCGATTTCGAGCTTTGCTCGATGAACAGGGTCTGCGCGCCCGAGTCGAGGATCTTCGTCGGTGCGGCGGCGTCGCTATACGCTTCGCTCGGCGCTTCGTACGCCTGGTTGACGATCACGTGCGGCGAAGCGGCGCGCGGTTGCGAGCCTGCGCGGCGACGTTCGGAGTCGACGATCAGCGAGCGCGTCACGATCGTCACGGGGCGATCGGTGTGCTGGGTCTTGGGACCGGCGCTGATCGCGTTCACGGCACCCGGCGTGATCTCTTTGATCACGGTCGCGAGGTCGTTCGCGCCTTCGCGCCAACCATTCGCGAAGCGCTCTTCGCTGATCGCGTCGATCATGCTCTGCATGCTCGGGTAGCGATCCTTGCGATCGTGCGACAGCGCCTTCATGCAGATCGCTTCGATGCCAACCGGAATCTTCGGATTGACGACGCGCGGCGGGATGACCTTCATCGTCGAGAGCTCGCGCTCGTCGGCGGTGACCTGGCGACCGAGCGGATGCTGGCCACAGATCAGCTCGTAGAGCACGACGCCGAGCGCGAACACGTCCGAGCGTGGCGTGAGGGCTTCACCGCGCGCCTGCTCGGGAGCCATGTATGCCCACTTGCCTTCGACGACGCCGGCGCCGGCGCCACCTTCGCGACGCGCGATGCCGAAATCGGCGACGCGAACTTCGCCGGAGGTCGTGAGCAGGATGTTCGACGGCGAGATATCGGCATGGATCACCGCGCCGCCCGGTCGGTTGTGCGCGAACTCGAGACCGGTCGCCGCGTTCTGGACGATGTACGTCGCGACGCCGATCGGCAGGCCACGCGTGCCGCGCGCCTTGAGCAGCTGGCGCACCGACGGACCGTCCATGAACTCCATGACGAGGAAGACATCGTCTCCGTCGCGCGCGAGATCGATCACGCCCACGATGTTGCCGTGCTGCATGCCGACGAGCAGCTTCGCTTCACCGATCAGGCGCTCGACGAACACCTTGTCATTCGCGAGCTCCGGGAGCAGGCGCTTGATGGCGACCGGCTTCTGGAAGCCGTGCGAGCCCATCGATTGGCCCGCAAACACCTCGGCCATGCCGCCGCGTCCGAGCAGCTCGCCCAGGACGTAGCGGCCCTGACGCTTGCCGCCGGAAGAATCGCGCTGGAGGAGATGAACCTCCGTAGTGCTCGCAACGGCCACGAGGGGACCAACTGCACCGGTCGTGCCGACCCCTAAACGATCGATCTGCGGGCTGTTTTCCCGACTTTCGAGGCCTCGAACCTACCGACATGCAACTGGACACCACGGTGTGCAGTCGGCACCCTGGGACTGTCCTCACCCCCTGGGGAACTGAGTCCCTACGCGGAGTTGTGCAGTAAAATGCGCTACGTTCGCGAGCGATGCCCAAGCCGCCTCCAACCGCTGACAGCCAGCGCATCTTCGCCCCCGGGATCTTCGATCATCAGGTCGCGCTGGTGACCGGGGGCGGGTCCGGAATCGGGCTCGCGACCGCGCGCGAGCTCGTGCGGCTCGGCGCCAAGGTCGCGATCTGCGGCCGAACCCAGGCCAAGCTCGATGTTGCCATCGCCGAGCTCGGGCCGAACGCCTTCGCGATCGCGTGCGATATCCGCGAGCCGGCCCAGGTCGAGGCGATGGTCAAAGAGATCATCGCTCGCTACGGCCGCCTCGACATCGCGGTGAACAACGCGGGCGGCCAGTTCCCCGCACCCGCGCAGCACATCTCGCCGAACGGGTTTCTCGCGGTGATCAAGAACAACTTGGTCGGCACGTTTCACGTCGCGCGGGAAGTCGCGAACCAGTGGATGATCAAAGAAGGCGGCGGTCGGATCATCAACGTGATCGCGAATATCTATCGCGGCTTTCCGGGCATGGTGCACACCGGTGCGGCGCGAGCCGGCGTCGAGAACATGACGATGACGCTCGCGGTGGAGTGGTCGCAGTTCGGGATCCTCGTCAACGCGGTCGCACCCGGCATCATCATCTCGTCGGGCACGACGCAATATCCGCCGCAGCTGGTCGAGCGCGGGATCGCGGCGACGCCACTCAAGCGCGCCGGTACGGTCGAAGAAGTCGCCGCCTCGATCGTGTTCCTCGCATCTCCCGCGGCCGCGTTCATCAGCGGAGCGACGCTGCGGATCGACGGTGCGGCCGCGCTCTGGGGAAACACCTGGGAGCTGCCGTGAACCTCGGCCTCGAGGGCAAGGCGTGTCTGGTCGCGGGTGCGAGCCGCGGGATCGGGCGCGCGATCGCGCTCGCCCTCCAGCGCGAAGGCGGTCGCGTCGCGGCCGTCGCACGGAACGCCGAAGGGCTCGATCCCTTCGACGTCAAGATCGTCGCCGATGTCGCGACCGCTGCAGGTGCGCAGGCCGCGATCGATCAAGCGGTCGCGGCGTTCGGTCAGCTCGATGTCGTGATCGCGAATGTCGGCAAGTCCTTCGCACGCGACGCGGCGCAGATGGACGACGACGATCTAGCGAAGTCACTCGACCTGAACTTGTGGACCGCGGCGCGCGTCGCGCAGCGTGCGGTGCCACACCTCGCGAAGACTCGGGGCTCGATCACGATGATCTCTTCGATCTGGGGCCGCGAAGGTGGTGGCGCACCCGGCTACAACGTCGCGAAGGCCGCGGTCATCGCGCTCGCGAAGGCGCTCAATCACGATCACGCGAAGCTCGGCATCCGGGTCAACAGCGTCGCACCCGGCTCGATCCTGTTTTTCGGCGGTGGCTGGGAACGCAGGCAGACCGCGGATCCAGTGGGCACCGCGGCGATGGTCGAGCGCGAGCTCCCTTTCGGAAGGTTCGGCACGGTCGAAGAGGTCGCCGATGCGGTCGTGTTCGTCGCGTCCCCGAAGGCGAGCTGGATCGCGGGCGCCTGCATCGTCGTCGACGGCGGCCAATCGCACGCGTTCTGATCATGAAGAAGAAGCTCGCCATCGTCGGCTTCGCGGTCGCCGTCATCGCGTGCGGGGTGTGGTTGTGGACGAGCTTTCCCGCACCCTTGCCGACCGTGCCGCACACGCGACGCACGGCGCCGATCGATGCGGGCGTGATCGTCGACGTGTTACCGTCAGATCGATGAGGAAGATCGACCTCGGGCCGAAGCCTGCGCTTCCGCTCGCAGGTTTGCTCCGCTACGCGACGATCCGCGCCACGGTCGGTGAGGCCGGCATCGTCGCCGATCACGAGACCGGCGAGAAGCGCCGCGTGTTGTGGCCCGAGATCGTCGGTGTCGTCGCACGCCGCCTGCCTTCGGAGGCGCCATACCGCGGCGAGACGTTCGTCGATGTCGTCTCGAACGAAGGCTCGACGCTCCGGATCCTGCCGTGGACCGAGCTCGATATCGACGGTACCGAGGACCTCGAAGAAGGCGACGCGCGGGCGCGCCGGTTCGTCCAGCTCGTCGCGGCGCGCTGTCCCGATGCGGCCGTCGATCCGGCGACGCGCACATTCCTGGGCAGCAAAGGCCCGGCGGCGCAGCTGCCGAGCGCTTCGACACTCGCGCAACACGACGATCGCCTCGCGTAGCGGCGCCTCGCGTAGCGGCGATCTAATACTCGCTGTCGCTGTCGCCTTCGTCTTCGTCGGCGGTCGGCGCGCGCCCGCCCTCCGCATCTTTGTCGAGGCCGAGCCGGCGGATCATCTTGTAGATCGACATGCGCTCGATCCCGGCGGCGCGAGCGGCGGCGGAGATGTTGCCGTCATGTGCCTCGAGCAGCTCCTTCAAGTAACGACGATCGAACTCGTCGACGAGCTTCTGCTTGGCGACCTTGAACGGGATCTCGATATCGATCTGCGCGAAGCCTTCGCCTTCTTTTTTCAGTGGAGTCTCGAACGCCGAGGGATGGTTCGGCAGGAGCACGGCGCGCTCGATCGCATTGCGGAGCTCGCGGACATTTCCCGGCCAGGTGTGGCGGTTCGCGCGAGCGATGAAGTCTTCCGGCAGGCGCGGATCGGGGTTGCCCGACGACACCGAAAGCTGACGCAGGAAGTGCTCGACGAGCAGCGGCAGATCATCGCGGCGCTCGCGCAGCGCGGGGAGCTGGAGCTTCGCGACCGCGAGACGGTAGTAGAGATCCGAGCGGAAGTTGCCGCGATTCACCTCGGCCGCGAGGTCGCGGTTGGTCGCCGCGACGATCCGGACATCGGCCGCGAACATCTTGGTACCGCCGAGGCGGCGGACCTTGCGGGTCTCGACCGCGCGGAGGAGCTTGGCCTGGACATCGAGCGGCAGCTCGCCGATCTCGTCGAGGAACAGCGTGCCGCCGTGGGCGAGCTCGAACACGCCGGCCGTCGACTTGACCGCGCCGGTGAACGCGCCGATCTCGTTGCCGAACAGCTGCGCTTCGAACAGCTGTTCGGGGATCGCCGAGCAATCGAGCACGACGAACGGCTCGTTACGGCGCGGCGAGCTCTGGTGGATCGCATCGGCGACGAGCTCCTTGCCCGCGCCGGTCTCGCCCTGGATCAAGACGGTCGCATCCGACTGCGCGAACCGATTGACGAGCTCGAACAGGTGACGCATCACGGCGCTACCGCCGATCAGGTTGTGGAGACGAGCTTCGTTCCACAGCGGCATCGCGACCGCGTCGTCCATCGGATCGAACGACACCGCGCTCTTGCCGATCTGGATGACCGAGCCCGGCTGGATGAAGCCATCGACGACCCGCACGCCTTTGACGTACGTGCCGTTCGTCGAGCCGAGATCGCGGAGGCGATAGCCTTCGGGCGTCATGCGCAGCTCGCAATGGAGGCTCGAGACCTTGCCATCGCTGAGGTTGAGGTCGGCGCCGAGGCGGCCGATCTGGATCGTCGGCAGGGCGAGCTCGATCACCTTGCCCTTGTCGGCACCGGCGACGACTTCGAGCCGGCAGCGACGAACATTGACCGTCCGCGGCAGGCCTTGAAAGGAGGTGACCCAGGTCGGGGTCTCGAGATCTTGACCTTCCACGAGTTCAGTTGATCGTAGCACGCTCATCGGACGGCTCCTTTGTCTGCAATGCGAACGTAGCCAGTGACGCCGACACGAATGTCGACAGGGCGGGTGGAAGTTTTTTCGAGCTCGGCGGTTGCAACGAGAAAATCGATCGCGGGGTCGTGGTCGTCCGTGATCGTCGTGACGGTCGCGCCAACCTGGTGGTCACCGACGCGCATCTGGACCACATCGCCGCTCTTGACGAGGTCGCGCTTCGCGCGCGGGATCACGAACTTGACGATCGGATCCATCGGGTCGAACACGCGCGCGATGATCGTGCCCTTGCGAGCGACCTCTCCGACGTGGACCTTGACGACCGCGATCGTGCCGTCCATCGGCGCCTTGATGTTCGCGGCTTCGATCAAGCGCTTCTGCTCGGCGATCTGCATCTTCACCGATTGGATCGAACCACCGGCGCCGGCGCCCTCACCGGCCGCCGCGCTCGCATCGGACTGCGCCGCGTGGACCGCTTCGGGGGAGGATGCGCCGAGGCGGGCAAGCCGTGCTTCCGAGCGCGCCTTGCGGGCCGCTTGCGCGTACATCGCACCGGCACGTGCAGCCTGACCCTGCGCATTCACGAGCTGGCCCTCGAGCTCGAGCTCTTTCGAGCGGAGCTCCGAGATATCGAGTTGTGCGATCGGGTCACCCATGTGGACGTATTCGTCGTTGTGATGCGAGAGGGATTGAACAGAACCGTCCGCAGCCGCGGTGATCACGCGAGAGGTTCGCGACGTCACGACCGCGACCAGGTCGAGCGGCTTTGCGGTGGGCAAGGCCACCGCTTCGCGCCTGGCGGGAATGAAATCAACCGCGCTCTGGTGCGTTTCGTGCGGAGCGCATGCTGCTAGCAGCAGAGCGCAAAGCATGGGCAGCTTCATATGGAATCTCCGGGGCGTTCGGGGTGGTGGACTGCGAAGCCGCGAGGAGTTGGCTGTAGAGGCCACCTGACGCGACGAGTTGATCGTGGTTGCCTTGCTCGACGACGCGACCCTTTTCCATCACGACGATGAGGTCGCAGTTGCGAACGGTCGACAGGCGGTGCGCGACGGTGATCCGCGTGCAGCGCAGGGTCTCGAGGCCGGCGATGACCTTCTTCTCGGTCGAGTTATCTAGCGCCGAGGTCGCTTCGTCGAGCAGCATCAGGGTCGGGTTGCGAAGGACGGCGCGAGCGATCGCGACGCGCTGGCGCTGGCCACCCGAGAGCGAACCACCACCGTCCGAGATCACGGTGTCGTAGTTCATCGGCATCTCGGCGATGTCCTCGTGCAGGCACGCGACCTTCGCCGAGTGCTGGATCCGATCGAGCGTCGCGCCGGGCGAGGCGAGCGCGATGTTCTCGCGCATCGTGCCGCCGAAGATGAACGGGTGCTGCGGGACGATGCCGATCTGCTGACGCACGCCGCGGAGATCCATCTCGTGGAGCGACTTGGAGTCGTAGAGGATCTCGCCGCTCGCGGGCTTGTGGAGTCCGGAGAGGAGGTTCAAGAGCGTCGACTTGCCCGAGCCCGACGGACCGACGAGCGCGACCGAGGCGCCCGGCGGAATCTCGAGCGAGACGTTCTGGACCACGAGCGGGGCTTGCTCGCCGTACTTGAACGAGAGGTTCTTCACCGTCACGTGACCACGGAGCCGCGGCGGGTTCGCGGCCTTGTCACGATCCTGCTCGACCGGGGTCTGGAGCACGTCGTCGATGCGGTCCATGTGACCCTTGACGAGCTGGAGCTCGAGGCCGCTCGACACCAGCGCAGAGAGCGGTCCGAACAAGCTCGTCGCGAGCGAGTTCATCGCGAGCATCATGCCGACCGACATCTTGCCGCTCATCACCGAGGTCGCGCCGATCGTGAGGATCAGCATGGGTCCCAGCGAAGCGACCGCGCCGCGAATCGAGTCCACGTACGCCGAGGCACGAGCGCGCTGCATCTTGACGTTGACTTCGTCGGTGTAGAGATTCGACCACTTCTCGAGGCCGAGGCGCTCGGCGCCAGCGCACTTGAGCGTCTCGATGCCGCCGAGCAGCTGGACCATGTACGAGTGCGCCTTCGCTTGCTTGTCGAGATCGGCCGCGAGCAGGCGCTGGAACGTCGGGCGAGCGCAGAGGAACACGAGGGCCTCGACACCAGACATCACGATGGTGACCACGCCGAGCATCGGGTTGACGTAGAAGATCACACCCGCATAGAGGAGGACGAACACCCCGTCGAGCACCGCCGACATCGACTTCGACGTCACGATCTCGCGGACGGTGCCGTTGGAGTCGACGCGCATCATCAAGTCACCCGTCGACCGGCGCTGGAAGAACGAGTATGGCAGCGACACCATGTGGTCGAGGAAGCCGAGCGTCATCCGGGTGTCGAGCGCGATCCGCAGGTGGAGCAGCACGAACGAGCGCACGACCTCGGAGATGATGTTGAAGATCGTCATGCCGGCGATCGTCGCGAGACAGACGTAGAGCAAGCTGTAGTCGCTGCGCGGGATGACCTGGTCGAGGATCATGCCGGTGACGAGCGGCAGCGCGAGCGCGATCAGGCGAAGGAACAACGAGATCACGACGATCTTCGTGAACAGACCCTTCTCCGACATCAGCTCGTCGACGTAGCGCTTGAGCCGGCCCTTCTCGAACTTCTGCTTCGTGAACCTCGCCGTCGTCATCAGCTCGATCGCGACGCCGGTGAACTGCTTCGCGAACTGCGCCATCGACACGTCGCGCGGGCCGGTCGCCGGATCGACGATCCGGACGCCGCCCTTGACGACCTTGTCGAAGACGACGAAGTGGTTGAACTCCCAGTGGAGGATGGTCGCTTGCTTGAGCAGCTTGACCTGCTCGACCGAGACCTTGATGCCGCGGCCGGCGAGGCCATACTTCTCGGCGGTGTCGAGGATCGCCTTGGCGCTGACGCCATCGCGACCGATGCCCATGGCATCGCGGACCTCGGCGAGCTTGACCTCTTTGCCGTGGAACTGCATGACCATCGCGAGCGACGCAGCGCCGCAATCGGTCCACTCGAGCTGCTGCGTGAACGGCACGCTGCGCTTCTTGGAGGAGAATCCGATCCGCTTGAGCGCCGGGTAGCGCTCCGCGATCGACTTGGTTTCCGTTGGGTTCTCGCTCACGGGAACCTACTAGAGCAACCGCTGAGCCAGCGCCAAATCCGGCGTAACCCGTTGTACACACTTGAAGATCGATTCGTCTACCGGGGGTGGCGATTCGAGTCCGCATACCGCGGGTTACGAAGGCCGGTCGCCGGCCGAAACGAAACAAGGCGCCCGGGTCAGGGGCGCCTGGGTCAGGGGCCGCGGTCGATCAGTCGAGGTACTTCTCGAACAGCGGGAAGATCGTGACGAGGAAGGGCTTGGACTCGATCTTGATCTCGACCTTCGTCGACATGCCGTGGTGGAGCGTGAACTCCTTCTTGCCGACCTTGATCGTGTCGCCCTCGAACTCGCCTTTGACGAGGATGTAGTTCGCATCCTGTGCGAGCTTGAGCGTATCGGCGAGATCCTGGCCGACCTCGCGGCGAATCTCGGTCGCGCCGACAGCGTCGTTGCTGATCGATTGGATCTTGAGCTTCGCGGGCTTCTTGTTGAAGCCGACGACCGCGACCTGCAGCGGCATGTCCGATTTGATGCGCGGCCGATCGGTCGCCGGCATGTACGCCCAGACCTCGGGGCGGGTGTTCGGCTTGATGATCGTCATCATCATCTCGCCCATCTGCATCGCCTTGCCGACGCCGGCGTGAATATCCGAGACCCGGCCCTCGGCCGACGATCGAACGATCTTGAGATCTTGCATGCTCACGGCGTGGGTGAGAGCGGCCGAGGTGGTCTTCACCGATTTGCGCGCCTGATCGTCCTGATCGTCGAACAGGTAGGTCTGCAGCGCGTTCTCACACTCCGAGTTGACCTGCTGCCAGTCGGCGTCTTCCTTCGTCGACGCGAGCTTCGCGACGGGGTCGCCGACGTGGACGTAATCGCCCGGCTGGACATAGATCGATTCGATGTTGCCGGTCGCCTGCACCGTCACGGGGGTGCCCGCGTAGTGGATGACGCCGAAGCCCGTGGTGTAGGTCGGGACGCGCAGGAAGATGCCGAACAGGAGCGCGATCAGCATCGAGATGCCGAGGATCGGATAGGCGCGCTTGATCCAGCGCGGCGACAGCTCGGCGACGACCCCTTCGGAGCCCTTCTTGCGGTGGTACTCGAGCGCCTCGGGGCGATACAGCGACTTCTGATCGGCGGCGTGCTCCTGGCGGCCCTGGAGATGTTGCACGACGAGGTGATGAAGGACCGACGCGCTCTCGCGTGCGATCGCGGCCATCGTGATGTGGTCGGGCGTCGCGAACACGGGCTGGCGCACGTTGCGCGCGAGCTGGATCACGGCGAGGGTCTCGGTCGCCGTCGCGATCGGAATGAGGCCACTGTGCGGCCCGACGAGTGCGCGGCGCGCCTTGCCAACGGCGAGCAGGGGCTGGGTGTCTTTCGGCATCTCCCCGTCGGGGCCGAGCGAGTAGAAGCCGTCGGGACCGGCATAGATGATGACGACCGACAGCGAGCTCGTGAGCTCGGCGACGGCATCGCGGAGCAGGCGGTCCGCGGCGGCGAGGTCGGCCTGCAGCGCGAGGCGACGCACCCACCCGAACACCGCGGTCGCGAGCTCGGGCGGCATCGGGATCTGGTTCGGATCGAACGCGGCGCCGCCTGCGAACTCCATGAACGCGGGCGCGAGGTTCTGAGACTTCGAGACCGACTTGGACTTCTCTTCGACTGGGGCGACGGGCTTGGCCTCGCTCACCGGTGGTGCGGGTAAGGGTCGTGGTTGCGAGCCGGTCGCGCGGGCAGCGTGGGTCGGAGGCTCGTCGTCATCTCGATCGAGCGTCTTCTCGATCGGTAGATGAGTCGGCGCTTCCGGTGCCACGCCCCAGTTGCGGCGTACGGTCGACGCTTCGGCGTTGGAGTGTTCGTAGCGCATCGCGAACAGGCGTAAGAGCAAACGCAGGACCACGATCGGCTGCTCCGTAACCTCGTGATCGGAGTTGAGAATCCCGTGCGAGGCCGGGGGTGGGGAGCGGGATCCGCATACCGAGGGATACGAGTCCCGGAGTGTCCGAAGTGGTGTCTCCGAGAGGACTCGGTGACTTAGGGATGGGCATGGCTAGTGCTCTAGCCCCTCCCCATGAAGAGTCGGATCATTTTCAGCGCCGTCTTGTTTGCCGCGGTCACGACTGCCTACGCGCAGCCGTCTGCGGACGATGACGATGCCGACGTTGGTGGTCCCGAAGCGAAGAACGCGCTGCCGATCCAGATCAATGAGGTCGTCACCGCGATCATCAATCTGTCGCCCGACCTCGCACGTGCGCGCACCGATCGAACGATCGCGAAGCTGACCGCCGAAGCGGAGCGCAAGAACCAGGCGTGGGTGGTGAGCGCCAACGCGGGCTTCAACCAGAACGGCATCGCCGACCACGTCGAGGCGCCGCCGTACTCGGTGGTGGAGCAGGACACGCTGTCGGGGACGCTCGGCCTCGGGCGCAACCTGCCGACCGGCGGCTCGATCCAGTTCGAGACCGGCATCCAGCACCAGCACACCGAATACAACGTCTACAGCACGCTCCAGGGCCTGACGTCCTCGAACGCGACCACCGGCGCGGGCTCGGGTTCGGGCTCGGGCTCGACACCACCCTCCGAGGACGCGTATCAGATCACCTCGCACGTCCAGCTCCAGATCAAGCAACCGCTCGCCCGCGGCTTCGGTGACGTCGCCGTCGCGAACGAGAAGAAGGCGGACCTCGTCGCGACCGAAGCGACCGTCAAGGTCCAGCTCGCCGCAGAGGACACCCTCAAGGAGGCGCTCACGGACTACTGGGAGCTCGCATACTCGAACCGCGAGCTCGACATCCGGTTCCAGGCGATCGACCTCGCCAAGAAACAGATGAAGATCACGCACGATCAGGCCCGCGCCGGCACGGTGTCGTCGACGGCGATCGATCAGGTGAAGTCGGACCTCTACGAGCGCGAAGCGGCGTTCGAGAAGTCGCAGATCGAGGTCGAGTCCAAGTCGATGGAGCTCCGCCGCAAGGCCGGGCTCGATCTCCAGAAGCGCGAGACCGTGTTGAAGCCGGCCGAGGCCTACGACATTGGCGACGACGAGTTCGACATCACCGAGGTGCTGCAGCGCGCCAAGACCACGAACCGCAAGCTCGCGACGCTCGTCGTCCAGCAGCGCGAAGCGGATGTCGACATCGACGTCGCAGCCAACGCGATGAGGCCGCAGGTCGACCTCACCGCGACCGGCGCCATCCTCGGTATCGGCGACACCGCGGGCGACTCCGTCGGGGGCATCGGCAACGGCGATGGGTATCAGCTCAGCCTCGGCCTCTCGGTGCAATGGGAGGTCTCGAGCGCCGCGCGCAAGGGCCGCGATGCCGCGCAGGCCAAGAAGAAGCGGCTCTCCATCGATCTCGAGGACACCTCGCGGCAGATCGAGACCCAGACGGTGCTCGCCGTGAAGCAGGTCTCGGCGTCGAGGCGACGGGTCGATCTGTCGCGCAAGGCGGAGGCGGTGTCCGATACCAACGTGCGCTCGGAGAAGGAGCTGTTCATCGCCGGCCGCACCACGAACTACAACGTGATGCAGCGCCAGGACTCGCTGATCACCGCGCGGCTCAACCTCGCTCGCGCGATCGCTGACTACCACATCGCCGTGATCCAGCTGCAGTACCTGAGCGGCACCTTGCTCGATCAGTACGGCGTCGATGTGAAACCGCATGCACGTCGGTAGCTGGGCGATCGCTTCCCCAGGTTGACGATCTGTTGACCCCACCCACAGGCGAACCGACGTAACTCGCGGGACGCACACGAAAACACCCCTGGCACAGCGTCTGCTCTAGGAGACAGTCATGAAGACCACCACCCTCGCAATCGGATCGTTCGCCGCGCTGCTCGCGGGCTGCACGGGGAACTTCGGCGGCGGCAACAAGTGGACGGCCGCCGACGCTGGCGGCAGCGACACCGCCGCGGCGTGTGACAACCCCGTGATCAAGACGATGGACATCACGGTGTCGGGCACGAGCCTGACGATGGCCGACAAGCTGCCCACCAGCTGCTGGAACCTCAAAGGCAAGCTTTCGGTCTCGGGCGCGACGACCAGCCTCAAGGACCTGCTCGGCGACATCCGCCAGGTCGACGACCTCGTGATGACCAACTCCATGGTGACGGCGATCGATACGGTCGCGCCGCTCGCGGTGACCCGCACGCTCGATATCGAGAACAACACGGTGCTGACGTCGCTCGCGAATGTCGCATTGCCGAACGATGCGTCGTGCCTGACCTACCTGGCCGCGATCACGGTCAACGGGAACCAGGCGCTGACCGACCTCGGCGGCGTCGGCAAGGCGATGTGCGTCGCCGGCCTCACCAAGATCTCGAACAACGTCGAGCTCGCGGCGGTCGCGCTCGATTCGGCGGCGCGTCTCGAGGGTGGCCTCGAGGTCACCTACAACACCCGGATGACGACGCTGTCGTTCACGCAGCTCCAATCGGTCGGCTCGGTCACCATCACGAACAACGATGCGCTGACCTCGATGGGGACGATCAACGCCACGAACATTCAGGGCGACCTCCTGATCGATTCGAACAAGAGCTTGACCTCCATGCCCGCGATCACGAAGGCGCAGACCACCGGTCACGTGACGACCGGCGCCCTCGTGATCTCCGGCGCGATGATGATCTCGAACAATGCCGCGCTGACGAGCCTCGGCAACTGGGCTTACGCCGGGCAGGTGCTCAATACGCATTCGGTGCTCTACCCGAATTCGATCACGATCAAGAACAACAAGAACCTACCCGTCTGTCAGGCGCGAGAAGTCGGCTGCTGTGTCGCGCACTCCGACACCGCGCAGATCAACAGCGGGAACAGCGGCAATAGCTGCAACAGCGGAGCGCACAGCTGGTGCTACGCGAGCGGTTGTTACAACTACAGCGGCAACTGATCAACGCATCCACCACGACGACCTCTCCACGACCAGGGCAGGAGCATCACTTCCATGCGCAACCTCCACTCCATCATTCTCGCAGTCGCGGCGTTTGCCACGGCCACCACCACGGTCGCAGATGCCAAACCTCGCAAGGTCGTGATCATCGACTTCGACGGGCTGCCGCGTACGCTCGCCGATACCGGCAGGAGCAACGTGCTCGCGCTGCTCGGCGACCAGTACGACCTCGTGCCGACGAAGAAGTGGGAGAGCGCCCGCGCGCAAGCGCAGGGCCGCGGTCCGGCGCAGTGGCAACAGGCCTCCAAGTCGTCTGGTGTCGACGCCGTGATCGAAGGTTGGATCAACACCGAAGGCCGTCATCACACGCTGACCGTGCAGATCCGCGATGCCGCGACGGGCAACGAGATCGATAGCGTGTCGGTCAAGATCGGCGACAAGGGCCTCTCGACCGAATCGCAGCACGATCTCGCGACGCAGCTGAATGAAGTACTCGACTGGATCGATGGTGATGCGACCTCGTCGAGCGCCGGCGTCAACCTCCCGATCCTCGATACCCGGCCACGCCTGGGCTCGCACGATTTCACGAAGCGCCACGACGACAGCGATGACGACAAGGACGATAGGAACGATAGGAACGATAGGAACGATAAGGACGAGCGCCCTCGCAAGAAGTCCAAGCTCGAGATGCGCCGCGAGAGCCACGACGACCGCGACACGCGTGATAGCCGCTCGGGTCGGAACGACCGTCGTGACGACGACCGGAAGAGCTCGCGCCGCAGCGAGCGCGACGATCGCCAGGACGAGCGCAACCAGCACGACGACCACGATGACCGCGACGACAAGAAGAGCAGCAAGGATGCCGACGACGAGATCGGCGATGTCCGTCGCGACAGCGAGGCGAAGCCCTCGCTCAAGCAGGTCGCCACGTCCGATGCGACGCCGCTGACCAACGTGCTGATGCCCGAGATCAGGACCCAGGACATCATCTCGGAGGCACCGGCGCCGCGGATCATGAAGCCCGCGCCGAAGTTCTTGATCACCGGTGGCGGCTTCGTCGCGTCGCGCGGCATGTCGTTCACGCAGGACGCGGATGCGACCGGGAATGCGCCGCCGTCGTATCCGGCGCAGGGGGTCTCCGGGATCCAGATCGGGATCTCGGTGTTCCCGATGCCGACCGAGAAGCTCAGCAGCGACCCCTCGGGCATTGGCTTTTCGCTGAACATCAAGAAATCGGTCGGCTCGCTCGTCACCGCCGACAACAGCGTCGCGAATACCAGCGGCGACTACGAATATGACTACACCTCGTGGGAGGGCGGCGTTCACTACCGCTATCCGACCGACCTGGTCGCGCTGACCGGCTCGTTCACGCTCGGCAACGAGAACAACTCGATCGCGTTCTCGCAGGGCATCGACATCCCGGATGCCTCGTACAACTACGTGGGCATCGGCGGCTCGGTCGATCTCAAGGTCACCGATCGGACGCGCGCCGGGGTCGGCGCGAAGTACATGTACGTCACGAGCGTCGGCGACGTCAGCGACGAGCACTGGTACGGCGCGGGCTCGGCATCGGGGCTAATGCTCGATGCGCACTTCCAGATTCCGGTCTCCGACATGCTGTTCCTGCGCGGCGAGCTCGACTACCGCCGGGTCTCGATGGACTTCGAAGAATCGGGAGACCTGTCCTACGGTTACGGTATCTCGAACATCACGGACAGCAGCATCGGCGCGAGCGCGCAGC
>JANXOP010000346.1 GCA_025357755.1 Kofleriaceae bacterium | reverse complement strand
CGAAGTAACTCACGATCACACCGCCAGCGTTCGCGAGGATATCGGGAATGCAGGTGATCCCGCGCTCGTCGAGGACATCGGCGCCCTCGAGCGTGCATGGCCCGTTCGCGGCCTCGAGGACGTACGTCGCGCGGATCGCGCGCGCGACCTTCGCGTCGATGACATGGCCGAGCGCCGCGGGCACCACGACGTCGCACTCGACTGCGAGCGGACCCTCGCTCGTCAGCGGCTCCGCGCGTGCAAACCCGACAACACTGCCGGTCGCCGCGACGTGCTCGACGAGCTTGACCACGTCGAGGCCATCGGGGTCGTACACTCCACCCCGGACGTCACTCGCCGCGACGATCTTCGCACCTTGCGCGTGTGCAAGCCGCGCGAACCAGCTCCCGACGTTGCCGAAGCCTTGCACCGAGAAGCGCGTGCCGGCGAGCGACCTGCCATCCACCACGAGCGCCTCGCGAATCGCGACGAGGCAGCCACGCCCGGTCGCCGCCTCGCGCCCGAGCGAGCCATGTAGCTCGATCGGCTTGCCGGTCACGACCCCCGGCGAGAATCCGTGATGAAGCGTGTACTGATCGAAGAACCAACCCATCACGCGAGCATTGGTGTTGACGTCCGGCGCCGGGATGTCGGTGAGCGGGCCGATGAAGTCATGGATATGATCGACGAAGCGTCGGGTCAGCCGTTCGAGCTCGTGTTCACTCAGCTTGGTCGGATCGACCTGGATGCCACCTTTGGCACCACCGAACGGGATATCGGCGAGCGCCGTCTTCCACGTCATCAGGCTCGCTAGCGATCGCACTTCGTCGAGATCAACATCGGGGTGGTACCGGAGTCCGCCTTTGAAAGGCCCGCGCGTATGGTCGTGCTGGACCCGGTAGCCGATGAAGTGACCGAGCGAGCCATCATCCATTCGGATCGGGAGTTCGACGCGCACCTCCCGCCGCGACGTGACGAGTAGCTTCTCGTAGCGGGCGTCGATGCCAAGCTCTTCGAAGGCGCGCTTGAGGAACGTGTTGGTCGTCTCGTAGGCGTTCATAGAGGTCACGTGGAACCATGGTGTAGCTCCTCGCTCGTCAAGAAAACGCAAAGGCTTCGCCCCTCCGTCTTTGCAAGCCTGGCGCTCAGAGCCGGAGCGTCAGATTTGCGGTCACACGATCATCCGAGCGTTCGAGATCCGGGGTGAAGGCGGCTTGCGCGGCGGCGTCGACAGGGGGCACACCGTTGGGCCCGGTGATGCCGCCGTGGCCGCTGAAGTACGGCTGGTTCGCCGCGCGATGTGAATATTCCAAGCGCGTCAGCAACCAGGGGCTGGGCGAGTAGTCCATCGTCAACGAGGCGCCGCCGACCACGAGCCTCCCCGTCGTGGGGAGCACGTAAGGCGAACCGACGGGAAACTTGATGCTGAGCGCCTGGGTCTGATCGTCGAAGAAATCGACGCGAACACCCGTCTTCCACTTGGTGTTCCACTCGATGTGATGAGCGAGGGAGACCCCACCCATCCAGCCCGAAGGCGCGTTCCCTCGATGTTCGTGCCCGACATCCGCGACGATCGAGACTGCCATCGAGCGCGGCACCGTGCCGGTCTCGCCCTTGTAGTATCGGACCTGGAGGTTGTTGTCGGTGTAGATCCTCAAGGAGTCAGGATCGCCCTGAGCTTCGCGACCCGCGTACACGGAGTTGACGACCGATAGCCACTCGCGAGGTCGCCAGTTCCACAGATAGCCACCGGCGCGCGACTCGTGCCACTGGCCGAAGGTCTGCCATCCATTCACGACCCACAGCTCGAGTTTCATCCGGCGAGTCAGCATGAACTGGCCGCGAAAGCCGAAGAAGTAGTACGGCGTGAAGTCCGACATGAAGGCGTGGTTGTAGGCCCAGTTCTCTTCGGGCAAATAACTCTCGAGCCCGACATACGAGGGGAAGATTCCGAACTCGGCATTGATGCCGTGGAGTTGATGAAAGTGCCAACCGGCGGCCGCTTGCTGGACGTTCTGGAGCAGGCGATTGGTCAGGTAGTAGCCGCGCGTGGTCGTGGTGTCCTGACCGGCGATCGTCTCGACGGTCGATCCATACTGGATGTAGAGGCGACCGATCGGACCGTCGAGGCCGGTGACATCCACACCGAGGTGCGCGAGGTTGAGCGAGAGCTCGTTGTGGCGAGGTGCGGTGGTCGTCGGGAAGACCGTGTGGTCGATGGGCTCGTGAAATTGCCAGCCCGCGTACGTATCGATGTACAGCGAGAACGTCACGGGGCCGGTCTGAAGCAGCGAAGATGGCTGCGGATTGTTGCCGTTCATCCAGGAGAAGTCGAATTCGCCGAACGTCGGCTCGCGGAGGTCCAAGGTCTGAGGTGCCGGCACGACGGGCGTCGCCGCGGCTGCGGCCGCTGCCTGTTGCGCTGCCGCCACTTGCTCGAGCTTGTCGACTCGTGCCTGGAGGACCTCGAGCTGAGCCTCCTGATGATCGTCCTTCGTGGCCGCTCCGGCATCGTCTGCGCGGGCGATCCGGAGCTGCGTCACGAGCACGCAACTCATCACGACAAGAACGAGGTTAGATCGAATCATTCGCGATCAGAAGAGTGCGATTGGTTCCGGTTTGCAATCGGTACGGCGCGAAATCGCCAGGGCTTGATTCTGCAGACTCCATATGAAGGCAGACAGCGGATCACTGGCACAGCGTCTATCCCTCATAGCGCTTTCGCTTGCGATAGAGCGTCGAGGTATCGATGCCCAGGAGCTTGGCCGCATCGTCGAGCGTCGCGCTGCGCGCGGTGACACGCTCGATGTGCTCGCGCTCGATCTGCTCGAGGGTAAAATCCCCTCCGAGCCGTAGAGCGACACTCGCTCGAGCCGCGATCCGTTCAGGTAGGGTCTCGGGAGTCACGTCCTGGCCCGGATATAGAATCACTGCACGCTCCATCGCGTTTCGTAACTCGCGCACGTTGCCGGGCCATCGATACGCGAGTAGTGCGCCTTCCGCCATACTAGATAACTCCGGCACGTGGAGATTGGCTCGGGCCGAGAAGAACCCGAGGAACTTCCGTGCCATCGGCAAGATATCGTCGGGGCGCTCGCGGAGAGATGGCACGACAATCTCGACGACGTTCAGGCGAAAGAGTAGGTCTTCGCGAAACCTGCCGGCGATCACATCCGCTTCGAGGTTCCTATTCGTAGCAGCGATGACCCGCACATCTGCGTGGCGCGTTCGAGCTTCGCCGATGCGAGAAAACTCCTTCTCCTGGACGAACCGCAGGAGCTTTGCCTGGAGGCTCGGTGAGATCTCTCCGATCTCGTCGAGCATGAGCGTGCCTCCTTCGGCCGCTTCTACGCGACCCGGTTGGTCACGTACCGCACCCGTGAACGATCCGATCGTGTGACCGAACAACTCGCTGGTCAGCAAGTCCTCCGAGAGCGTCGGGCAGTTCACCGACATCCACGGCCTCGTCGCTCGTCGGCTGCTTGCATGGATCAGGCGAGCCAAGACACTTTTTCCGGTACCGTTTTCACCACGCAACAACACGGGGGCATCCGACGGCGCGACGCGCGTAGCCATCCCGACGGCGGCCCGCATGAGCGGTGATTCCGAAGCGATATCGATGCCTGGTAGCTCCGCGGCTAGCTGAGATTCCAGGTTCGCGATGTGAGCATCGACTGCTCGACGCGCCGAGATCTGCGAGACGAGGTGACGTATCTGGGCGGGACTGAACGGCTTGGGGAGATAGTCCACGGCCCCGAGCTTCATGGCCTCGACCCCGGTATCGATGGTGGCCTGCGCCGTCATGATCACGACCGCCAAGCCGGGCCGGATGGCCAGCAGCCGCGGTAGCAGCGCCATTCCACTCTCGTCGCCCAGCCGCAGATCGAGCAACGCAAGATCGAAGGCTCGTAGCTCGAGGGTCGCGAGTGCCGTTTTCGCGGAGGTCGCGGTCGCAACAACGCATCCGATGCCCTCCAAACACAAGACGAGCATCGCGCGGATGTTTTTGTCGTCGTCGATGACGAGCACCGACGGTCCCACTGATGCAGCCTTGGCTTGCACGGCTCGGTTAGAGTTTGACGAGCATCGCCAGGGTCAGCCGAGGTTCGCTGTTGACGAGGTCCGGAGACCAACCATCGACCGTGGACCCGGGCGTCCCTTGATTGCCACCCGGCGGAGTCACACCGCCTGCACCACTGAAATACGGGACGCTTGCATGGCGATAGCCGAACTCGGTGCGGAACGTGATGAACTGGCTGGGCATCCAGTCGAACGTGACTTGCGTATCCCACGCCTTGAACTGGTCACCTGGATTCTCGGTGAAGTAGGGCGTGCCACTCGCCGCCGTCGCACCATTGGCGGGAGGCAAGAGCACGAGATACCTGCCGGGGTTGTTGATCGCACCACCGCCGACCGTCAGCGCGAATTGATCGTGGGCGAACCATGCCCGGGCGTAGGCCATGAAGCCAATGAAGTATTGCGAGGGAGCCGTCGCACTCCCGTTCATACACGAGACGCCGCCACCGTATTCACATCCAGCATCGAGCGTCAGGGTCGTGGCGAACTTGCTGAGGAACTTGGTCTGATCCTCGTACCACTTCACCTGGATCGAATCATCGGTATGAAATCGATGCCTATCCGGGTTTCCCAAGGCATCCGTCCCGACAAAATATTGATTCGCAACGATCACGATGTTGCCAGTAGGCGTATAGCGGACCTGCCCGCCGATACCTGGAATCGAGTTGAACTTCGCATACGACTGCCAGCCATTGATCAACCACGGTTCGATCTTGAGCTTGTCGCTGACAAACCACTGCACGCGAAGTCCGTTGAAGAACCAGGGCGTGTTCGACGACACGTACGAGGGTTGGTACGTCCAGTTATCGAAGTTGTAATAGCTCCACAAGCCGATGTAGCTCATGAAGATACCGGCCTGGATGTTCACGCCACGATGCGTATCACCCAGGTGGTAGCCACCGTACGCCTCGGAGATGTAGCGGTACGCATCGTCCAACTTCCACTGTCCGCGGGAGGGCGAGGCGTCGTTGCGGGGTGTCGTGGTGGAGAGCGTGCCGAACTGGGTCATCAAGCGGCCCTGGACGTTATCGACGTGAAAGTCACCGCCGATACCGAGCTGCGTGACCTGGTTCTCGCCACTTCGCCACGCCTCGGTCGAGCCCGAGATCGTGTCGTCCTTGGGGTGGTTGAAGCTGTAGTGAAAGACATCGTCGAGCCGGAACTCGCCCGTGACGTACTTGTTTCCGAGCTTGGAGTCTTTGGTGCGGGGACTGCCCGACTGCCAGGTGAAGTCGGCAAAGGTAAAGGGATCCAGCTCCTCGTCCGGCTTGACGTCCGGGGCGGCGACGGGCGGCGCAGCCTCGGCCGCGACGGTCGGCGCAGGCGCGGGCGCGGGCGCAGCCGTGGGCGCGGGGACTGGGTCGGGCACGGGCACGGGGTCGGGCGAAGTGGCCGACGTGTCCGGTTGCGGCTGGGCGTGAGCACTGGCCTGCGCGAGCACGATCGCCGCCATGGCGGCGAGTGTGGTCTTGTTCATCACCCGCGCTTTTGCAGTAGATATGCCACGCGTAACCCTTTGAAAGGTCTGAGTTCCGGTCGCGGCTGCGATTGCATTTTGCCTGGCGGCTTGCGAACACCGATGGGTTCCACGAAGCCCGAGCCAAGCCCTCAACGCGCCCGAGCACCTCTAATCGCAGCTATCGAAAGATCGTGCAGGTTGCACGACCCACGCAGACGATCGGTGCAACTGCGAGAGGACCGGTCGGGGGAGAGGAACCGAGACCCGGACGACCGACTCTTTCCCCTCCGAGGAGGTCCTGACCACGTCCGCCTTGCGGAGCTTGCCGCGCTCGAGGATGAAGCGAACGCGCTCGTCCTCCTTGCCGCCGGTAGCGAACGAGATGTTGAAGGCGTGGCTGGGCTGCGGACCTTGCGCGTGCAGATCGAGCGTCTGGAGCTGCAATCGCGGAAGCGTCTCGAGCCACTTCGCCGGCACCACGATCGTGGTCTTTTCGAGGTCGATGGTCAGCGCGTGCACGTGGCCGAAGGTGTCCGCGGTCGCCTGGACCGCGATGTCGCCTTCGAACGCGCGCGCTGTCACGGTCACCTGTTGCCACGCCAGCGGCTCGACGTGCGCTGGCGTCGCCGAGAGCGAACTGATCATCAGCTTCGCGACCATGAAGTAGATGAAGAGTCCGGAGGCATCGACCAGGGTCGTGATCAGCGGCGCGGAGATCACGGTGGGATCGATGCCGAAGCGCTGCGCCGCGATCGGGATCGCTGCACCGACCGCGTTCGCCCACGTGCAGACCACCAGGATCGTCACCGCTACGCATGATGCGAGGTCCGTATCCACACCCCAGAGCAATGCCCGAAAGAATGCAATCGTTCCGAGCAGCACTCCCAATAAGACGCCAGCGCTAACTTCGCGTCTGACGACCCGTACTACGTCTCTGACTCGGACCTCCCCGAGGGCGAGCGCACGAATGATGGTCGAGACGGTCTGAGAACCCGCATTCCCTCCCGTACCGATCAGCAGGGGTACAAAGAAAGAAAGCGCCACCACCTTCGCGAGCTCGTCATCGAAGTAGCGCAGTACCGTACCGGTTCCGGTCTCCGCGACGAAGAGCAAGACAAGCCACGTCAGACGACTACGAACGGTGCGCAAGATCGGCGTGAGGAAATAGGGAACGCGGCCGGCGATCTCGCCCGCCACAGCTCCCTGGTTCAGGAAGCCGGTTCCGACGTGATCGAGGGCGGCGCCGAGCAAGTCATCCACACGCACCGCACCGACGAGAGCGTGGTTGTCGTCGACGACTGGAAGAGACATGAAATCGTGTGTGTTCACGATTTCAGCAGCATCGCTGCGCGCCGCGTGTTCGTTGACCGAGATCGGATTTCGGGTCATCAGCGGTTCGACCGGCAACCACCGGTCGGTGACCGAGAGGACCCGCAACGGCACCACACCAACGAGCTTGGTCCGATTCGTGACGTAACAATTCACCGCCACATCGATCTCGTGCGGATTTGCTCTCAAGTGGTCGAGCACTTGCCCCACCGTCGAGGTCCACTCGCAGCGCAACACTTTCGTGCTCATCAGGCGTCCGATCGCGGACTCCGGGTAGGAGAGCAGCCGATCGATTGCGGCCTTCTCCACAGGCGAGTAGCTCTGCTCGATTTTCAAGCGCTGGTCGGCAGGGAGCTCGCGCAGGATCGCGACCTCGTGATCGATCGGTACGAAGCCTAGAAGGTGAGCTGCGCGGCTGACGTCGATCCCGGCCAGCAGCCTCGCGGCTACGGCTGGATGCGCGGCTCGCAGCATCGCAGCGCATCGCCGGTCGTCGATCGCCGCGATCAAGGCAAGCGCCTCCTCGTCGCTGCGCCTCGAAAGATCGCGACCGAGGTCGGCGGGCTGGACCGTCTTCACTGCTTCCCGCAGTGCCGCTGGTCCGAGCTTCAACGCATGATCGATGACGTCTAGCCCTACCTTCGCAGAACCGGGTGCTGCGGATTACTGGTTGACGGTCGTTTGCGACGAAGATCGATCGCCAACGCAACGCAGTCCGGATACATGTACGAAGTGCACATATTCGAGCGCGATGTTGGCGGCCGGCGAT
>JANXOP010000424.1 GCA_025357755.1 Kofleriaceae bacterium | reverse complement strand
TGATCTCGATGATCACCACCGAGGTCGCCTATCCGGTGTTCGTCCAGGTCACACGCAAGGAGCTCGGCGCGACGTTCGTGCGGTTCACGCAGCAGAACCTGCTCGTACTCGCTCCGTTCCTGGTCGCGGTCGCGATCACCGGCGATCGGATCCTTGCGGCGCTCTACGGCGCGATGCCGAGCTCGGCGGGCAGCGCGGCGAGGGTCCTGTGCGTCGTCGGTGGGCTGCGTGCGCTCGGGTTCGTGATGCCGCCGGTGCTCGCGGCGGTCGGCAAGGCGAAGCGCGTGTTCGTGTACAACGCGATCGCCGCGGTGGTGCTGCCGAGCTCGTTCGCGATCGCGGCACATCTCGGCAGTGACTACGTCGCGGTCGCGTGGGCGTGGGCGATCAGCTACCCGCTCGCGTTTGCGATCCTCGCGAGCTTCGCGCTGCCGGCGATCGAGCTGCGCCTCGCGACCTACCTGCGCGCCCTCGCCGGCCCGCTCGCCTGCACGCTCGGTGCGGCCGGCGTTGGCTTCGCCGTCCGTGGGTGGCCG
This sequence comes from Kofleriaceae bacterium, assembly GCA_025357755.1. Lineage (GTDB taxonomy): Bacteria > Myxococcota_A > Polyangia > Haliangiales > Haliangiaceae > JABFXX01. The sequence continues at coordinate 11,702 of JANXOP010000424.1, read as the reverse complement.
CTCGCGATCGTAGTCGCCGCGATCGCCGCGGCCTACGTCGGACTCGTCGCCGTGGTCATGCGCATCACGCCGCGGTCTTTGCTGCGCGCTTTTTCGCCATCAGTGACAGCAGCGCCGGCGCCAGGAACAACGCCACCACCAAGCACGTGACCTCGCCGAGCATCGCGGCGACGCCGAACGAGCGGATGCCGAGGTTCTGCGACAACAAGAGCGACCCGTAACCGACGGTGGTGGTGTACGAGCACAAGACGACCGCACCACCGGTCGAGGCGACGACCTCGCGACCGTGATCGAGCCCCTCCTGGCGGGCACGCGTCACGATGTTGACCGCGTACTCGATCCCGATCCCGATCGTGATCGGCAGTGCGACGAAATCAAGGAAGTTGACCTTGAGTCCCGCGACCGCCGAGATGCCGAGCATCAACAGCGTGCCCGACAAGCCGCACGCGATCGTGACCATGCCGAACCGATTCGGGCCGATCACGAGCAACACGATCAGGATCGCGCCGAGTGCGGCTGCGAGCGTAGCGCGCGGCCCGTCGGAGAGCACGCCATCGATCACGTCAGCGAACACGAACGACGCGCCGCCGAGGTGAACGTCGTCGGGCAACCCGAGGGCGCGGACCTGCGCGGCCCAGCGCGTCGTATCTCGCGTATCCCAGACCTCGTAGCCCTTACCGAGCGACGCGAGCAAGATCCGACCGCGGGTGCCATCGGACTCGATGAATGGCCACGCGATCTCCTCGGGAATATCGCCATCCGTGAGCTTCGGGATCACCTCTGGCGGCACGAGTTTGGCGAGGTCCGCCCGCTCCTTGTCGCCGAGCTGATCGATGTCCTTGCCCGTGAGCAACGCGCGAATCTCGCCGAGGAGCCGGATCTTCTCGTCCTGATCCTTCGGCACGATATCGTCGATCGAGTAGACGTTATCGAACAGCTTCTCCTTCGGTTTTTTCCCGGCATCGACCGCGCGGAGCTTGGCTTCGATCGGCGCGACGTCCTTGCGATCTTGAACGACGATCGCGAAGCCCGAATCGAGGCCTTCGCCGAAGGACTGGTCGACGACCGTCATCCACTTCTGCGCCTCGACGATGCCCTCGGAGTGCGAGCGCAGGTTCTTGAAGTTGGTCTCGAACGGTTCGCCGGCCAGGAACCGCACCGTGAGCACGCCGGCAACCACCGTGATGCCGAGCGTGACCATCGCGACGACGTCGAGGCGCTTTGGCAGCAGCTTGCCGAGCCAGCGCCCGGGCGCATTCTCGCCGCGCGGCTTGATCCACTTCGCCGCGACCGCGAGCGCGGCCGGTAGTACGACGTAGCCACAGATCCAGCACAGCAGGATGCCGATGCCGCCGATGATCCCGAAGTGCCGGAAGCCGCGAAAGATCGTGATGATCAGGGAGGCGTACGCGACCGCGGCCGTGAGCGCCGCCGTGAACGTGCCGGCGATCGTGCGCGCGACCGCCTCGTGCAGCGCCTCGCTCGCGGTCTTGCCCGCGCGGAGCTCTTCGAGGTAGCGCGCGGTGACGAGGATCCCGACATTGATCCCGTTGCCGATCACGATCGACGACAGGAACGCGGTCGCCGCGTTGAGGTAGCCGAGTGTGAGCTTCGCGACCGCGAACGTGAGGATCGTACCGACCATCAGCGACCACGACAACGCGCCGATCGCGAGGACCGAGCGGAAGTACCAGACCAGCGCGATCAGCACGAGCACCACCGTGACGAGCGTGGCGCGTAGCATGCCGTTCAAGATCGCGTCGTGCTCGGCGATGCTGACCGGGACGTCGCCCGCGACACCGGCGCTGACCTCGGGAAGCTCGCCATGAATCGCGGCGCCGATCGCCTCGAGCTTGCCGAGGAACACGCGATCCTTGTCGACATCGCCAGACGAGAAGCCGAGGTGGATGATCATCGTCTGGACGTGACCATCCTTCGAGACGTACTCGCCCGGATCATCGCGGTCGCGCTCGGCGTCCTTCAGCTTCTGTTCGAGATCGTGGAGGTCCTTGTTGTCGGGCTTGCCGGCCTCGTCGTCGTCGAGCGAGATGTACAAGGGATTCGCGAGCAGCTTCGCGTGAGCGATCTCGGCCACGAGCGCACCGCGCGCCTTCACGAGGTCTTTGACATCGGCACCGAGCCATCGATTGGCCCATGCGAACGTGTGCTCGACGCGATGATCGAACGTGATACTCGCGACCCATTCGGGCCCCAGTGCGGCGATCCGATCCTTCGCGAGCAGCGCGGCCTTCTTCCGGCTCTCGGGCTGCTCCGACTTGATGACAAACATCGACGAGCCGACCACGCGGGTGCGCTTCTCGATCGCGCGGAGGTCGGTCACGGAACGCGCGGACTGCGGGAGCAGGTACGAGAAGTCGGCGAGCACCGAGATCTTCGAGGCGACCACGCCGCCGGCGCATGCGATCACGATCGAGCCGATCACGACGGCCCAGCGATATCGCTCGATCCACTGGACGTATCGCTTCAACATCTCGCGGACTTATCTCTACCGCGAAAAAACCGCGCGCGGCGTGTCGATCCGCCGAATGGTCGATCGACGTGGCTGTGAAGGACACGATAATCAACCCTTCCCGAAAGAGAGAGCGCATGCGTTTCATGATCTTCGTCAAAGCCAACTCACAGTCCGAGGCCGGCGTGATGCCCACCGCCGACCAGCTGGACCTGATGAGCAAATTCAATCAGGAGCTGATCGACGCCGGGGTCCTGCTCGACGCGAACGGGTTGCAGCCAACGTCCAAGGCGGCGCGCGTGGCCTTCAGCGGCACGAAGCGGACCGTGATCGATGGCCCGTTCACCGAGACCAAGGAGCTCGTCGCGGGCTACTGGGTCTGGCAGTGCAAGTCACTCGAAGAGGCCGTCGAGTGGGTCAAGCGGTGTCCGAACCCGCACGTCGGCGACAGCGAGATCGAGATCCGCCAGATCTTCGAGATGAGCGACTTCACGGAGATTCACGACTCGGTGATCGCGCAGGCACGGAGCTTCACGACGACGTCCGCACCGAAGTAACATGCACGCGTGGCAACCTCGCGAGACGCCCGTGCAGCGATCGAGACGGTGTTCCGCATCGAGGCGCCGAAACTGATCGCGAGCCTCGCGCGGATCACGCGCGATGTCGGCAGCGCCGAGGAGCTCGCGCAGGATGCACTCGTCGCCGCGCTCGAGCAGTGGCCGACCGCTGGCATCCCAGATCGCCCTGGCGCGTGGCTGATGCAGACCGCGAAGCATCGCGCGATCGATCACGTACGCCACCATCAGGTCCGCGAGCGCAAGCACGCCGAGCTCGGGCGCGAGCCGGCCGAACCACTCGACATGGTCGCCGAGCTCGACGACGAGCTCGGCGATGACCTCCTGCGCCTGATCTTCACCGCGTGTCATCCCCTGCTCTCGCAAGAAGCGCGGGTCGCTCTCACGCTGCGGCTGGTCGGCGGCCTGTCGAGCGAAGAGATCGCGCGTGCGTTCGTCGTGCCGCTGCAGACGATCCAGCAGCGGATCGTCCGCGCGAAGAAGCAGCTCGCCGACGCACGAGTGCCGTACGAGGTTCCACGGGGCGAGGAGCTGGTGCCGCGGCTCACGTCGGTGCTCGAGGTCGTCTATCTGATCTTCAACGAGGGCTATTCGGCCACGAGCGGCGACGATTGGGTGCGGCCGGAGCTCTGCGAAGACGCCCTCCGGCTCGGTCGGATCCTCGCCCGGCTCGCCCCTACCCTCGCCGAGGTCCACGGGCTCGTCGGACTGATGGAGATCCAGGCCTCGCGACTGCGCGCGCGCGTCGGCCCGACCGGCGAGCCGATCTTGTTACTCGAGCAGAATCGCGCGCGCTGGGACGCGCTGCTGATCCGGCGCGGGCTCGACGCACTCGCCGAGGCCGAGCAGCTCGGTGGCGGGGTGTACACGCTGCAGGCCGCGATCGCCGCGTGTCACGCACGCGCGAAGAAGCCGGCCGACACCGATTGGCACCGGATCGCCTCGCTGTATGCCGAGCTCGCGCAACTCGCTCCATCTCCGATCATCGAGCTCAACCGTGCGGTCGCGGTCGGCATGGCCGAAGGACCGGCCGCCGGGCTCGCGATCACCGAGGCTCTTCGCGTCACGCTCGCCGACTACTACTTGCTACCCAGCGTGCGCGGCGATCTGCTCGCGAAGCTTGGCCGCAACGCAGAAGCCCGAAACGAGATCACGCGCGCTGCCGAGTTAACCGGCAACGCGCGCGAGCAGAAGCTACTTCTCGATCGAGCCGAGAAGCTGCGTTAGTCAGGGAAGCGCTTTGCGACCCGACGCTGCGCGGTAGATGCCGAGCAGGAGAACGGCGCCGACGACCGACGCGATCAAGCCTGCGCCTTCTTCCGCCTGGTACCAGCCAGCGGCGTGGCCGACGAGGTTCGCGACGATCGAGCCGGCGACGCCGAGCAGCATCGTGATCAAGATGCCTCCGCCGTCTTTACCCGGCATCACGAGCTTCGCGAGAGCGCCAATAACGAGACCGATGATGAGAGCCCAGAGGAGATGCATATTGATGTGCGATCCTTTCTTTCGAGGATCAGCATTGCGTCCGACGTGCCAGCGCCTAACCCGCGCCTAACCGGCAAATCGCCGCTGCACGCCCCATCCCGTGTGCGCGAACGCTCGGAGGGACAGCCGCGTGCGCACGCCTTTGCGACCAGGCTAGGGACAGGGCGTGCCCGCACGCGCCCAGGTCTCCCACTCAGCGACGAACACGTCGCGCGACACCGGGACCGGTGCGCGTCCGAAGCCGGGATTCCAGCCCCACACGACGAGCGGACTGTCGAGGTGGGTGCGGAGCGCCGCGAGATCCTTACCGCCGTTGCGCTTCGGATCCTTCATCTGCTCGCACAGCTCGGTCGACGACTTGCCGACGAACACGAGCTTCTCCTCGGGCTTGGGCATGTGCCAGCCATCCGCGTTTCCGGGCGGGATGTGCTCGCCATACTTGGCGGATGGATTCGCTGCACCGTGGCAGGTGGTGCACTCCATGCCGACCATGCCGCGACCTTCCGGACCGCGCTGTACGTTCTGCTGATGGACGTGGCTGTCGTCGCCTTGCAGCGGCGCATCACCCGCGGGATGGCAATTCTGGCAGCGCGGGTGCTGGAGCACGCTGCGCACGGTCTCGAATGCGACGAGGCCCTGGCCGTGGTCGGCCTTGGGCTCCTCGGACGCGGTCTTGGAGCCGCCGCATGCGACGACGAGAGCAAATAAGAAGTAACGCATCAGGTGGCTGCCTTCAGATCGAACGGCAGCGTGCGGAGCCGCTTGCCGGTGAGCGCGAACACGGCGTTCGCGATAGCGGGTGCGATCGGCGCGGTCGCCGGTTCGCCGATGCCGCCCATCTTCGCGCCGCTCTCGATCACGTGGACTTCGATCGCCGGCATCTCGTGGATGCGCAGGATCGGATAGTCGTGGAAGTTGGTCTGCTCGACGCGGCCCGCGTCGAGCGTGAGCTTGCCGAACAGCGCGGCGGTGAGACCGAACGCGATGCTGCCCTGGATCTGCGCCTCGAGGCCTTGCGGGTTGACCATCGTGCCGCAGTCGACACTGGCGGTGACCTTGTGGACCCGGATCTGACCGTTCTCGATCGAGACCTCGGCCACCTCCGCGATGATCGAACCGAACGATTCGTGCACCGCGAGACCGCGCGCACGACCTGCCGGCGGCGGCGTGCTCCACCCTGCCTTGTCGGCAGCGAGCGAGAGCGCCTTGGCAAATCGCGGCTTGTCACTGAGCAGCTTCAACCGGTAGGCGAGCGGATCGGCGTTCGCGGCATGCGCGAGCTCGTCGATCATCGACTCCATCGCGAAGGCGGTGTGCGTGTTGCCGACCGAGCGCAGCCACAGCACCGGCACCGCGTTTTTCGGCGAGTGCAGCGAGACGCGGAGCGCGCCGATCTTCTCGACGTACGGCGAATCCGCGAGGCCTTCGATCGAGCTGCCGTCGATGCCCTTCTTGATGCCGAACGACTCGAACATCGTACCCGCCATGATCGATTGGCCGACCACGGTGTGATCCCACGCGGACGGATTGCCGCTCGCGTCCGTCGCGACGACGATGCGGTGGAGGTACGCCGGGCGGTAGTAACCGCCATGCATGTCGTCCTCGCGCGTCCACACGACCTTGACGGGCACGCCCGCCGCCTTCGCGACCTCGACGGCCTCGCCGACGAAGTCCGAGGCTGGGTTACCGCGGCGACCGAAGCCACCACCGAGGAACGGGGTGTGGAGCGTGACCTTGTCGGGCGTCGTACCAGCGATCTTCGCAGCGGCCATCGAGTCGACGCCCGGAAACTGCGTGCCACACCAGATCTCGACCTTGTCGCCGTCGAGCTTCACCGTGCAGTTGAGCGGCTCCATCGCGGCATGCGCGAGATACGGCACCTCGTAATAGGACTCGAGCTTGGTCTTGGCCGCGGCGAGCGCCGTGTCGACCTTGCCGACATCCGCGGCGATCGTACCGGGCTTCTGCGCCATCGCACGGTACTCGGCGAACTGGCTCTTGGTCGTGACGCCCCCACCTTCGGGCGTAGACCACTCGACCTTCAACGCATCGCGACCGACGCGCGCCGACCAGAAGTTGTTCGCGACCACCGCCACGCCCGAGGGCACGGCGACGACCTTCTCGACGCCCGCGACCTTCATCGCCTCGGTCGCATCCAACTTTACGAGCTTCGCGCCGAACGCGGGTGCGCGGCGGACCAGCACGGTACGGAGGCCCGGGAACTGGACGTCCATACCGAACTGCGCACGGCCCGTGATCTTCTCGAGGGAATCGATCCGCTTGACGCGGGTGCCGATCACCTTCCAGTCCTTCTTGTCCTTGAGCTTCACCGAGGTCGGCGGCGCGAGCTTCATCGCGTCTTCCGCGACCTCGCCGTACGTCAGGTGCTTCGTGCCGAAGCTGATCACGCCATCCTTGGCGGTGAGCTTGCCGGGCGTGGTCTTCCAGCGCGCGGCGGCTGCACGCAGGAGCATGTCCTTCGCGATCGCGCCGACGGTGCGGTAGCGCTCGAACTCGCCATTCGTCGACGACGAGCCGCCGGTCATCTGGAGCCCCATCGCGGGGTGACCGTAGATCGGCGCGGCCAGCGCGTGCTCGGAGCGAATCTTGGACCAGTCGCAATCGAGCTCTTCCGCGACGAGCATCGGCAAGCCGGTCCAGATCCCCTGACCCATCTCGACGTGCGCGAGGATCACGGTGACCGAGTTATCGGGCGCGATCCGCAAGAACGCGTTCGCCGGCGGCAACGCCGCATGCTGGACGGCAGCCGGTGCGGCGCGCAGCGCCTGCGGAATCGCGAACGAGATCACGAGGCCCGCGGCGGTGCCTTGCAGAAAGCCGCGACGCGTGACGTTCACTTCGCACCTCGCTTGAGGCGCGACGCGAGGTGGATCGCATCTCGCACGCGGACATACGTGCCGCAGCGACAGATGTTGCCGGCCATCGCGGCATCGATCTGCTGATCACTCGGATCGGGCACCTTCTCGAGCAGCGCGACGGCGGTCATGATCTGACCCGATTGGCAGTAGCCACACTGCACCACGTCGGCTTCGCGCCACGCCTGCTGCACGACATGCAGGCTGTCGGGCGTTCCGATCGCTTCGATCGTGGTGACCTTGCGCGCGCCGATCGAGCTGATCGGAGTCACGCACGCTCGGACCGGCGCACCGTCGAGGTGCACGGTGCAGGCGCCGCACTGCGCGGCACCACAGCCGAACTTCGTGCCAGTCAGGTTGAGGACGTCGCGCAATGCCCAGAGCAGCGGCATGTCGCCGTCAGCCTCGACCTCGCGGTCGACGCCATTGACGTGGAGCTTCATACCCTGATCGGTACTCCTCCCGGCCGATCGGGACTAGGGCGAACTTGCGGGATGTAACCCCCCTGCCCGATTGGTGGGGCCTATCGGTCCCTGACCGGTTTGACCGTTCGGCCGCTCCGGCGCTCGCCATCGCGACCGATTTTTTTCGCGGAGTGCGCATCCTTTCGGGGCGCTCGATCGTCGAGGCTTCACTATGGCCAAGATCAAGGGCGATGGCACCAAAGCAACGCCGTGGCAGCTCGAGACGCCGCCCGGTACGAGCACGTTCGAGGCGTATCGCGAAGAAGATGCGCTCGTCGTGCAGGTCGGCAAGACGCAGCTGCGCTACGCGGTCCGCTGCATCGAAGATCTCCACGCGATGCTGAAGCAGCGTGGCGACTGGATGGCACTCGGCTCGGCCGACGAGCAGAAAGCGGCTGCCGACGATACCGTCGAGGCGTGGGGCCGCGCGAAGACGAACCCCGTGAAGGGCTGGTACGGCCTGAAGAAGGGCCTGCGCGGCCGGTTCGGCATGTACGTGCCGCCGGTGCTCGAAGCGCTCGGCAAGGCCGAGGTCGAACACCAACCACGCAACAACCGCATGCGCGCGCTCTAGATGTCACTCGATGTGATGGCGAACGCGCGCGAGCAGTTCCTCGCGCTCGTCGCCGAGATTCGCCCGGAGCTGCATCGCTACTGCGCACGCCTCACGGGCTCGGTGATCGATGGGGAAGACATCGTCCAGGACGCGCTCGCGAAGGGCTTTTATGCGCTATCGATGGTTACCGAGATCCCGCCGCTCCGCGCGTGGCTGTTCCGGATCGCGCACAACGCCGCGATCGACTATCTCCGCAGCCACGGCAAGCGCTTCACCGATCCGAGTGACGAGCTCGACACCATCACTCCTGGCACCCCTGAGCTTGCCGCCGATCCTTCGATCATGCGCGCCGCTCTCGCCCGCTTTGTCGCCCTCCCTGTCTCGCAACGAAGCGCGGTGATCTTGAAGGACGTACTCGGATTCTCGCTCGAAGAAGTCGCCGAGGCGATGGCCACCACCGTGCCCGCGGTCAAGGCTTCGCTCGTCCGCGGCCGCACGCGCTTGCGCGATGCCGGGGACGAAATGCTCGCCGTGGACGCCGCCGCGAAGGCCCAGCTCGATAACTATGCGGCGCTGTTCAACGCACGGGACTGGCCCGGCGTGCGCGCGATGGTCTCCGAGGAGTGCCGGCTCGACCTGGTGTCGAAGTCGCAACGCCGCGGCAAGACCGTGCGCGATTACTTCGCGCGCTACGAACGCGAGAGCGTACGGCTCGCGACCGTGCGGCTCGAAGGCCAGCTCGCACTCGCGGCCTTCGTTGGCGATGCGACCGCACCGAGCTACTTCATCTTGCTCGAGCTCTCCGAGGGCAAGGTCGAAACGATCCGCGACTTCCGCTATATCCCCTACATCGTGACCGAAGCGGTCTACGAGTTGATCTAGGTCAGGCAAGTCGGCCCGAGCCCGAACTTCTTCGGTCGTTCACATCGAGCTCTGCTCGCGAACCGTGCCCCGCCAATAGCCTAGCTCCGCGTCGAGCTCGCGAGCCGGAGCGCGACCGGAATGAACAAGGCGACCAGCCCCGCGGTCACGAAGTACGGGCCGGTCGTGCTGCCCGCGAACAGCGTGGTGCCGACCAAGGGGCCGAGCATGCCGCCTGCATCGCCACACAGCTGCAAGATGCCGGCGCCGGTGCCACGGCGCTCCGCCGGCACGATCACACCCATCATCACGAGCACCGAAGGACCGAGCCCGGCGGCGCCGAGGCCAACGAGGCCAATCCCGATCCCCGTACCGAGCACACCCTCCGCGTACGCGATCGCCAACAGGCCGAGCGCGGAGATCGCGAGCGAGACCGCCGCGACCTCGGCGTGCGCATTCTTGCGGTCGCCGATCGCGCCGGCGAACGGGGTGAACGCGGCATCGCTGATCGACAGGATCCCCATCAGGATGCCGGCAGTGCCCTCGGCGTCTCGGCCGAACACCATCAAGTGACGGCTCTCGACGAGCAGCGGCAACGTGGTCAGCACCATGCCGCTCGCGGCGAACGCGAGCGCGAAGTTGATCCCGCCGAGGCCGAGCAACGCGCGATTGCGCATCGCCTGGACGATCACGAAGAACGAGGGCCGCTGCTTGAACGAGGCGCGCAGATCCGGAACCGTGAAGTACGCCGCGATCAGGGCGACCGTGATCGCGACGCCGGCGACCACGAACACGCCGATGTGGCCGATCACACCCGACAGCAGGCCACCGATCACGAACCCGATCGGCACGCCGAGTACGATCGCGACGCGCACGAGGCCCGCCGCGCCGCCCTTCTGGTTCGCGCCACCCGCCTGCAACGCGAGCGCCTGCGCGGCGACGAACACGCACGCCGAGCCGAGGCCGTGGAGCAGCCGGCCGCCGAGGAACGCGCCACCCTCGTGATGCGCGACGAGGCCGTAGAGGTAGAGCGCAGCGACCCCGATCTGGATCGCGAGCCCGATCAAGAGTGTTCGTCGCCCACCGAACCGATCCGTCAGCACCCCGACGAGCGGTGCGACGACCACGCGGACCGCGCGGTTCGCCGCGAGGATCAAGCCGATGAACCACAGCGGCAGGCCGACTTGCTTGCCGACGATCGGAAAGATCGGGAACACGATGCCGCCCGCGATGCCCGCGAGTAGGGTCCCGGGCGCGAGGGCCAGCGCGAGCGTGCGCGCGGACGGCTCTTTCAGATCGCCGCTGGCCTCGGGCACACCTCCGTTGTACCCAACTTCTCGTCGCGACCGGGTGTCGCCAGACCCAACCAGCGCCAGCGAACGCGCTGAATCGTGGTCGCTGAGGACCTCCGATTGGCACGAACCGTGGACTATGGCCCCACATGAACCTCACTTCGATTGGATGCACCCTCCTCGCCGCCCTCACCCTGACGACCGCTGCTTGCGGCAAGAAGGACGGCGCTGGAGACAAGGCCGTCGTCGCCGACAAGACCGCGTCGGGTGACAAGCCGACCGGCGAGCTCGCGCCGACGATCAAGATCAACGAGGCCGACTGGGTGGTGAAGAACCTCCACGACACCTCGCCGATGATCAACCTGTCGATGAAGGTCCCGAAGGACGCCAAGCTCGAGAAGAACGGCAACGGTGGAGTCGATGTCCAGATCAGCGACCTCTACACCCTCACGGTGAGCAACGTCGCGGTCTCGAAGATCGACGACGCCAAGAAGTCGGATCAGACGATTCCGCTCAACGGCGTGAGCTACCAGAACGGCAAGATCCTCACCGACGAGCCGAACGGCTTCGTCTACACCGAGCAGATGAAGGACGAAGCAAACGGCACGAAGTACCAGCCGGAAGCGCACTTCGCGGTCTACGTCGAGAAGGACGGCGAGGTGTTCTCGATCCTAGACGCGCGTGGCAACGGCGCGACGAGCACGCCCGGCTCGACGTTCAGCCCGGCGCTCGCGACCCAGGTCTACGGCCTGATCAAGAGCTCGGCGAAGCACAACTAAGTTCAGTACGCGCGCCAGATCGGGAACTCGCTGCCCGCCTTCGGGGCCGCGATAACCCCGTTCTCGACGGCGCCATCGTCGCTCTCGGGCTCGCACAGATAGACCACGACCGCGGCCGAGGCGTGATCGGTGCGGACCAAGCGCGCGCCTGCGGGCACCGCGCGTCCGCCGCGCCTCCACGCGACTTCGAGATCTCCAACCTCGGAGGCCTCGAGGATCTTGCGACCACCTTCGGTTGCAAAGCCAGTGACCGTCGCGACCTCGACATCGTGCTCGCCCGTGACCGGCGTGCTCGCGATGCCGTGGAGGGCGAGGTGTGCGGCCATCTCCGGAGGCACGATATA
>JANXOP010000416.1 GCA_025357755.1 Kofleriaceae bacterium | reverse complement strand
CGCCCGAGGATCGAGATGGAATTGATCCTGCTGGAGACCACATGACTGCGTGAGGTGGCGAATCGAGTCGACGCGATTCAGGCGAGCAGCGCCTGATCAACCAACCAACCTACAAGACGAATGACGAGCGCAATTCCCCTCGGTTTCGATGTTCGCCACAGTTCGAGTAGAACCCGGTTTTCCGGGAGCCACGAAGGGTGGTATGTGCGGCGCGGGTCAGTCTGCTTATCGGGGTTGGAGGCACCGCAGATTCGTCGACCTCGAACGATCGTCGCCGACGGTTCTCACACGGATTGGCCGCGCGTCACGTCGACGGACGCCCCGCACAAATTTTCACCCCTGGTGGTGCGCCGCCTCCGAAGTAGACCCCGCGGAGCTCTTGGTCTGTTTAGACAGACACGCTTGACGACTTTTGGGGATCATCGACTCGCGGTTCGAACCAGGACCGGTCGGGCGCCGCAGCGACGGGCGCGTCGTCAATGTTCGCGGTCTCGGTTCGTCGGCGACGCGACGGACGTCGGCGGCATCGACGTCCCACGGGGACATTGACGTTGATCGGATGTGCTGCGCTGCGCGGAATCGCTCAGCCGAGCGACACGCGCGACGCTTGCTAGAACGCGGTGTGCTTACCCGCGGGCAGGTGCGCGATCGAATTGAAGGTCAGCAGCGCGACCTTCTCGGGATCCCAGGCGAACTCGCTCGTGCGCAGCTTGAGCTCGGTGATCGACGCGTTCTTGATCGTGGTGCTCGCGCGGATCATGTGATGAGGTGTTGCCCCGAACACGAGCCCGAGGGCGACGCCGATCGGACCGGCGGAGGTGACGACCGCGACGCGATCACCACTCGCACACGAGCGAATGATCGTCTCGAGTCCGGAGGTGACGCGCGCGATGAACGCGTGAACGTGCTCGACCGCGTCGTCGCGCCACTCGTGGCGCGCCCACCGGGTGAGGATGGTCTGAAAGCCTTTTTCCCCGATCGCGTTCGGATCCATCGCGAGCTCGGGGTGGTCCGCGACGAGCCTCGGCAAGAACGCCTTCACCATCTCGAAGCCGGTGTATTCGGCGAGTCCGGGCAGCGTGACCGGAGGTGCGAGCGCCGGTGCGGTCTCCTGGATCGCTCCGGCTGTCTCGACCTGACGGCGCAGAGGGCCGGAGTAGACTGCATCGATCTTCTGGCTCGCGAGATACTCGCCGACGAGCCGTGCCTGCTCGAAGCCGAGCGGCGAGAGCTTGTCGTAGTCGGCCTGGCCGTACGAAGCCTGACCGTGTCGGACGAGGAGCAGGGTCGCCATCAGAAGTACATGCGGCAGCTAGCGCAGTAGAACCGGAGATGTTCCTCGACCCACGCCATCGGCGCTTCGCATTGGGGACATGCGGGCGTCGGTCCCGAGGCGGTGGACTTCTTCGGCGGAGGTAGCGACGACGGCGCCGTCGAGATCGGAATTTCGGCCGCCTTGGTCTGCGTCGGGCGAGGTTGCACGGTCGTCGAGGCGGAGCGGTTCGGTGTCGTGCGTGCGGCCGGTGCGGCGGGTCTCTGCGAGGCGTGCACCGTCGCGACTTCGTCGCTAGGCGTCGAGATCTCGGGACGCGGGGCGCGGGGCAGTGGCGTTGCGGGCGCACTAGCTTGCGTCGCGGCCTCCGCGAGCACCGCCGCGTGGTGCTCCGAGCTCGCCGGTGCGGTCGGCGCTTCGGACGAGGACTTCTCGATGCGACGCGTGAGTGCTTCGTTGCTGGATCCGCCGGATCCGCGAGGCGGCGCCTTGGCGGCGAATGGCGACGGGATCGTGGCGAACGGGCTCGGCGTCGTGCTCGTGGTGCTCGATGCATTCGCGGTCGATGCCGAATCGAGCTTCGACGGCATCGCCGGCGGCGCGCCGAGCTGGGACGCTGTCGCGGGCGAGCTCCTCGGCAGCGAGAGCCCGGCGAACTTCGAGGTCGATGCGGGCGGCGGCACACTTGGTTTACTGGTGCGCGGTGATGGCAAGCCGCGGCTCGCGGTGACCGGCCCATTCCTGGCGGCAAGCGGTGCGAGCGGACCGGTGCGCGAGGGCGACGTCGTGATCGGCGCGACATGCGCGGCACTCGGCGCGACCGGGAACGGCGCCGCGGGCGCGCTCGGATCCGGGGCATGATCGGTGACGCTCGCGGGCGGTAGTGCATCGCGCTTCGGTGTCGCGAATGCGCTCGCGCTGATCGCGCTCGGTGTCGCGGCGAACGGCGACGCTTCTTTGACCGCTTCGACAGACGGTGAGGTCGGATCGCCGCGCTCGATTCGCTCGATACTGCTCATCAGGCCCGCCGGTAATTCGGGCTCGACACGTTCGATACCGATCGTCGGTGCGGACTCGCGTGGCGAGAACGGCGCGGCGACCGGCGCCGAGGCAGGCGGCAACGACGTCGGCTTCGGCGGTGGTCCGGGACGCGAGGGCGGTGGCACCGAAGGACTCGCCTTGGCTCGTGGCGGTGTGGCGAGTGGCTTTGGCGAGGAGGGTGGCGTCGATACGCGTTGCGCGCGCACGATCGGCGGCGGTGGGTCGATCGGCGGTTGCTCGCTCGACGGCAGATCCGCGAGCTGTTGTTGCGTGAGCAGCGGTGCAAGCTCGGTATGCGCGAGCCCCATGGCGTGACGATCTTCATCGAGCTTCTCCGGCGCGCTCGTCGTCTGGTTCGTCGCGTCGTCGAGCTGCTCGGGGGCACTCTCGGTCTCGTTCGTAGCGTCACTCGCCGCGCCGAGAGAACCGCCCGAAAAAATCCCGGTCGCTTCGTCCGCACCGCCGAGCGTGCTCTGCGGCTTGCGCGCGAGCGGGGCCGAGATCACGCTCTCGCTCTTGTCGAACAGGCTGTCCGATCGCCGAGGGTGGGTCTTCGCATCGCTCGCCGATGCGAGCCGCGCTTGGTAGCGCGCCTTGGCCTCGGCATCGACCTCGACGGCCGTCGAGACCTCGGGCGGATCGTTGTAGATAGGTGGAGGCGGAACGGCTGCCGCGATCGTCGGGTGCTTGGTGTTGCGCGAGCCACGCTCCGGCGCCGGCACGCGCGGCCTTTGCGCGCCGGTCTGGCGGGGCTGGCGAGCGGGCGACCCATTGCCGCGCATCGGTGTGGTCGGCGCTTCCATCGTCGTGGGGCTCGGCATGGCCGGTCGTGACCCGAGCTCGTGCTCGAGATCCTCGGTCTGATCGATCTGGCGCGGAGGGCTGTTCGCGAAGCGCTCGCCGGGCGCGCCGAACCGACCCCCGCCGCCGACGGGCGCGAACGGATCCGCGCCGACGAACGCGGCGACCGGGACGTGTGCCGATGCGGAATCGCCGGGCGTGATCTCGTCGAGGATGCGCGGCGCAGTGGGGTGTTCGAGCGGCGGTGGCGTGTGCGTGGGTGCGACCCCGGGCGTCGCGCCGGCATTCTGCATGTCGTAGAGCGGGCGCAACGCGGGTGCGCTCTCGAACAAGGGCGTGTGCGTTTGGACCTGGCCGGGCGCGGGACTACCCGCCGGCGCCTGGGGCGTGCCGCCTTGGCCTTCGCGCAAGAGCTCGCGTACGTCGAACGCTGGTTGCTGCGCCTGACGCGTCTGTTGCTGCTGGATCACCGATTGCGACGGCTTCAAGCGCAATGGTTCGCGCCGCACTCGGAACGCCGCGATCGTGGCGAGGAGCGCCGAGCCGACGCCACCGCCGACCGCCACGAGGCCCAGGCCTACGGGCATCAGCACCTGGATCGAGATCCGAAGATCTGGACCGTGGATGAAGATCGTGGCCGCGCCCGCGCTGATCAGGAGGATCTCGAACAGGAGCAACTTCGCGAGCAGCGTTCGACGATCACCGATCCGCGCCGCGGAGAGCGCGAGCAAGAGGGCGGTGACCGCGCCCAAGCCGAGCGCCGCCAGCTCGGCGATGCCGACGACATCTAGCGAATGGTTGGTGTCGAGCTCCTCGCACTTTATCTCGCCACCGAGGTTGCAGCCATACGCGCCGAGCAGGCCGACATGGATCGCCTTGAGCTCGAGCTCGCGACCTTGGACCACGGGATGGCCATCCCACCATCCGGGCACGACCTTCGGGACGAGCCCGCCGGCGAGTGCAGTCGCGAACAGCAGGGCCGCCACAAGCGCGAACAGCGCGCCCAAGGCGCGAGGGGCCATAGGTGAACGATATCACGCAGACAGCGCAGCGATCGCATTCACGGCGGCCCCCACGGACGTGGCCGTGCGGAACAGTGCGCGATTTTCGGGCTTGAGCACGCCCGTGCGAACGGCGTGGTCCAGAAACTCGTTCATCGAGGCCCAGAACCCGTCTAGATCCAAAAACACGATCGGCTTGTCGTGATAGCCGAGCTGGATACCGGTGAGCACTTCGAAGGCTTCTTCGAGGGTTCCGAGACCCCCGGGCCCGACGATGAAGGCGTCGGCCCTCGCGAACATCATCGCCTTACGTTGATGCATCGTCTCGACGACGTGGAGCTCGCTGAGCCCCGCGTGCGCCACTTCTATATCCACGAGCGACTGCGGGATCACGCCGATCGCACGGCCGCCTGCGGCGAGCTGCGCATCGGCGAGCACGCCCATCAAGCCGCGCCGCGCACCGCCGTACACGAGGGTGAGGTCGCGACGCACGAATTCGCCGGCGAGCTCGCGCATCGCTTCCGCGAATTCCGGCACTCCATCCGACGACGACAGATACACGGCCACCGAGCGCACCATCGCGAGCGTAGTATCACGAGGTGAACTGGCGAGAGCGAGCGTTTGCCGATCTCTCCGTCGACGAGCTCTACGCGATCGTCGCGCTGCGCGAACGGGTGTTCGTCGTCGAGCAAGCGTGTGCGTATCAAGATGCCGATGGCTACGATCCGGCGTCGCGGCATCTGTGGGCCGAGCGCGATGGTGCGATCCACGCGTACCTACGGATCGTCCCTGCCGGCGCAAAGTTTGCGGAGACGAGCCTCGGTCGGATCATCACCGCGCCCGAAGCGCGTGGCACCGGGCTCGGCAAGGAGCTCGTGCGCCGGGGGATCGCAGCGGCAGGTGGCGTGACGATCCGGATCGGCGCGCAGGCCCACCTCGAGCGGTTCTATGGGGGGTTCGGGTTCGTGCGCGCGTCCGAGCTCTACGACGAGGACGGCATCCCGCACGTCGAGATGCTCAGGCCCGCTGGGTCCTGAACGCCGAGCCGAGCACCAACCACAGGCTCGCGAGCACGAGCACGATCGCGTCGCGTTGGGCCGTCGCGCCGTTACCTGCGACGAGGGCAGGGACCGAGAGCACCTTCCAGACATCTCGCAACAGGTACGTCCCGACGCCGCCGATCACGATGCCGCCGGCGAGGCCGGCAAATCCAACGATCCGGAAGTACGGCAGAAGCGCGGAGAGCACCGCCACCGCGAAGAAGATCACGATCCACTCGGCGGGCGCGTAGAGGTGCAGTCCGAGCCAGAGCGCGAACACCACCGCTAACGCGTGCGAAAGCACGCCAAACCACCTCGGGACCGCCGCCATGAATTCCCAATATAGCGAACCTCCCCACCAATTGCGCGTCGGGGGCGCGCATGGTTGGATGCGCCAATGCGCATGATCCTCGTCGGCCCGCCGGGAGCAGGCAAAGGCACCCAGGCTGCACGCCTCGTCGATACGTTTCGGATCCCCCATATCTCCAGCGGCGACATGCTGCGCGCAGCGGTCAAGGAGGGAACGCCGATGGGCATCGAAGCGGATCACCATATGAAGCTCGGCCATCTCGTCCCCGACGACGTGGTCATCGGGATGATCCTCGAGCGGATCGCGAAGCCAGATTGCGCGGCGGGCTTCATGCTCGACGGCTTTCCGCGCACGCGGCCGCAAGCCGAGGCGCTCGACGCAGCCCTCGCGACCGCGAACGTCGCGCTCGATGCCGTCGTGTTGATCGAAGTACCCGATACGCTGCTCGAGGAGCGCGCGATCGGGCGGCGCACCGATCCGGCGAGCGGCACGATCTATCACCTCAAGTACAACCCGCCGCCGGCCGACATTGTCGAGCGCCTCGTCCATCGCAAGGACGACACGGTCGAGGCGGTCGCGACGCGGACCGCGAAGTATCACTCCGATACCGCGCCGATCATCCCGTACTACAGCGACAAGGGCATCTTGAAGCGGGTCGACGGCGTCGGTGATCCGGATGTCATCACGCAGCGGATCACCGCGGCCTTGGCCCACTGATGGCCGGCTTCGATCACAAAGCCATCGATCCGAAGTGGCAAGCGTTCTGGGACAAGGAGCAGACGTTCCTCACGCCCACCGATCGCACCAGGCCGAAGTACTACGTCCTCGACATGTTCCCGTACCCGTCGGGCGACGGGCTCCATGTCGGCCATCCGAAGGGCTACACCGCGACGGATGTCGTCGCGCGCGCGAAGCGAATGATGGGCTTCAACGTGCTGCGCGTGATGGGCTGGGACAGCTTCGGCCTTCCCGCCGAGCGCCGAGCCGAGAAGACCGGCGAGCAGCCGAGCGTGATCACCGCGCGCAACATCGCCACGTTCAAGTCGCAGTTGAAGAAGCTCGGCCTGTCGTACGATTGGACGCGCGAGCTCGCGACCAGCGATCCGACCTACTACAAGTGGACGCAGTGGATCTTCGAGCTGCTCTTCGAGCGCGGCCTCGCGTATCGCGCGGAGGTCGCCGTCAACTTTTGCCCGGCGCTCGGCACGGTGCTCGCGAACGAAGAAGTCAAGGACGGCAAATACGTCGAGACGGGCGACGAGGTCGAGAAGCGGCTACTCAAGCAGTGGATGCTCAAGATCACCGAGTACGCCGATCGTCTGAGCGAGGATCTCGAAGGGCTCGACTGGCCCGCGGGCACGCACATCGCGCAGAAGGATTGGATCGGGAAATCGATCGGCGCGAACATCAAGTTCGCGATCCAGCATCCGCCCGCTGGCATCGATCCCGCGATCACGGTGTTCACGACGCGCCCCGATACGCTGTTCGGTGGCACCTATGTCGTGCTCGCTCCCGAGCTCGCGATCGTCGACGCCTTGACGACGCCATCGCAGAAGGCGGCCGTCGCCGCGTATCGCGCGGAGGTCGACAAGCGCAGCGAGCGTGATCGCACCGTCGAAGCGGCGGATGCACCGAAGACCGGCGTGTTCACCGGCTCGTACGCGATCAATCCGGTCAATGGCAAGCTGCTGCCGATCTGGATCGCGGACTACGTGCTCGCGAGCTACGGCACCGGCTCGGTGTTCGCGTGCCCCGCGCACGACGAGCGCGATCACGCGTTCGCGAAGAAGTTCGACCTGCCCATCATCGAGGTCGTGAAGGGTGGCAAGGACGTGCAGGTCGAGCCGTACCTCGGCGATGGCCCGCACGTGAACAGCGACTTCCTCGACGGCAAGAAGATCGAAGAAGCGAAGGCCCAGATCGTCGCTTGGCTCGTCGAGCATCACGCGGGCGAAGGCACGATCCGCTACAAGCTGCGCGACTGGCTGTTCTCGCGTCAGCGCTACTGGGGCGAGCCGTTCCCGCTGATCGAGCTCGCGGACGGCACGATCAAGGCCGTGCCGAAATCCCAGCTACCGGTCGTGTTGCCGCCGATCGACGAGTACAAGCCGACGCGTGATGGGCGGCCGCCGCTCGCGCGTGCGACGGAGTGGCTGAAGACGACCGATCCAGAGACCGGCGCACCCGCGACCCGCGAGACCAACACGATGCCGCAGTGGGCGGGCTCGTGCTGGTACTACCTGCGCTTCCTGTCGCCGCAGAATCAGGAAGCGGCGTGGGATCCAGCCGAAGAGAAGTACTGGATGCCGGTCGATCTCTACGTCGGTGGCAACGAGCACGCGGTGCTCCACCTGCTGTACGCGCGGTTCTGGCACAAGGTGCTGTTCGATGCGGGCCTCGTCTCGACGAAGGAACCGTTCCAGCGCCTGTTCCACCAGGGCATGATCCACAAGACATCATTCCGCGACTCCGCCGGCAAGTACTACTACGACCACGAGGTCGAGCAGCGCGATGGCACGTGGGTCACGAAGGACGGGCTGCCCGTCGAGACCAAGCTCGATAAGATGTCGAAGTCTCGCTACAACGTCGTCAACCCCGACGACATGGGCAACGAGTACGGCGCCGATGCGATGCGCATGTACGAGCTGTTCATGGGGCCGCTCGAGGATGGGGTCGAGTGGGAGACCGCGGGAGTCTCCGGGACCCGTCGGTTCCTCGATCGCGTGTGGCGCTTGCTCGTCGTCCCTTCGGATCCGCAAGATCCGTCGACCGTCGACGTGCTCGGCACGAAGGTTCGCGACGACGCGCCGACGACGAACAAGGATCTCGAGCGCGCGCTGCACGCCGCGATCAAGAAGGTCACGGCGGCGGTCACGGATCTCAAGTTCAACACCGCGATCTCGGAGATGATGGTGTTCGTCAACGAAGCGACGCGCGCGGAAGCGATTCCTCGCTCGTGGTTCGAGATGTTCGTGAAGATCCTCTCGCCGTTCGCGCCGCATCTCGCCGAGGAGGTCTGGCAGCGCCTCGGTCACACCACCACGATCTCGTACGAGCCGTGGCCGGTGTTCGACGAAGCGAAGCTGCTCCGCGACACGATCAAGATCGGTGTGCAGGTCATGGGCAAGCTGCGCGGCGAGATCGAAGTGCCGGCCGATGCGACGCAAGAGGCGGTCATCGCGATGGCGAAGGCCGACGACAAGGTCCAGCCGTTCCTCGCCGGCAAGGAGATCAAGCGCGAGGTCTACGTCAAGGGCCGGCTCGTGAACCTGGTCGTGGGATAGCTCACGCGCTGGCTAACACCTGATAACGCGTTGCGTCATATAAGCGTAAGAGCTAGAGTATCGGCATGGACCGTGAGTTCATCCCCGTCAACGTCGCGGTCCTGACCGTGTCTGATAGCCGGACGCTGGAGACCGACACGTCCGGCAAGTACATCGCCGATCAGATGCGTGCGCAGGGCCACGCCATCGCCGCGCACGTAATAGTGATCGATTCGGAGATCAAGATCCGCGCGCAACTCGCGCAGTGGATCGCGGACCCCAGCATCGACGTCGTGATCGCGACGGGCGGCACCGGCGTCACGCCGCGCGATGTCACCCCCGAAGCGCTCGCGCCGCTGATCACGAAACCCATCCCTGGCTTCGGCGAGCTGTTTCGCCAGCTGTCGTACGCCGACATCGGCGCCTCGACGATTCAGAGCCGCGCCGATGCCGCGCTGTGCGGCGAGACCTACGTGTTCTTGCTTCCCGGTTCGACGGGTGGCGTGAAGCTAGGCGTCGACAAGATCCTGATCTCGCAGCTCGATAACCGCACGAGGCCTTGCAACTTCGTGATGCTGCTCCCGCGGATCAAGAACGAGCGCACCGGGCGCGCGTGATACCGTAATCGCGATGGCGAACGCGCTCGAGTCCGCTCTGCAGAAGGCCTTGTCGGTTCGGTTGAACCTCCAGATCAGCCTCTCGCAGTTGCCGATCATCGAAGAGTGGATGGACATCCATCTCGATCGTTGGCTCGAGCACAACCCGACGCCGCCGGACATGCCGGATGGCGAGGGCGTCACGTTCCTGGCGATGCTCGGCAGCGATCTGCGCCGGGTGTGGTGGGGCGCGTGGGGTGATCCTCGTGGCTTCGTGCCGAAGATGGCGGACTACTTCAAGCTCTGCAACATCGCGAAGGGCGATGCCCACCTGCTCGACAAGATCGGCGAGCAGCTCGAGCCCGAGCTCGTCGGGAGCTGGATCGGGGTGTGGGGCAAGAAGGTGATCACCGGCTGGCACTTCTGGGATCCGCACCCGTGGGAAAAGGTCGAGACGATGTTCGGCACCCACGAGGCGAAGTACGCGATCAAGAAGTGGGTCGACGATCATCACATCGCGCAGATCGAGCGGTTCACTCAATCGATCGGCGAGGAGCCCTTCAGCGAGATCGAGTTTGCGATGCCAGGCACGACCGTCGACGAGCAGCTCGCCACCATGTCGGCCGCGTTCGATCGGTTCACCGGTTCGCCGATCGATCCGCAGATCGTCTCGCGGTTCCGCGAAGCGTCCGCCCCTCAGTTCGGGCTGTCGCTGCGGATCCGCGGCGGTCAGATCGTGCGCGTCGGAGGGCTCGCACCGGGCCTCGCCCTCGCGACGATCAAGGGCGTCTGCGAGGACGCGACGATCGGCGTCGACGGCAAGCTCGACAAGATGGTCGGCGCACTCGGCGAGGGCATCGTGCGGGTCGAGTACGGGCGCGCGGGCGAGCGCGCGGGGGTCGACGTGTATCTCGAGCCAAGCGAGCCCGCGCCAAAGCATCCGGCACCACCGCCGACTGTCGCGAACTAAGTGCCGCGGATCGATTACCTGCTCGCGAGTGACGATCAACTGATCGCGCAGAGCGAGGTCGATCGCTATCGCGCCTCGGGACCGGGTGGGCAGCATCGCAACAAGACCGATAGCGCGGTGCGGTTGCGGCACAAGCTGAGCGGCGTGACCGCGATCGGCGAGGACAGCCGCTCGCAGAGCGAGAACAAGCACCACGCGGTGCGGCGGTTGCGCGCGGCGATCGCGCTCGACGTGCGCGAGCCGGTGACCCTCGAGAACTACGTGCCGTCAGCGCGCCTCGCCGCGATGGTCGCCGCAGGCACGGCGCCTCTCGGTGCGAAGACCAAGCTGACCGGCGCGTACTGGGCCGCGATGGCCGAGCTCCTCGATCTGCTCGTCGCGGGCAAGCTCGAGATCGCCGCGACCGCGCAACGGCTCGGCATCACGACGGGCGCGATGTCGAAGCTGCTCCTACACGACGAAGCCGTCGCACGCGTGGTCAACGATCTGCGCCGCGCGGCGCAGATGCGCCCGCTACGCTAGCGCACGCAGCACGGCGGGCGGCAGCGCCGCGCGGAGGCCCATGCCGCCGGGAGTCGCGGAGCCTTCGAGCCACACCACGCCGCCCTTCTTCAGCACGAGACCTTCGCCGTGACGTCCATCGCCGAACGCGAGCCACGAGATCAATTCGCCGAGCCAGGGCTCGTGCCCGACGAGCGCGACCGCATGGTCCGGCTCGACGCCACCGCCATACTCGGTGATCTGTGCGAGCAACTCGGCGCGCGGAGATTTGGCGAGCAGGTCGGTCTCGATCGGCCTGCCGCCACCGAGCGGTGCGAGCAGCGCGGCGGTCCGTGCGGCGCGCACCCACGGGCTCGTGAACACGCGGTCGAGCTGCCAGCCGAGCGCGTCGAGACCGCGCACGACCGCCTTGAACTTCTTCACGCCTTCGGGGGTCAGCCGGCGCGTCGAATCATCTTCGAGGAGCTTCTTGTCCTCGGCCGCCGCGTGCCGAATCACGAGCAAGTGCATGGCCCTACCATACGTTGACAGCGAGAGAGTCACGTGCGAAAGCCTGACCATGATTCGCGCCTTGATGGTGATCTCGATCCTCTTCGCCGCTTGCGGTGGCTCCAAGTCCGAACCCACCGCGACGGCTCCTGCGACCGCCGACAAGGGCGACAAAGGTCACGAGGAGAGCGCCATGCCCGCCGAAGTGAAGGCGTTCCACGACACGTTCGCGCCGCACTATCACGCCGCGAAGAATCCCGACCGCATGAAGGGCACGTGCGCCGCGATCCCCGACTTCACCTCGGGTGCGGCCGCGATCGCGAAGGCGCCGACGCCGGCAGGTGTCGATGCCGCGGTGTGGACGGATGCCACCGGCAAGCTCGCTGCGTCGATCGAAGGCCTCGAGAGCGCGTGCAAGGCGAACGACGCGGCGGCGTTCGATCCGGCGTTCGAGACGATGCACGACAACTTCCATGGCGTGATGAAGGCCGCGGGCGGCCACCACGAGGGTGCCGAAGAGCATCACGAGATGAAGCCCGAAGGCGCCGGTTACTAGGCCAGGTTCGAGAGGTGCGCTGGGTCAGCGAGGTTTCGCTGGCGCCGCGTGGTAGACCGATCGCATGACGAAGGAGCTGTGGCACCTCGGCGATCAATACGCAGGCCAGACGATCGATCCGGCGACGTGTGATCCGGATCCGTTCGTCGAAGTGCGCCGTTGGTTAGCTTCGGCGGTCGCGCATCCGGTTCCGCAAGCGAACGCGATGACGGTCGCGACGATCGACGAGCGCGGTCGACCCGCGGCGCGCGTGGTGCTGTTGAAAGAGATCGATGCGGAGGGGTTCGTCTTCTATACGAACTACGACTCGCGCAAGGGTCACGATCTCGCAGCGCACCCCTTGGCGGCGCTCGTGTTCTGGTGGGAGCCACTCCATCGGCAGGTCCGGATCGAAGGCACGATCGAAAAGGTCGAGGCCCAGATGTCCGACGAGTACTTTGCATCGCGGCCGCGTGGCAGCCAGATCGGTGCGATCGCCTCGCCGCAATCGCAGGTGATCGAGAGCCGGACCGCTCTCGAAGCGATGGTCGCGAAGGTCGAGCGAACGCACGGGGATGCCGCGCTGCCACGACCTTCCTACTGGGGTGGCTATCGCGTCGTGCCGGATACGATCGAGCTCTGGCAAGGCCAGCAATCGCGCCTGCACGACCGCGTCGTGTATCGCCGTGCAGGCATCCACGACGCCTGGACTCGCGAGCGGATCGCACCGTAACCGCTCGCGGCGACGGGCGAAACTAGCTCTGCCTTGACTTAGTGTTAATCGGACACCATAGTGGTGTCAGATGAACACGAACTCGAAGCTGCGGACGACCACCGCCTCGGTGATCGGGGCGCGCCATCAACGGGCAGGGCGCAACGGGCAGGACGCAGCGGCGGCGTGGATGGAGGGCGGCGTCGCGGTCGTGGTCGTGTGCGATGGCTGCTCGAGCGGCGCGAGCTCGGAGGTCGGTGCTCGGCTCGGTGCCCGGCTGTTCGCGCAGCGACTCGGCGCGCGCCTGGTCGCGGACGCGTGTGTTCGCGAGCGCTCGGTGTGGGAGACCGTCCGCGCCGAGGTCGGCGGGTTGCTCGCGGCCGTGCTCGGCGACGCGATCCTCGATGCGAACGCGGTGCACGAGCACTTGCTCTTCACGATCGTCGCGGCGGCGATCACCGATGACGGCGCGGCGGTGTGGGCGCTCGGCGATGGCGCGTATCGGTTCGCAGACCAGACCCGCGTACTCGGCCCGTTCGCGAACAACGAGCCGCCGTACCTCGCGTACGACCTGCTCGGCATCCCCGTCGAGGCGACGTTCGAGGTGCTGCCCGAAGGCACGGAGCGGATCGCGGTCGCGACCGACGGGATCGAGGATCTCGGCGGCGATTTCTCGCGCTTCGCTGGCCCGATCACGCAGCCCGATGCGCTGCGCCGCACGCTGTTCCAGCTCGCGCGTTCCGACGAGCGGATCGATTGGCTCGAGCAACGCATGGTGCGCGCGCCCGCGCCACTGCAAGACGATCTCGCGATCGCGATCGTGGAGCGCAGGTGAGCCGCAGCGTCTACATCGACGGCCGGCGGATCACGCTCGCGCCTGCCGCGTTACTCGGGCAGGGCGGTGAAGCGGAGGTCTACGACCTCGGCGATGGGCGTGTCGTGAAGTGGTGGAAGCCCGCCGACCATCCCGACTTCGAAGGCATGCCGGAGGCGCAAGCCGCGGCGACGGCGCGCATCGCGCAGGCACCGGCGAAGCTGGATGCGCTCCCGAGCACCTTGCCGCGCGAAGTCGTCGTGCCGATCGGGCTCGCGCTCGCGAAGAAAGCGGGCGAGGTCGTCGGCTACCTCATGCCGCGCGTGACGGGCACGCCTCTCCACTCGTATGGCGAGCCGAAGTGGCGCCAGGCGAACCACGTGACGAACGACGACGTCGTCGCCGCGCTGCTCTCGCTGCACACCGCGATCGCGGGTCTGCATCGCGCGAACATCGTCGTGGGTGATTGCAATGATCTGAACGTGCTCGTCGAAGGCCGGGTGGTGCACGTGATCGATGTCGACAGCTATCAGTACCAGCGCTGGAGCTGCTCGATGTTCAGCGAGCGCTTCCTCGATCCGCGCCTGTGTGATGCGAGCTTGCAGCCGATTCACCCACACGATCGCGAGAGCGATTGGTTCGCCTTCGCGGTCATGGTGTTTCGTTCGTTGCTCGGCGTGGGCCCGTGGGGTGGCGTGCACCAACCCGCGGCAGGGTCGCAGCGCATCGCGGCTGCCCTGCGCCCGGTGTACCGGCTGAGCGTACTCGGCCCGCACATCGTCTACCCGCGTGCAGCGCGCCCGCTCGCGATGCTGCCCGCCGAGCTGCTCGCGGTATTTCGCGGCATCTTCGAGGGCGACCAGCGCGGCGAGTTTCCGCGCCACGAGCTCGAACGGCTGCGCTTTCGCGCGTGCACCACGTGCGGCGAGGACCACGCCGCCGCTCGCTGCCCGAGTTGCCAGACCCGCGCGCATCAGCCACCGCTCGTGCTCAGTGGTCGGCTGAAGTGGCACCAGCTCGCGTCGCGCCCCGAGCTCGCGACCCGCGAAGTGACCTCGCTTGGCGCGATCTATCTCTCGGGCGAGACGTTGCTGCGCACGACCCGGCTCGGCTCCGAACGGATCGGCTCGGTGCTCGCGCGCCAGACTCGCGTGTGGATCGGCGCGCAGCTCGGGATCGGGTTCTATCGCGCCGGCGGGTTTGCGGTGGGCTTCGTGTTTCGCACCGAGCGTGGCACTCTCGACGATCGCGTCCAGCTTCCCAAGCTGCGCGGCCAGCTCGTCGATGCCCATGCGGTGATCGGCGACGACCGTGCATGGTTGTTCCTCACGCTCGCGGAGGCCGGCAAGCTCGTGACCACGTGCATCGTCATCGGCGGCGATGCGCGCGTGATCGCGAGCGAAGCGCTCGCTGATCATTCGTGGCTCGCGGGTGCGCACGGTGCATGCGCTGCCGGTCCGCTGCTGTTCGTACCCACCGACGAAGGTATCGCGCGCATCGAAGTGGTGCAGGGCGCGATCACGCACACCCGAACATTCGCCGAAACCGCGTCGCTCGTCGGCGCGGGTGATCGGCTGGCTCTAGCTACGGGCGGCATCGCCGTCGCACGCGCACGTGATGCCGTGCTGCTTCAACTCTCGTGAAAGGACTTATGGCCAAGCAAGCGCTCCCCCTCCCGCAGTTCTTCGATCCCAGGCGTGCCGCCTCGTGGGACTACCGTCCCGACGCGGCGATGCTCGCGACCTCCGCGATCGCGCTGCGCAAGCAACACGCGATCAAACCCTCCGCGGCCGACGAGACCCGTGTCCATCTGCTCCTGATCGACGTCCAGAAGGACTTCTGCTTGCCCGAAGGCACGCTCTACGTCGCCGGGCGCAGCGGTACCGGAGCGATCGATGACTCGCGCCGGATCGCGGAGATGATCTATCGCAACCTCGACAAGATCACCGACATCACGACGACGCTCGACACGCACCTCGCGTACCAGATCTTCTTCGCGAGCTTCTGGCTCGACAAGGCCGACCAGCCGCTCACACCCTTTCGCATCATCACCGCCGACGAGGTCGCCGCGGGCGAGGTGCGCCCGAACCCTGCGATGGCGAAGTGGCTCTGCGGTGGCAACTACCCGTGGCTGTGCAAGCAAGTGGAGTTCTATTGCCGCGAGCTCGAGCGCGCGGGCAAGTACCAGCTCTACCTCTGGCCACCGCACTGCCTCCTCGGCTCCGATGGTCACGCACTCGCCGGCGTGATCCACGAGGCGCGCATGGTCCACGCCTACGCGCGGACGTCGCAATCGAACGTCGAGGTCAAGGGCGGTAACCCGCTGACCGAGAACTACAGCGTGCTCCGGCCCGAGGTGACGCAGCGCTTCGATGGCCTGCCGCTCGGCCAGCGCAATACGCAGTTCTTGCAGACCCTGCTCACCGCCGATGCGGTCGTGATCGCGGGGCAGGCTGCGAGCCACTGCGTCAAGAGCACGATCGATGACCTGCTCGCCGAGATCGTGACGCACGACGCGAACCTCGCGAAGAAGATCTATCTCGTCACCGATTGCATGTCTGCGGTGACCGTCCCCGATGGAAACGGCGGCTTCGCGGCCGACTTCACGAGCGATGCCGACAAGGCACTCCAGCGCTTCTCTGCGGCCGGCATGAACCTCGTCACCTCCACCACGCCGATCGCCAGCTGGCCCGGCCTTCGCCTCTAAGGAATCGATATGAACAACGACGACGACAAGAAGGTCAAGAAGCTGCTCGAGGACGCGCATCAGCAAGGTGCGCTCTCGGCGAAATCTTTGCACGCGCTCGACGTGGTCGATGTCGGCGCCCAGATCCAGGCCGGGCTCGGCGTGACGATCGACGACATCGCGGCGAGCGAAGTCGTGCTCCTCACGATGATGCCCGACGACTCGGCCTCGATCGCCTCGGCCAGCAACACCGATGCGGTGCGGGATGGTCACAACTTCGTGATCGACGCGCTCAGGCGCTCGAAGCAATCCGGTGAGGTGCTCGCCCATACGCGCTATCTCAATGGCCACGTCCTGTGCCCGTACACCGCCCTCGAACACGCGGTCGTGATGACCGCCGCGAACTACAATCCGATCCACGGCACGCCGCTCTTCGATCAAGCGTGCGTGGTGCTCGGAACCGTGATCGCGAAGGCGCAGGAGCTCGCACAAGCGGGTATCGCGGTGCGTACGGTGACGCTGATCATCACCGACGGCGGCGACTACGGCTCCGTGCGCTGCAAGGCGGGAGATGTGAAGGCGCTCGTCGCCGACATGCTCGCGCAGGAAAACCACATCGTCGCGGCGATGGGGATCTCCGATGGCACCACCGACTTCAAGGCGGTCTTCCAGGCGATGGGGATTCCGGATCGCTGGATCCTCACCCCTGGCAACAGCGCGAGCGAGATCCGGCGCGCGTTCCAGGTGTTCTCGCAGTCCGCGGTACGCGCTTCGCAAGGCGCGCAGCAGCTCGGCGGCTTCTCGAACTAGCCGAGCAGGTTTCGAAAATCGCATCTATCTTCGGGTGACGACGCGCGCGGGCGGCAGCGTGGTCGGGGATGCCTCCAGGATGATCTGGCGCGACAGCTCGATGCACTCGGGACAGATGCCGACGTCGTCGGAGATGAAGCTCGCCCGCTTCGCTTCGCAGAACGTACAGTTCACACCCTCGTCGGTATCGACCGCATGTGCTCCCGCCACGACACAGCGGGCGCAGATCTGCGCGCGAGATTCCGCGGTCACGAACAGGTTCTCGGCGCTCCGCGGCGAACCGCAGAACGAGCAGGTCTGCCCGTCGCTCATGGTTCGGGTGTCCGCACGAGCGTGGCATCGAGGTCGAGGTGGAGCGTCGTGGCTCCGGGCGCGAGGCTGGGCACGACTCCGTGGATGGCGAGCGTGCCGGGCAGGTCGCCAACCCCGATGGATCGGTCGACGAAGATCGAGCTCAGGAGCATGGTGAAGGCATCGGTCAGCGCGCCATCGAACTGGGCCCCGCGGTCGGCGAGCGCGCCTACGAGATCCGCGTAGCACGGCACGAGGGTGGTCGGCGTGCGTTCGCAGGCGAGCTCGAGCGCTCCGAGCTTGGTGGTCGTGGTCCTCGCCTGCGTGCCCGCGAACCGGAGCTGCAAGCTACCGAACACGCGCCCGACCGTCGTGAGGCCACCATCCGAGAGGTTCACGCGGGCATCCGCGGCGAGCTCGAGATGATCGCCAGCCGGCGCGATCACGGGGGGCAGCGCGAGTCGCAAGGGCGACAGCCGCACGGTCAGAAATTCGGTCACGGTCGGATCACTATTGAAGCGCCGATCGAGGCCGACCTCGGCGAGCCGGTGGTCGAGCCAGCCGGTGCGCCAGAGCTCGAACAACAGCGCGTTCAACGCATCGACATCCAGATCGATCGCGAGCCCTTTCGAGGCCACGGGTGCCGTGCGCGTCGCCACGATGTGCGGCGGCAGGATCCCGAGTGGGGCCGCGCCGAGCTGGACCGCGAAGGGCAGCGCACCGTACGCGCGGTTCGCGATCTCGACCGGATCCTTGCAGAACGTGAACGTCAGCGTCTGATCCCTGTCGAGCTCGAACGGTGGCGGCGGTGCGAGCGCGGTGACGAGCATCGCGTCGAGCTCGTGATTCGCGATCTTGGTCGCGAGCCTGCTCGTGACATCGACGTGGCTGTTCAGCCATTGCAACGCGCGATTGCCGACCTCGACGGCGGCATGCGCCTCGACCCGGAAGTGCAACTGTCGATCGGTCGCCTCAGGAATCGCGACGAGCGTGAGCGGCACGGTCACGCGATCGAACACGATCCGCGCGGTTGCTCGCACGTAGCCGTGTGGGGCACCGGCCCCGAGCAGCCCGGCATCGAACGGATGAAATGCGAACTGCGCCCACTCGAGCTCGAACGCTTCGATCTTCTGGTACGCACCGATCCCGAACACGGCTTCACCGCGGAGCTGCTGGTCCATCAGGGCGCGCATCGCGATCGCGACTTGATCGAGCATCGCCTGCCCGACGACCACGCGCCCGCTGCACGCCTGGGTCTGAAACGGACCGACGAGCTGGCTCGCACCGACCTCGCGTGCGTAGCCGCCGCGATATGCGACGCGCCAGCGCTCCCGCCGCAAACCTGGCCCACGCCCGTCGACGATGTCGACCACGCGCGCGCGGATCGCAGCAGGCACCGTGCCGTGTAGGGTCAAGTTCGGTGATGCGAGCGGCGAAGTCACCTCGACCACGAGCTCGTGCCCGGCGCTGCGCGACGCCACCGCGACGAAGCCGATCGCATGAACCGCGACAATCGCGATACCGGCCGCGATACCGGCCACGATACCGGCCGCGATACCTGCGGGCCCTCTCATATCCGGAACACCACCACCACCGTGACGAGCTCCCACGCGACCACCCAGAGCGTGCAGGCGACGACGCTCGCGGTCATCCCGCGCGTCACCGCATCGGCTTCGGGCTTGGCCGCGCCACCCTTCGCGACGACATCGCTCGCGATGCCCCAGCCATAGATCCACACGAGGAACAGCGCACGCACCGTGTAGCGAAGGCGCTCGGGTCGCGGGTCGAACACGTCTCCGGTCAGCAGCTCCCACGCATGCGGCACGTGGTACGCGCGACACACCAAGAGGCCACCGGCGATCATGCCGAGCGCGAATAGCGCGGCGACGAGCAGATAGCTGACCGCCGTGGCCAACCACGCAGGCGCCCACAGGTACGCGCGGCGGTCGACGCCCAGCGCGTCGAGCGCGAGCGTCTGCTTGGTCAGGCTCATCGAGCCGAGCCACGCATTCGTCGCACTGCCCGATGCGGCGACATACAGGAGCGCGGACAGGGCCGGGGCGAGCGCCACCACGTGCGCGCCACCGATCTGGCGGAGTAACGCATCGGGCCGCACGCCCGCCCCACCGACCTTGCTGATCACGAACAGCACCGTGTAGCCGATCAGCGTCGAGACGATCGCGTAGAAGATCAGCGGCCGCACGAACGTCTGCAGGAACACGCGCTGCGCGACGATCGCGAAGTCGCGCGGATACTTGACGAGCTGTTGCGGCGCCTTCCACGCGCTCAGGGCCGCGACCCGAAATGGCGCGAGCACGGGAGCCGCGAGGCGCGCGAGCCCGCTCCACCACGGTCGTGCCGGGACCACACCTTGCGGCGGTGGATGATCGCCGAACGCCTGCAGGTGATCGACCATCGCGGTCTCGAGCTCGACCAACCAGCGCCCGCGCTCCTCGGGCGTGTGCCCCGGATCTTCGAGTGCGCCCGGCCAGCGATCGGCGAACAGCTGATCCAGCTTGCGATCCTCGAGCGAGAGCAAGAACAGCCGATCCGCGACCCCGGCCGCGAGCGCGACATCGTGCGTGACGACGATCGCCGAGACGCCGAGCGCCTTGACCTGTTCGCGGATCAAGCGCGCGAGCACGCGGACGCGATGCGGATCCAGGCCGACCGAAGGTTCGTCGAGGAACAGCAGCTTGCGCCGGCTCGCGAGCACGCGCGCGACCGCCACGCGCTGCGCCTGACCCCCCGAGAGCTTCGTGACGCTCGTGCCCGGCTCGGCGAGCGCCGCCTCGAGGCCGACGCGCTCGAGCCACTGCGGTGCCTCCGCGACATCACCACCACCGTGGCGCAGCGCGAGCTCGAGGTTGCCGCGAACATCGAGATGATCGAATAGCGCACCACGCTGCGGCACCAGGCCGAGTTGATCGCGATCGAGATCGAGCTGGGTGGCGACGACCTCGAAGCCCGCGTGCTCGAGCTCGTCGCGTTCGAACAGGACCCGCGCGAACGTCGATTTGCCGGCACCCGAGCCACCGAGCAACACCACGACTTCACCCTCACCGATCGACAGATCGATGCCGTCGATCAGCACGCGCCCGTCGGGAAGAGCCACGCGCAAGCCGCGAACCTCTAGCGCCATCGCCGCCAACGTAGCTCGACACCCGTGGTTACCGCCGGTTGCGCACGACAAATCGGGAACCGCGAGCGAAAAGCGCTGTCATACGTTTCGATCGCAAGGCACGTCGCCGAGCGGTCGCGTTGGCCGAGAGGCTGCGGCGGTGTGCGCTCGGGTGAGCGCGTGCTTCGAACGCAGACAGGCCATGCCAGGCGCTCGCGCCATTGCCGGAGGCTTGTCTACATGTCCGCTCTTGCCCTCACGTTCCGTATCTTTCGTGGCGACCAACTGGTTCGTGAAGAGACGCTCCATCAGAGCGTCATCAAGATCGGCAAGGTCGCCTCGGCCCACCTCCGGATCGAAGACGAATCGGTCAGCCGGATGCACGCGATCCTCGAGGTCGATAGCTCGGGCAACGTCCAAATCATCGATCTCGGATCGACGCGCGGCACGTTCATCAACGGCCAGCGGATCAACAAGGCCAAGCTCGAGAGCGGCGACGCGATCGGTGTCGGCTCGCTGCGCCTCGAGGTCGCGTTCGAGCGGACGGACGCCGTGAGGGCGCCGCTCGCGAGCGCGCCGCCCCCGGTGCTGATGCCGATGCCGATGCCGGTGCCGATGCTCGTCGCGAAGCTCGCGCCGCCGGTCGTGCCGTCTGCGCGGCCCGCGGTGCTGTCACCGTTCGCGCACGGCTCGCGAGAGGAGGATCACGGTCAGGCCAAGCCGGCGATCGAGGTCGCCGCGATGCTCGGTGATTCGGTGATTGGCGTGAAGCACTGCATCGATCCGAAGAGCGGCAGCGTGTCGAGCAAGACCAAGCTGATGTTCGGGGTCGGCGCTGCGTGCTTGCTCGCCTCCGCCGTGTCGTTCGGCGCTTCGATCCACACCGCATCGCTGAACAAGACCGAGTTGCTGCACACCACGAATGATCTGCATCGCCCGACGTGGTCGTTCCGCCCGGTGACCTTGAACCCTGCGTTCGACTTCCTCGCGTTCGGTGGCCTCGCGCTCGGCGTTTCGACGATGATCGCGGGCCTGTCGCGCATCCGCGGTGAGCGCCGCACCCCGTACTATCGGATCGGCACGGCCCCGGGCGTCGAGCTCGCCATGGACGCGGCCCCGACCCCGGACTTCCCCCTCGTCGCTCCTTCGAGCGATGCGAACGACTTCGTCTTCAACTACGGCGTGGGCATCGAAGGCGAGATGGTCATCGACGGTCAAACCACGACGCTCGCGGAGCTCGCCGCGAGTGGCCGCGCACGCCCGTCGACGACGACCGCGGGTGCGATCGAGCTGCCGATTCCGGCGCGCGCTCGGATCCGCGCACGCGCGGGTCAAACCACGTTCGTGATCTCGGCCGTGTCGCAGCCGCGCACCCAGCCGACCTCGCTGCTCGCGACGTTCGAGACCCGGACCGCGAAGTTCTTCCTCGGCTCGCTCGCGGCCCACCTGATCTTCCTCGCGCTCCTGAATACGATCCCGGTCGAGGATTCGGCGATCGGGATCGAGACCGAGGACAAGATCGATCCGAATACGAAGATCCTGGCGAGCGCCAACGAAGAGATGCCCCCGAAACCCGAAGAGGTCCAGGACGGCTCCGAAACCGGCGCTGCGGGTACGGTCTCGATGAAGGCCGCGGGCGAGGAAGGGAAGGCCGGCAAGCCAGACTCGAGCGCGCAGAACAAGCACCTCACGGTGAAGAACAACAACACCGAGACCCAGCTCGCGCAGAAGAACGAGCTGGAAGCTGCGAGCACCGCCGGCATCATGGGGACGGTGCTCGCGAACCCCGAGACGTTCCAGTCGCTGATCTCGGCGTCGAATATCTCGAGCGGTCTGTCGGATGCGAACCTGTACGGCAACATCTACGGCGCGGAAGCGGGCGAAGCGAATGGCGCGTTCGGCATCGGGCGCAGTGGCTTCGGCGCAGGTGGTGGTTGCACGCAGGAACCGTGCGGCACGATCGGTACGGGCAATCGCTACAACACGATCGGCGGCGGGATCCACGGCGGTGGCCACTACGGCCCCGGTGGCGGCGGTCCGGGCATGCGCCATCACGAGTCGTTCTCTCCTCGTCCCGTCCTCGGCCAGGCGACCGGAAGTGGTGACCTCGATCAAGCGACGATTCGCCGCTACATCAAACGCAATATCGAAAAGCTAAGCTACTGCTACGAGCGCGAGATGCTGGCTCACCCCGGGATCGAGGGCACGATCTCCGCGCACTTCTTCATCACCCCCGTCGGCTCGGTGACGGGCTCGATGGCGACGGGCTTCGATGCGACCGTTGCCAAGTGTGTCGGCGACGTGATCAGCAACATCGAGTTCCCGAAGCCGCGTGGCGGTGGTGGTGTGCAGGTCAACTACCCCTTCACGTTCCACGCAGCGCACTAGTTCGGGAGTAAGCTCGGTCTCACATGATCGAGCGGTTCAGGGTGGCGTTGACGGAGGTTTCGAACGCGGCGAGCGAGTTCTCGGAGACCACCACGGACTTCGACGAGCTCTTGAAGACCATCACTCGATCCTGCGGGCGTGCACTCAAATCGACGTGCACGCTTGGCTTGTTCGATGAAGACGCCGTGATGCTCACGCCGGTCGCAGTGTTCGATGACGACCCCAGTGTGAAGGCCCTGTTCGAGCCTCTGCTCACGAAGCCACGACGCCTCGATCAGTCGCTGATCGGCCAGCTCGCACCCGCCAGCGGGAACGCATTCTCGCCACGCATCGGCCTCGCAGGCCTGCGCGGCAAGCTCGCTCCCGATTCGATGGCGGCGCTCGAAGCGATCAACGTGCGCGGCTTCATCACGATCATGATGCGCGTCCGTGGCGAGACCCTCGGCGTCTTGACGGTGTTGCAACACGGCGAGGATCGCCAGCCGCTCGACGAGCTCGATCGCGAGATCGCGACGCACCTCGCGAACCTCGCGGGTTTCGCGATCGCCAACGCGCGCCTGTTCCGTCGCGTCCAGCAGGAGAGTGCCGAGCGGCTCTCGGCCGAAGCAGTCGCCGAAGTCTTGCGCGCCTCGGAGTCCGAGGCCTTGATCGCGCGCGATGCCGCACGCTCCGCGAACACCGAGCTCGAGGCCTTCAGCTACGCGGTCTCGCATGATCTGCGCGCCCCGCTCCGCGCGATCGACGGGTTCTCGCAGGCGCTGCTCGAAGACTTCTCCGAGCCACTCGGCGAGACCGGTCGCGGCTACGCGATCCGCGTGCGCAAGGCAGCGCAGCGGATGTCGGGCCTGATCGACGACCTCTTGAAGCTGTCGCGGGTGACCCGCACCGCGCTCCGTCGTCACCACCTCGATCTCGGCGAGCTGTTCCGCACGTCCGCCTCCTTCGCCCAGCACCTCGAGCCAGAGCACCATGTCGAGCTGGTCGTGGCACCGGAGCTGCGCGCGTACGGCGATCCCAAGTTGCTCGCGATCGTGCTGGATAACTTGATCGCGAACGCCTGGAAGTTCTCCGCCCGCAACCCACACCCCCGCGTCGAGCTGTCGGTGTCTTACCTCGACGGCGAGCGGGTGTTCTGCGTCTCCGATAACGGGGTCGGGTTCGATACGGCCTACAGCCACAAGCTCTTCGGTGTGTTCAACCGACTACATGCCGACGGTGATTTTCCGGGCACGGGCATCGGCCTGGCCACCGTCCACCGCATCATCACGCGCCACGGCGGTCGCGTGTGGGCTGACAGTGAGGTTGGAAAAGGAGCTCGGTTTTTCTTCACGCTCGGTGATACAAAAGGCCCATCATGATCGAGCGCGTCATCCTACTGGTGGAAGACAATCGCGACGACGAAGAGCTGACGTTACGAGCCCTCGCGAAGTCCCAGATCACGAACAAGGTGATCGTCGTGCGCGATGGTGTCGAGGCGCTCGATTGGATGTTCCGCCGTGGCCAGCACGCGACGCGTCCCGAGAACGAAGTGCCGCAGGTCGTGCTGCTCGATCTCAAGCTGCCGAAGATCGACGGCCTCGAAGTACTGCAAGAGCTCCGCAAGAACGACGCGACCAAGCTCACGCCGGTCGTGATCCTCACGTCCTCGATCGAGGAGCAGGATCTCATTCGCGGCTACGGGCTCGGCGCGAACAGCTACATTCGCAAGCCCGTCGACTTCACGCAGTTCGTCGATTCGGTCCGGCAGCTCGGGCTGTACTGGCTCGTGCTCAACGAGCCGGTCCCGCGCTAGTTATCCAGCGGCACCTTCATCACCCACTTCTGCCATTCGGGATCGAACTTCTCGAGCGATGTGCCGAGCACGCTCTCGAGCGCCGCCTGGTGCGTTTGGTCCTTCTTGTCGGCGAGCGCGGCGTCGTAGAACGCCTTGAGCTTGTCGTGCTCCTGGAGGTAGTAGATCAGGTAGCGCGCCTGTGCGTACGCGTCCCAGCTCGCGGCGTAGAACTCGTCGCGCGTCGTCGCGACCAGCTTCGTCAGTGGCGGTAGCGTCTTGTCGCGGATCTGCTTCTTGAGGTTGGGCAAGCGCCAGTTCGGTAACCCGACGAGGTGGCCCTTGCGCTCGCTCGGGCGCTCGAACAGAGACGCGAGCCCTTCGTTGAACCAGGCCGCCGGTTCTCCCTCGAAGTTCGCTTCCATGTACGGGTGTACGAGCTCGTGCGATAGCGTGCCAAGCCCGTTCGCATTCATCACGAGCGCGTTCGCGGTCGAGCTGTAGTAGCCGTACGGCGTATCCGGTTCGTCGTTGAAGAACTTCTTCGCGCCGGCGCGGAACGCCTTCTCGTTGTGGAACAGCCAGACCTCGAGCAGCTTGGTCGGCCGCTTCGCGAAGAAGTCCTTCTCCATCATCACCACCTTGTCGTGCAAAAAGCCGTTCGCGATGTGCTTGACCTCGCTGGCAGGGCCATCACCGACCACGACGAACGGCGCGGTGACCACGACCGTGAAGTGCTGCCCTGCGAGCTTCTTCTCGAGCTCGGCCGCGCGGGTCGCGAGCTCGTTCTTGGAGGGTTCCGCCGCGGCGAGGCTGACGCTGGCGGCGACCAGGGCGAGGGTGAGCTTTGTGACCATGCCGGCCAGACAGCAGAATTCTCGAATGGTTGCGGCCTCTTTCACACCCAAGCCGAGCGCGTTACGTGGTGTCTGGACCAGCGTATACATAGATCATGGAGCGCCGCGGCCTCGTGCCACTCGAGATCGGCGCCGTGCTGGTCGCGGCGATCGTCGCGAGTTGGGATCCTCCACCTCTGGGCGCGGTGCCGATCATGCTGCCGCTCATGGTGGTCGCGAGCATCGCGCGATGGGCGTGCGGCAAGAGCTTCGGGGCGGTCGTGCGCGGGCCCGCGAGCTATCTCGTGATCGCCGCGCTCGCGGGGCTCGGCGCTCTGATCCTCGCGCTCGCACTCGGCACGCCGATCGCCGAGGCGATGAGCGATCGCCCGGTCGTGTGGGCGTCGTTCCCGCTCGTCCGCGGTAACGCGAGTGCTCTATGGACCTTCGCGGTGATCGTCACGGCCCTCGCGGCGGCGAGCGAGCTGGTGCTACGGGCGTGGCTGGTCGAGCGGGTGCTCGAGCTCGGCGGCTCGACCGCGATGGCGATCTTGGTCGGTGCGCTCGCCGAAGCGCTGCTCGTGCCGGGCCCGCTCGAGGCGCGGTTCGGTGGCTTCGTGATGGGCCTCGCACTCGGCTGGATGTACGTCGCGGCGGGTCGCAACGTCGCGGTCACGATCGTCGCGCGCCTCGCCTTTGGCCTCGGTGCCCTCGCCCTGGAGATGCTCGAATGGGTGTCGTGATGTTCGCATCACTCGTGACGTTTCAGATCGCCGTGCATGTCGTCACCGACGGCGAGACGCCGGCGCAGACGCCCGCCTGGATCGCGACGCAGGTCGCGAACGCGAATACGTACTTCGCACCGATCGATGCAGGGTTCGAGCTCGTCACCACGGACCCGCTACCGCCGAGCGACGCGCACATCGTCACCCGCGCCGATCGCGATGCCTTCGCGGCACGGGTCACCGACAACAAGCTCCACGTGTTCGTGATCACCAAGCTCGAGAACGTCGACGACCCGAAGGTGCCGGTCCACGGCGTGACCTGGCACGGCAAGCACGGCAAGTACATCATCATCGCCGCGGACTCGGTGGATCGCGTCCTCGCGCACGAGCTCGGTCACGTGTTCGGGCTGCCCCACTCGACGTACAAGGTCAGCATCATGAACAAGACCAAGCGCGACGATCCACCTGCGGATCAGCGCCGGTTCGCCGACGAGGAGCTAGCGGCGATGAAGCCCGTGGTGGGCAAGCTGGCGAAGGTGCTCGCGATCAAGATCGACGGAAAATAACCGATCACGGGCCGCGCTTAATCGTGGGTTCGCGCGAGCCAGCGCCCGAACATCGGTGCACACTGTGGTGCGTGGAAGTGTTCTTCCTCATGATGAGCATGTGGCTCGTCGTCGCCGTGGCCCTCGGCCTGCGCCGACCCAAAGGGCTGGGCGGCACGGCGTTGCGCGCACGCCTCGACGCGGTCTACGGCGAGCCGCACGAGCTGTCGCGCGTGACCCCGGTGGCATTCCCCGAAGCCGATCACGAGTTCTACGATCGCGCGCGGCAGGGGCTCGAGGCGAAGGGCTACACGTGGCTCGCCGATGTCGAGGATCTGACCTTGTCGCGGATCTACCCGCAGAACCGCACGTTCATGCGGCTGTTCGTCGATGCGGGCCGGATGATCCGGGCGAACGCGTATCACCTGCATCCGCGCGGGGTCGTGGTCTCGCTGCTCCAGCTGGTCCAGCTCTACCCGCGCCACCTGCGGGTGATCGAGCTGTGCAGCGAGATCGGTGGCCAGTTCGTCGTCACGAGTAATACGCACGGCGTCGATCGCTTGGAGCCGCCGCCCGAAGCAAAGGTCGAGCGCATGCCGCTGCAATCGAAGCTGCTCGACGTGGTCGCCCGGCACGAGAATCGGATCACAGAGATGCTGCGCGAGCATCCCGAGCGCACGCCGACGAGCTTCGAGACGTTCGAAGAAGTGCTCGCGTCGATCGCGCGCGCGCATGTCGTGATGGCGCGGCATCGTCAGAAGGTCGGTGGGCTGTCGCGCGACGAGCTCGAGCGGCTCAAGGGCCGGCCGCTGACCGCGAGCGAAGAGGCGTTTCTGCGCGAAGTGCAGAGTCGCGAGCCGGGCTAGAAGCTACTCGCAGACCGGCGCGTCGAACGAGCCGGAGAGCGCGACACCGGCGCCGCTCGAGTTGTTACCGCCTGCGCTGATCGCGCCCTTGATCTCGTCGGCCGAGAGATCCGTCTTGAGGTGAAACTCGGTGATCGACACCGACCCGACGATCTGACCGACCCCCTCGGCGCCCATCGTCGCGGCAGCGGTGCCGGCCACGGTCGGCGGAGAATCGGTGACGATCCCGACGTCGCCGAGCTCGAGCGTCGCCTTCTTGCCCGAGGCCGGGGGCTGGTTCGTGTAGATCGACAACGCGGCTACGCGGTGAGTATCGTTGGACTGGCAGTCGGCGCCGTCGCCTTGCTCCCAGAACGAGATCTTCCAGCCCATCAACATCGTACCGGCACCATCGGCACCCGTGAACGAGGTCGCCGACGCAGACATCGGCGACGGCGTGATGCCGGACAGCGTGGCCGTACCGGTCGAGAAGCCACTACCGCCGCATCCGGCGGCCAACGCGATCACTACACAGGCGAGGCGGTTCATGCGGCCGAACCTATCAGACCCACGTGCGAAGGTGCAGGTCCCTATGAGGCTGCTCCACACCTCGGACTGGCATCTCGGGCACACGCTCAAAGAGGTCACGCGCGAGCACGAGCACCACGCCTTTCTGACCTGGCTGCTCGAGCAGATCCGCGCCCTCGCGCCGGACGTGCTGGTGATCACGGGCGACGTCTTCGACAGTGCCACGCCCCCGGCCAGCGCCGAGCGGATGTGGTTCGAGTGGGTGGCCTCGGCGCGCCGGGCGCGGCCCGAGATGGACATCGTGGCGATCGCTGGCAATCACGATTCGCCCG
Source organism: Kofleriaceae bacterium (assembly GCA_025357755.1). Taxonomy (GTDB): domain Bacteria; phylum Myxococcota_A; class Polyangia; order Haliangiales; family Haliangiaceae; genus JABFXX01. The sequence goes on along the minus strand of JANXOP010000416.1, from coordinate 5,392 downwards.
CGCGGCTCGGCGCGGCCTCGGCGGTGCTGCGCGAGCTGGCCGTGCACGTCGTCGGCAGCCTGCCGCGGACCGAGCACGGGCTGGACTTCGATCGCCTGCTGATCCCGGTCGCGGGTGGACGCGGGCTGGTGGCGGCCGTGCCGTTCTTGCGCCCCATTGATGTCGGCGATGGCGAGGATCCGCTCGCGGATCTCTACCGCGAGGTGATCGCAGAAGCAGAGCGCCGGCGGACACCGGGCCAGGCGCTGATCGCGCTCGGTCATCTCTACGTGGCCGGCGCGGATCCCTCGTTCCTGAGCGAGCGGCGGATCTCGATCGGCGGCTCCGAGAGCGCCTCGCTACGGATGTTCGCGGAGTCGATCGATTACACCGCGCTGGGCCACATGCATCGGGCCCAGCGCGTCGGGCGCGAATCGATCCGCTATGCAGGTGCGCCGATCGCCTTGGCGCTCGACGAGGCCGGCTATCACCATCAGATCGTCGTGGCGGACTTTCCAGGCGGGCGACTCGGGGAGGTGCGATCGATCCGTGTACCGCAGACGATCGAGATCGTGCGGATCCCGGCGCGTGGCGCGGCGACCCTGGCCGAAGCACTCGACGCGATCGGCACGCTCCCCGCCAGGCGTGCGGGCGAAGATCTCCTGCGGCCATACCTCGATCTGATGATCGTGCTCGAGCGGCCCGAGCCGCGGCTGCGCACCATCATCGAAGCCGCGCTCGAGCAGAAGCGACCGCGCCTCGTCCAGATGCGGATCGAGCAGACCGGCCACGGCGCAGCACTCGGCGATCGCGTGGCGATCAAGCGGCTCGCGGAGCTCGATCCGCGCGAGGTGTTCACGCGGCTGTGGGCGCGCGATCACGAGGCCGCGCCGAGCCCGGCGGTGATCGGGGCGTTCGAGCGCTTGCTCGCGGAGGTCCGCGGCGATCTCCGAGATCTGGGCGACAAGCGCGACGAGACCCAGCTAAAGCTCGGCGGGTTCGCGTGAGGATCCTCGCGATCCGAGGCTGCAACCTCGCGAGCCTCGCGGGCGAGTTCGAGATCGATCTCGTGCGTGGCCCGCTCGGACTGGCGGGCGTGTTCGCGATCGTCGGGCCGACCGGTGCGGGCAAGAGCACGTTGCTCGATGCGATGTGCGTCGCGCTCTTCGATCGCACGCCGCGGCTGCCGGGGCATAGCCGCGTCACGGTCGGTCACGGTGAAGAAGATCCGTCGGCGCTCGGTGCGCAAGATCCGCGAACACTGTTGCGGCGTGGGGCTTCGCAAGGGTGGGCCGAGGTCGATTTCGAGAGCGGCGATACGCGGCGGTATCGCGCGCGCTGGTCGGTGCGGCGCGCGCGTGGCGCGACCGATGGAAATCTGCAAGACCAGCAGATCTCGCTCACCGCGATCGATGCAGAGTCGGTGATCACCGAGCGCCTGGGCGGCACCAAGACCGAGACCCTCAAGGCGATCCATGCACGTCTCGGGCTCACCTTCGATCAGTTCAGGAGGTCCGCGTTGCTCGCGCAGGGCGACTTTGCCGCGTTCTTGCGCGCCGAGGGCAAAGATCGCAGCGAGCTCCTCGAGCGTATGACCGGCACCGAGATCTACTCGAAGCTGTCGATCGCGGCGCACGCACGCATGGTCGTCGCCGAGCAGATGCTGCGCGAGCGACAGGCCGCGGCGCTGGCGATTCCGATCATGGCGGACGAAGTGCGCGGCGAAGCGGTGGCGTTGCAAGCGCTCGCCAAGGATGCGCGCGAAGGGGCCCGCGTACGCTTGGCGGCCGCGCAGCAGCTCGCGCTGTGGCGCGGAGAAGCGAGCGTGCGCGAGGCGGCCGTCACGGCAGCGGAAGGCGAGCACGCGATCGCGGTGGCCGAGGCGCGCGGCGCCGAACCGTTGCGCACCGAGCTCGTGCTGCGTCGTCGCGCGGAGGCCTTGCGTGGCGCGTGGGACGAAGCGGCGCGCTCGGATCGCCAGCACTCGATCGCACAGGGCGCGCTCGAGCACGCGCGCGTGGCCGCGGCACATGCGGTGGCGGTCGAGGCCGCGATCGAGATCCAGCACGCGCGCGTCGCCGAGCTCCACGAGACCTTGCGTGCGGCGCGGATCGCGGCGGCGATCGTGGAGGTCGCGGTGCCGAAGCGCACGGCGCGCGGGACCGCGGAGCGCCTGGCGCCGGTCGAGATCGCCGCGATCGTCGAGCCCGCGGTCGCGAGAGGAGAAGGCGCCCGTGCGGGAGCGCTGTGGCTATCCGAGCGTCGCGGCCTCGCGCCGGAGATCGCGGCGTGGCCCGAGCTCGAGATCAAGCTCGCACAGGAACGCACGCTCGCGGAGGGCATCGCGGCGGCCACGCACGTACTTGCCGATCACGCGACCCGCCGCGGCGCTCACGTGGCCAAGCAACAACTCCTGGCAGCGGCGCGCGATGCCGCGCAGGCCAAGCTCGTCGAGGCGATGCGCGAGGCCGACGGTTTCGTGAAGCGCCGCACGCTCGGCCTCGATGCAGCCGGCCGCGCCGAGGACCAAGCGCGCGTGAGGTGTGGTGAAGTGGACCGGTTGGTCTCGATCAGCGCGGGTGCCCGCGATGCGGCGATCGTGCGGGCCGAGCTCGAGCAGCGCGCGCGCGAGCTCGAGCAGGTCGCGGCGGCCGATGTCGAGCGCCGGACCGCTGCACAGCGCGAGCGCGATGGTGCGGCGGTGCTGCGCGACGAGCGTGCGCGGATCACGACCGAGCTACGCAAGGCCGCGGGATACGAGCACGCCCGCGCGGAGCTCGTCGACGGCGAGCCGTGTCCGTTGTGCGGCGCCGACGAGCATCCGTGGAAGCACCAGGGCGCCTTCGATGCGCTGATCGCCGATGCCGAGCGCGGCCATGGCGAAGCGATCGCAGCGTGGGAAGCGGCGACTCGCGCGATCAGCCAGCTCGAGCTCCGGCTCTCGCAGCACGAGCTCGAGCGCGTGCGCAACGCGAGTACAAAGGCCACCGCGCTCGCGTCCGCGGAGATCCACGCGCGGGATTGGCGTGCCCAGCTCGCAGCGCTTGGCGAGCTCATCCTCGTCAGCGATCCGGCGACCGCCGAGGCTACCCAGCTCGCCGCGGAGCGCGCGGCAGGGGCCCGCGCGAAGCTCGAAACCGCCCGTGCAATACGCAGTGCAGCGCAGGCCGCCGAGAAGGCGATCACCGAAGCGCAGGCGCGGGTGCAGGTCTGCCAGGCCGATCTCGATCATCATCTAAGCGACCTTCGCGATGTCGCGATCACGTTGGCGACGCTCGACGCTGCGATCGAGCGCATCACCGGCGAGCAGGCTGGCCGGATCGAGCGTCACGGCGAGCTCGGCCGCGAGCTGGCTGCGATCAGAGCGCGCTGGCACGCAGCCCTGCCTGTTTCGCGCACGAAGCGCGGCACCCCACGGATCGAGCGCGGATGTTTTGTCGAGCTGGTCCAGCAGTGGCGCGAATGTGCCGCGCTCGTCGCGAATGCCGAGGCCGCGCTCACGGGCGCGCTGGCGGATCTGGATCGCGCGGGGACCGCTGCCGATCGTGCCGTCGCAGACACCGCGGCGCGCCAGGCCGAGTGCGCGGAGCGGGGCAAGGAGCTCGCGGCGGCCCTGACCGCTGCGAATGCCGTGCTCGAGACCGCGCGAATCGCAGCCAACCTCGAGCGCGACGCCTTGCACCGCATGCTGTCGGGCGAGGTCGGTCGCGTCGACCTGCTCGCGACCGAGCTCGAGCGGCTCGATCGCTCGGTCGATCGCGCGAAGACCCGGATCCTCGAGCGCCGCCGGCTGGTCGCCGATCACGTAGCGGTGCGACCTGCGTCCACCGAGGAGCTCGAGCTCGATGCGGATCGTGTCGCCGAGCTCGCGGCGGCCGTCACGGCAGCAGATCACCACGCCGCAGCGCTCGCGGCCACCCTCGCCGCCGATGACGATGCGCGCGCGCGTCGTGACCAGGCGCTCGCCACCTTCGCGGCCGCAGAGCGCGCGGCCGAAGTCGATCGCGTGCTCGGTGGCGTCATCGGATCGCACGATGGCAAGCTGTTCCGCAGCTTCGCCCAGAGCCTCACGCTCGACCAGTTGCTCGCCGTTGCCAACGGGCATCTCGAGGAGCTCGCACCTCGCTATCAGCTCGAGCGCGTACCGAAGCACGACCTCGAGCTCCAGGTGATCGATCGCGATTTCGGTGGCGAGGTCCGATCGGTCCAGAGCCTGTCGGGTGGCGAGAGCTTCCTGGTCTCGCTCGCGCTCGCGCTAGGGTTGTCGTCGATGTCGGCGCACGATGTCCGGGTCCGCACGCTACTGATCGATGAAGGCTTTGGAACTCTGGATCCTGCCACCCTCGACAGTGCGCTCGCGGTCCTCGACGAGCTCCAGGCGACCGGACGTCAGGTCGGGATCATCTCGCACGTGCCGGCGCTGCTCGATCGCGTGCGAGCCCACGTGCGGGTGACCCCACGCGGCGGCGGCCGAAGTGACGTTCATGTGCCCTCGAACTGAGAGTCAGACCGACGGGCTATACGGGCGGCATGGGCTTTGGTCGTAATCCGCATGTCGCAAAAGCAGAGGCCGCCGAGCTGAAGGCGCAGAACGCGAAGGATTCATCTGCGCACGAGCGCGCGTGGCGCGAAGCCGGCCACATGTGGGAGCGCGCTGCCGAGCGTGAGCAAGATGCAAAGCGCCGCACGCTATACAACGCCAATGCCGAGCGTGCGCGCGCGACCGCGGACGAGCCGGCGCCCGATGCGTCCGATGTCGCTCCGGCCGAGCTTGTCGAGCCGACGCCGAGCGGCAGCCCCAACTCGAACGGAGGTTGACGCCCCACGTGGGTGGTCGGTGTCCGAGCAACGGTGGTCGGCGCTCCGATGCGTCCGATGTCGCTCCGGCCGAGCTTGTCGAGCCGACGCCGAACGGCAGCCCCAACTCGAACGGAGGTTGACGCCCCACGTGGGTGGTCGGTCGAAGACGCTTCGCGCACTCCCGCAATCTGCTGCACCGGAGACATCTGGTCATCGTGCGCTGGAGCGCAGGGCTAGGTGACTCCCGGCCGCGAACACGCGAGCGCTGTACGGATCAGCAGCTCGAGGTCAGGCCTGTCGACCTTCGCGAGCGCCTGGTCGACATAGCACGCAGCCTCGGCTTTCCTGAAGCCAAGACTGGTCAGCGCTTGCTTTGCCTGCGTCACGACGACGACGCTCTCGAACTTCGAACGCCCCACGGGGGGCGTCGGTCCTGCGGCGCGCGGTCGAAGTCGAGGCGCACGGTCGCGACGGAGCTCCTCGCTAGCATCCATCGGACCGATCGCCGGCGCGACCGCGAGCGACGAGGACGAGGACGACGACGACAACGACGAGGACGACGACGAGGGCGAGGCAGGTGGATTCGCATAGGTGATCGTGAGGTTCGGCGCCG
>JANXOP010000344.1 GCA_025357755.1 Kofleriaceae bacterium | reverse complement strand
CGCGCGCTGCGCACCGAGATCGGCGCGCGCGAGAAGAAGCGGCTGCGGATCGGCGAGCTCGCGCCACGCGTGATGTCGTCGTTCGTGCGCAACCGCCTCATCGATCAGGTCTATCTGCCGCTCGTTGGTGCGAACCTTGCGAAGCAACTCGGTGCTGCCGGTGCCAACAAGCGCACCGACCAGATGGGCATGCTGCTGCTCGTCTCGCCGCCAGGCTACGGCAAGACCACCCTCATGGAGTACGTCGCGGCGCGCCTCGGCCTCGCGTTCGTCAAGGTCAATGGGCCCGCGCTGGGCCGTGCGGTCACCTCGCTCGATCCGGCCGAGGCGCCGAATGCGACCTCGCGCCAGGAGATCGAGAAGGTCTCGCTCGCACTCGAGATGGGCACGAACGTGATGCTCTACCTCGATGACATCCAGCACACCTCGCCCGAGCTGCTCCAGAAGTTCATCTCGCTGTGCGATGCACAGCGCAAGATCGAAGGCGTCTGGCACGGCAAGACCCGCACCTACGACCTACGCGGCAAGAAGTTCTGCGTCGTGATGGCGGGCAACCCGTACACCGAGAGTGGCGAGACCTTCCGGATCCCCGACATGCTCGCGAACCGGGCGGATGTCTACAACCTCGGCGACGTGCTCACCGGCAAGGGGGACTCGTTCGCGCTCTCGTTCCTCGAGAACGCCTTGACCTCGAATCCCGCGATCGCCCCGCTCGCGACGCGCGACCTCGGCGATGTCTACAAGATCATCCGCATGGCGCAAGGCGAGCCGATTCCGACGACCGAGCTCAGCTACGGCTACTCCGCGGTCGAGCTCGGCGAGATCCTCACGGTGATCCGCCATCTGTTCGTGGTCCAGGCCGCGCTCCTCCAGGTCAACCAGGAGTACATCCGCTCGGCGGCGCAGGCCGATGCGTTCCGCACCGAGCCACCGTTCAAGTTGCAGGGCAGCTACCGCAACATGAACAAGATCGCCGAGAAGGTCGTCGCGGCGATGACCCCGCAGGAGCTCGAGGCGCTGATCGACGATCACTACCAAGGTGAATCGCAGACCCTCACCTCGGCTGCCGAGCAGAACATGCTCAAGCTCGCCGAGCTGCGAGGTCGCATGACACCCGCACAGCAAGAGCGCTGGACCGCGATCAAGACCGAGTTCGTGCGCCAGCGCCGGATGGGTGGCGGCGCGGACGATCCGGTGACCCGGCTCGTCGGAACACTCTCCGGTCTCGGCACCGAGCTCGGCGAGATCCAGAAGACGCTCGCGACGCCCAAAGCCGTACCGACCGACTCCGAAGGCTGGCTCGGCCCGCGGCTCGATGCACTCGCCGCGTGGCTGGCCGATACCGTGAACAGTCACGCGACGCTCGCGGCGGCCCCTCAGGCAGCCAACGGGCACGACGAGGTCGAGCGCAATCGCAACGACACCGAGCGGCTCTTGCAGCAGGTGCGTCGCATCGAGCAGACGCTGGTGCCGGTGGTCGGTGCGGCGGTCGAGCAGCGCGCGGGCGATACATTGCTGGCCAACAAGATGGTCCAGATCATCGAGTTGCTCGAGCAGCTCGATGCGCGCCTGAGTCGCTAGCCTCCAATCGAGCTCGATCAGATCGGCGAACGAGAGCTCTAGCCGCGCTGGCCTCGCGGATCTTCGCGCGGCGCGGCGCGGTCGTGGGTCCTCGATTGGGGACCGCATGCTCGCGTCCCCGACGAGGCGCAGCGCTCGCCCAGATGTGCAAACAGGCCGCCCGCGCGTCCGTACGACGGTCGCGTCGCGTCCGGGGACCGGCCGACATGTCCGGCCCACGGACATCGCGTCCGACGACGCGCCTCCACGTCAGCGAGATCACGGGCGCGGGCTCGTGGCACAACGTATGCCTGCGCATGCGCAGGCATGCGCCCAGCCGAATGTGCGTCGTCGCCGCGTGCGTATGCCCGTCGCCAGCCCGAGACCACCGTGCTCTACGACGTGGTCTCGGAGCATCTGCCCGCTCTGCTCGAACGCGCGCGAAGTCGTTCGGAGCACGGCTTCGGCTATCCGCGCTTCGTCGAGCGCGAGTTCGAGAAGTTCCTCGCGTGTGGGCTGCTGTGTCACGGGTTCGTGCGCGTGCGCTGCGGCGACTGCGGCGAAGAGCGACTCATCGCGTTTTCGTGCAAGACGCGCGGATTGTGCCCGTCGTGCACGACGCGTCGCATGACGACCACCGCCGCGCACCTCGTCGACCGCGTGCTGCCGACCGCCCCGTATCGGCAATGGGTGTTGTCGTTGCCGCGGCAGGTGCGCTTCCTGCTCGCCCGCGACCACGGGCTCCTCGGCCAGGTCGTCGGCATCTTCCTGCGCAAGGTGTTCGCGTGGCAGCGTCGACGCGCACGCACACACGGCATCGCGAAGCCGCACACCGGCGCCGTCACGTTCGTCCAGCGGTTCGGCTCGCTACTGAACCTCAACTGCCACGCACATGCGCTGATCCCCGACGGCGTGTTCGCGACGCGTGCCGACGGTGCCGTGGCGTTTCTCGCCGTGCCGCCGCCATCGGACGACGACATCGCACGGCTGCTCGCCCAGATCGCCCGCGCCATCCACCGCCGACTCGAACGGCGGCTCGACGACCTCGGCGACGATGCGCCAGCGGATCTGCTCGGCTCCGAGCAAGCCGAAGCGGTCGCTCGCGGACCGTCATTGGGCGACCTGCCGCGGCCAACGATCGGTCGCCGATCTGCGTTCCTCGCCGGTTACTCACTCCACGCCGAGCGCCTCGTCGACGCCGACGATCGCGATGGCCTCGAGCGCCTGTGTCGCTACGGCGCGCGCTCGCCCGTCGCCAATTCGCGGCTCGCGCGCGACGGCCGCGGGCGAGTCGTGATGTCCCTCAAGCGACCGCTACACGACGGCCGGACCGAGCTCGCGTTCGAGCCCGTCGAGTTCCTCCGCCGGCTCGCGACGCTGATCCCGCCGCCCTACGCCCACCTCACGCGCTTTCACGGCGTGTTCGCCCCCCATCATCACCTGCGCGCGGCGGTCGTGCCGGCGCCGAACTGCGGGGCCGCCAATGTGCGGCCGCCCGACCGCCGATTTGACTGGGCGTATTTGATGAAGCGGGTGTTCGCGATCGACGTTCTGGTGTGCGACGCGTGCGGCGGTGCGATGCGGATCCTTGCAATCTTGCCCGAGGGCGACGCGACCCGCGCGATCTTGGAGCACCTCGGCCTGCCGGCCGACCCTCCGCGACCCCGTGCCCACGCCCCACCCGACCTCGTTCAACCTGCCTTTTCGCGTTGATTGCGCTGCTGCACCTCTGCCTGCCGACCTCGGGTCGCGCAGATAGGAGACCTACGGCCCGGCGACGGATCCTGACAACCGGTTTGTAACCGGGCTTACATCCGCCAGTCGTGACCGTCGGGCTCAATCCCCAATTCGGGCCCCCTCCACTTCCCGAAACCCCGCATTGTTTCACTTATGCGCACCCATGCCGCCGGCGCCCAGCTCTTTGATGAGCCTGTATGGTCCGATCTGCTCCGCGATCATCCCGAATTCGGATGCCCCGCACCCGCCGCGCAAATCATCGCCGCCCGTAGGTTTTTTGGGAAGTCCGAAGCGCAGATTGGCAGTGGGAACGATGCAGCACCGGCCACGATGTCTCGCTGATGCTCGAGTTTTACGCAACCGCGGCTCGGCTCTGCCGATAGAAGTGTAATGAGCACCGCACCGGATCCCCTCGCACTCGAATGGGCACTCACCGACAACGTCGTACGGCTTCGCGAGTGGGGCACCGATCGGATCTATGGCGTGAGCGCCCATGGGGAGATCACGATCGGCGCGACCGACGATGCAACGGTGCGATTGCGCGATCCGTCGGGCCGAATGTCACGACGTCACGCCGTGCTCGTTCGACAAGGTGACGTTTCGTTCATTCGAGACGCCGGCAGTACAAACGGAATCAGGATCGACGGCGCAGCTCGGCCCGCATTCGTCGTGGCGCCAGGAACCGAGGTCAGTCTCGGAGGCGTGACGTTGATCGCGGAGAGTCCGCTCTCGATCGCACTTCGGCGGTTCCTCGCGCGCATCTTGGGCTGGTCGACCGATCGCACGAAAGCCGTCGACCTCGCGCTGCGTGCGGTTCGGATGGCTGCCACCGGTCGATGCTCGTTGTACGTGTCGTCCGAGTCTGATCCGGTTGCGATCGCCTATGAGATTCACCGGCTCGCGATGGGCTCGCGGCGTCCATTCATCGCGTGCGACCCACGCCGTCGAGCTGGAACCGAGACGGTGCGCTCGGTTCGAAACGTCGAAGACGCGACGCTCGCGCTCGAGGCAGCTATCGGTGGCTCGCTCTGCGTGTGGAGTTCGCGCCTTCCGAAAGACTTCACGATGATTCGATCAGCGCTGTACGAACCCGACGCGCGCGTCACGCTGGTGGTGTGCTCGACGGGCCCGACCGAGAACGATACGTCGAGAACCCCGGCGATCAACGTGCCGGCGCTCGCGACGCGCCGGAGCGAGTTGACGCGGATCATCGACGAGTACGCCGAGGATGCGCGGATGGAGCTCGCAGCCGATCGCGAAGCGTTTCGCCAATCCGACAGGACGTGGATTGCCGAGCACGCATCGTCGAGCCTGAGCGAGATCGAGACGGCCACGCTGCGACTTGTCGCGCTGCGCAGGTTCGGGAACGTCAACCGAGCGGCGATCGGGCTCGGCATGGCGCACGTCTCACTCGCGCGGTGGATCCTGCGCCGTGGCGCGCCCTGGCGAGACTGACTCGCGCGGGCCGCACCGGACGAAGAGTGTCCCGGTCGCGGTGGCGCGCTCGGTCGGAACAAAGTCGGACCCACGAAACGTGCAATCTACGAATGTCGCTGCGTCGATCGTCGATTCGGACAGGTCCGCGCCGCTGAAATCGCAGCGGACCACGCGCGCACCGAGCCATGACGTGCGAGCGAGGTTCGACCTCGAGAAGTCACATCCTTCGATCAGCGTCGTATCGAAGACCGAGCCCCTGAGGTCGCACGCGCGAAACACGCTCGCCGTGATGCACAGACGTTCGAAGCTCACACGCCCTATCTTCTGCTCGGTGACATACGCCTCGAACAGATGAGGATCGAACGCGGACGCGGAACGGTGGCGCGCAGACATCCAGCGCAATAGGCGTTGTACTTCGGACGACGACACGATCGCTCTTCCGCGCGTCGAACCGTACTTGCCGAGGGCATCAGCGACTACGGATGCGGCGTGCGGATAGTTCGGCGCACGAGACCGGAGCTCCTCCAGACAAGCGTGCAGTTGCGTGGTCGCGACCGCCGCCGCGAGCTGGTCGCCCAAAGCCATCGTTGCGGTGACTGCGGTTACCCGAGTACGTGCAGTCTCGACCAGGGAAACGATCGTCGCTACGTCGTGCATCACGCCTCATATGCCGGTTTCGTGATCCCGGCGTCGCCGTCGCCGAGGAATGTTTCACGGCGACGCAAAAACCGTCGAGCATTCGCGCGGCGCTGATGCGGGTGCTGCAGTCAACCGCGAGCAGTCTCCATCGAGCCAACAGCGAGTCCCACCTTCGGTACGAAGTCGGCGGCGAATGAACCGGCGCGGACACGGGCGATGGTGGATACGAACCGAGCCTGGACGACGAACAACGGTTGCTCGTCGTCGAGTCGGCGCTGTACCGTGTCGCCGAATGGTCAGCCGATCGAACCAAGTCCAGCTCACTGATGAACTGGCGCGGTTCAAAGAGGGCGTGCGAGTCGTCGCGGTCGATCTCGTTCGCACGATCTTTCGACGGGAGCTGTTGAATCGTCTCGATGAGCTGAAGCGCGGCCTGCTCGCGCCCAAGGCCTCCTGAGGTGCTGGACGAGCTCGTCGGTCGGCAAGCCTGCGGACACCGATCAAATCGAAGGTTGTTGCAGCGCCGTCGCCGGCTGCTCAGAAGACCGGGCGCAAAAGCGCGTGGACGGGTGAAACCATCATCGCCGAGCTGGCGACGTGGTTGGTGGGTGGAACTGTCATCGACGCCGCGTTTGTGACGCGTCACGGTCCGCCTGGTCTCGTTGCGGCAACGCGCAAAGTCTTCGGTCGGTTCGATGCCGCGCTGAACGTCGCGAGCTTGCATGTATCCAAGATGTATCCCGACGGACCTCCAGCACGTCGCTCGATCGGCGGGTAGCGATCATCGAACGGCAGGTTGCACGACGCGATCATCGCGGCTGGGCTCGGCCATCAACTCGAAGCACGCAAGCATGCCCTGCAGATCTGGAGTCGAGCGAGAGTGATCGAGGTGCTTCAGGATCGAGCGAGCCGAAAAGACTACACGTTGACGCCTGGACTCCATCGTGTCGTCAGCTTTACTGAGCTATCACTTACGACGCTGTTCACATGCGATGAACTGCCCGACCTCGTTCTTCGGCTGATACCAAGTTGTTCGCCCGACCACGACCAGCCCGGAATCTTCTCGACTCCGCCGAAGGTCTCTTTCGACAACGAATTGTTGGCGATCCGGTAGTTGATCATCCAGTCGCCGACCTTGAGTTGGTGACGAGCGCATCGCTGACTTCGTCCGATCGGCGCTTCCTATAAACTTCGCGAGACGTCTGCCGAGCTCGAAGCACGGTGGAACGAGCGGTTGCAAGACTGCGAGTGCGAGGATCGGCTCGAAGCCGCCTCCGATCGGCATTTTGTCCGAACAGTCCACGCTGGGGCAGAGCTCCCCTCAGTCGATCACGACGACCGACAGGGACACGCTGTCTCACCGCGCCGATATGCGATAGTACGCAGACCCGCCTTCAGCGTTGTCGCGCGATGGTTCGGCAAATGCCAGTGCGCACTGCGCGGGGAGCGAGAAGATGGAGAGAGAGGCGGGGAACGAGCAACAAGGCATCTCGAGTGAGCCGGCAGGTACGACGCGCGATCCAGGAGGCGGCGACCGCGGTGGGGTCGTGGCGCATACCCGGGAACTACTTGCCCGAGGAATTGCGACCCCACGTGCTTATGTCGACGTGCTTCGGAAAGCTCCAAACGCAAAGGATGAAGTCTTCGCGCTGCTCCATCGAGCGCTCGGGAATGCCGCGGTCCAGGCGGTCATTTCGCTGATGAAATCTACGACCAATGCTGTTGACGTGTCCCGCCCTGCCGACGAAGCGCTCGAGAAAACTGACGGTTTGAAGGACGTTTCGGAATCAACACTCAAGGAGCAACCGCTCCCAGGTACTCCACAGCACGTAGTCGATACACTCGCACCGCGTTTCGGTCACTCGTTCGGTGACGTGAAGATTCTTAGCGGCGCGGAGGCGAACGCTCGGACCGCCACTCTCGGCGCGCCAGCCATGGCGATTGGGAAATCGATCTACCTGTCGGCCAAGGTCGACCCCTCATCACCTGAGGGTCGCAAGATCATCGCTCACGAAATGGCGCACGTCATCCAGCAGACTGCGCCGCCCATCGCGCAAGCCGACAAAAGCACCCATCCGACTAGGAACGATCCAGCAGCCTTGGAGGCAGAGGCGCACAACGTCGGTGAGGCAGTCGCTGCGGGTGACAATGCCGTCCCTATGCTCCGCACGCACGGCGAACTTGCCCAAGGCTACGACTCCCCGGAGCATCGCTCGACAGGGAACGACGTCGATTCGGTTCTGCTCGCGGGGACGGATGATCCGCTCCGTCAAGAGTCTCGAGCACTCGACAACAAGTTTGGCGGTGTCAGCGATAAAGAGATCAAGGAGCAGACGGAAAACGAGGCGCACTCTGAAGGCGCGAGTCATTCCCCCGACCTGGGCAGCGTAAAGGACGCGACCAAGCAATCCGGTCGCGTAGCGATCCCCAAACTCGCCGAGATGCTAGCCCGCGACCAACGCGTAGAAATGCTTCGGGAGGGAAGCCGCAACCTCACGATCTCGGCTCGCAATTACAAATTGCAGACCGATGCGGCAGGTCCATATCTCGCACTCGAGGTCGACCCATCGACGAAACAGGCCGCGCGTTATGACGTGCCGGTTTCGACAGGTGACATGACCGCGATCAATGGCGATCTGTATGGAAGCGTCGAGAACATGCGGAAGGCTCCGGCGAATGAAATCGTCGCAATGAGAAACCTGGTGGAACAGGAGTCTCGCTGGGAAGCAGATGTCGCTATGGGCAAAGCCAACTCTAAGGACGAGCCCAACTTTGACTCGATGTACGAGGCTGCGACGAAGTGGCGACACCTGCCTGTCTATGCGGCCGGCAAAGAGATTGGCAAGCAAGGTCAAGCCGCCGGCGGCGACAGTCGTAGCTATTTAGATCTCGCGCTCCACAACCAAGCACACTTCGGTCAGGAGACCCAAGAAAAAGAGTCGATCGAGATCAAGGTTCGGAATAACAAGTTCGCCGAGCTCGCGCGCGGCAAGCAGGGCAACCTCGCTGGCGGCAGCGAGGAGGCGTGGATGAATGGCCACGCACGCGCGCGGAATCTCGCGAAAGAAGCCTACGATCTAGCACACGCGAAGGAGGGATCGGCCGACCTCAAACGCGCCGAGAGTGACAACTACGGTCACGAGACCACCGCTCCAGAAACGGGTGTGCTCAACCCAGAACATGTGAAGCCCGACGCTCCAAAGGATGTTCGCATCGACGACCGGTCAGGCCATGTGGGAACCACCGCAAGCTTGAAACGCAGCTCCAATATCGCCACGCCGAAGAGCAAGCTCAACGATGCATACGTGGAGAACGCTGGTGCCGACCACTATCTCACTGATGCCTTCGCTGCTGGTCATCAGATCTCGCGGAACAGGATAGGCGATGCCACCGACCATTTCGTCACCGACCACGGTGGCCGCGATGCGTTCCTGAATTTCGTTGCCGAGAAGATCCAGCAAGCAGCGATCGCCGACCCGGCGCATGCAAAGGGACGGCTTGGTGAGTTTCAGGACGCGAGCAAGAAGAACGGTGAAGCGGCGATCGCTCGAGGTGTGACTCCCTTGAACAGTTATCGCGTCGTCGACGGGCTGAAGCAGCAGCTCCAAACGAAGATGACGCACGACGGGCTCAGAGCATTCGGGGCGAAAGTCGTGCACGACTACTATAATCGCCACGGCATGATCGTTCGGAACTCCAAAGGCATGACGTTCGTGATCAAGGGAGACGGCCATCTCGGCGAGACGCCCGAGGCCAGGCGCGTCATAGCGTTGGCCGTCCTGGAGTCGCGAAATCAGATCACCGAGATGGAGGCGACCGGCACGGCTGCGAACCCCATGGATGTATGGGACTACACACCGAGTGAGGATCGGTCGGTATTTACCGAGGACAGCGGCGCGACAATTCTCGCCAAACAGCTCTCCGACAGTGATTATCTGTGGAACCTGCTCAAGGACGACTTCGAGAGTCTGCCGCCGCCAGAGCCGCCTTCCACGGCGCAACAGAAGTCCGCTGATCATTACGCCGAGAAGGAGATCGACCAAGAAGGTCGCGATCGCGACTTCAGTAGCTGCGAAGTCGTCGGCGAGGGCGGCCGTTGCGAGTTGATCGACGCTGGCCAGCCGCCGGTTCGGCAATGGTTCCGGCGTCGCCGGGAATACCTTCAGCAGCATCTCGTTAAAGCCCAGGCAGACGGCAAGATGGCATCCAAGGTCGTCCCCGTCGAAGGTTATCGCCCGCCCACGGCTGACGACGGCACCGCGATCAAGTTACCTGGCGCGTGAGCAATGGGCCGCAACATTCACCTGTTCGGAATTTGTCTCGTGGTGACAGTGGCGTGCGGGTCGAGGGACCAGTCGAAGGGCTCAAAGATGACCGACGAGAAGAAGTTCGATTTCCTGGCAGAGGACATCGGCACGCGCGAGCTATATGCGCAGCATCGCGGGGACAGTCCGGAGGTCATCGCGACACTCAAGGCTGCGCTTCGCACCGACGCCAGACCCAACGTTCGGCAGAATGCGATCGTTGCGCTCTCTGCATCTCCGGACGTCGCAAAGCTCGACGATTTCATCGTCGCGCTCGACGATCATGATCCGGGCGTTGTCTCCGAGGGTGGCTTCAGTATTGCCGCAATGCTGACGGACGTTTCACTCGCCGATACTGCTCGGACGCGTGGGCTCGTCGCGCTGCGTGCGCACGCGGAGCCGCTGCGAAGCGCTTTCAGCTCAACGCGCGAGCGCGTGCGGTTCAACGTCATGACGGCGCTGGAAGCGATCGTCGACCCTGACTTCGATATTGCCAAAGCACTTCGCGATGAAGCCTCGCTGATCCGAAGCGAAGGTCTAGCTCTCGCGGTCAGTCGAGCCAACGTCGATCACAAACTTTCACCCCACGACATCGATACGCTGATCGAGTTCATTCGCGACAACAAAGACGCTCGACTCCATGATGACGCGATGGATCTACTCGTGCGATTCGCGCCCGTTGAAGCTGGTCCGTTGCTAGTCAGCTCGATCGCGAACGATTCGGTTGGCTATCAAGGCTTGAAGCACCTTGTCGAGATGCACCTGACGAATGCGGTGCCGGAAATCCTCGCGTACATCAAGTCGCACCGAAACCAGTGGAGCAGGGAGCATCTCGAGACGCTCGTCGCCTTCCACGCCACCTGCGCTGCGCCGCTCATGGCAGAGCTGTTAACTGGTGAGCCCGACAAGGTTCGCTCTGCGTGGATCAACGACGCGCTGCGCGCACTCTCGGATCAGCGGGAACTCAGCGATAAGCAGGTCGTGGGCTGGGCGAATCGACAGGTAGCTGATGCTGCGCCCTGTCGATAAATTTGTGCGTCACTCGCTCATTACCGTGATCGTCAGGTAGTGTTCGCCGATTTCGAGGACTGGCCAGCCGTACACGACGTGCAAGAACGAGCACATTAACCAGACGAGCTTTGCCGGGTCGTTCGGCATGCGGTTCGCTCGCCACGCCGCGAGCGCGAACGGGTCAGGTGCGTCCAAGTCGATCATGGTGGCCGTATCGACACGTCGCGCCGCGAGTTGCGCGTCGGCGTGCGATTCGCTGAACCCGCGAGTCGAAGCCCGCTCTTCGATAAGTTCCAGCCCACGAAGAGCACGGATGGAGGACCTGACTATTGCCGCCAGAGAGACTGGGCGGAACGAACAAGAGGGCGAAGCGAATATCCCGGAGTTCGTACCGGACATGCGCGGAGTTCGAAAAGCAGCTCACCTCGAAATTGATCGACGGCCTTCGCAACTACGCGCGACCCCGCGTGCGTTCGCCGTGGCCGCGGGAGGACGAAAGGTCGACGACTACTACGCGCGCGAGCTCGTGCAGGATGCGATCGGCGACACCTGGAGTGGCGTGCTTCGGTGGGATCCGAAGCGCTGCACGCTAGCCCTACCTTCGCAGAACCGGGTGCTGCGGATTACTGGTTGACGGTCGTTTGCGACGAAGATCGATCGCCAACGCAACGCAGTCCGGATACATGTACGAAGTGCACATATTCGAGCGCGATGTTGGCGGCCGGCGAT
>JANXOP010000342.1 GCA_025357755.1 Kofleriaceae bacterium | reverse complement strand
ATCGCCGGCCGCCAACATCGCGCTCGAATATGTGCACTTCGTACATGTATCCGGACTGCGTTGCGTTGGCGATCGATCTTCGTCGCAAACGACCGTCAACCAGTAATCCGCAGCACCCGGTTCTGCGAAGGTAGGGCTAGCTCGTGTATTGGGACGCGTTGCTCAGATGGACAAGGCGCGCGTGGATGGTCGACGCGGAGGTTGCAACGATACCAGGGACACGGTGCTTTTACCGAACTCGCAGCGCGAGCATTGGGTCATGAGCTCGAGCACTACAGCCCAAGATACGGCCGATACGGCCGATGGGTCGTGGCGAGACGTACCTGACATGACGATCACTTTGACCGCCGAGCAAGCGCTTGTGCTGTTCGAGTGGTTGCCGCGCAAGAGTGAAGAGAGAAGAGAGATCGATCACCGGGGTGGTTCGCGCGCGGAGTCGGCGGAAAGGAGAAAGTGTGGAGCTCGTTCGCGGCGCGAATCGGGCGGATCGTCAGGCGTCGACCGCGACGATTTTCCGCGGCCCGGGCACCTCGCGCATGCCGATCGGCTTCGCGCGCTTCCAGCCTTCATTGATCAACCACGTGCGCGCGTGGCTTACGGGTGGCGGCTCGTAATCCTTCGGCAGCTCGCGCGCATCCGGCGGCACGACATCGCGCCAGCCCGCGAAGGAGAGTCCACTCGCGTACGGATCGAGCCGGCCATCGAGCAACGAGAATGCTCCGGCGTCGTCGCGATGGCGACGCCAGTTGTTGATCACGTAGGCGAGCGCGTTACGAACCTGCCGAACCGAGCCGAGATCCTCCACGTGATAGCGGTCGGTGAACACGCGACCACGATGTACGACCCGACGGCGACGCGAGTACGCCGCATTGATCCGCTTCGCCGCCGAGATCTGAAACGCGCGCAAGCCATTCGCGAGCTGCTTCTGGTCCGAAGCCTCGACGATCAGATGCAGGTGGGTGTTCTGGAGGCTGATGTGAACGATCCGGAAATCTGCGGCACGCGGAAGCACCGCCCGCAGCGCACTCCGAACAGCCGCGTACATATCGAGGCGACGTAGCCATCCGACTCGGCTCGTGACCCGCAACGTGACGTGCTGCGGATGCCGCGAATTCACCGACGCACGCGCAGCGTGCGATGCGCCTGCGCACTCACCGGTTGGCTTGCGCCCCGCGTTCGACCGATAGCCCCCGCGACGTTGCCCGTTCTTGTCGCGATGCTTGAATCGCATCTCGGTCTGAACATGCCGTTTGAGAGGCCGCCCCATCGACAAAGTATAGATCGCACTCAAACCTTGTCAATTGATTTGGCGTATATAATTATTCGACGAGAAACGCCAGCCCGTCGCGCACTCCGCGATGCGAAATGCGCGAGGGGGCAAGGCGAAGGGAACCCTCGTGCGAACACATCCTGACTCCTTGAGACCTCCACCGACTCCCCCGCCTCCGTGGCCAACCGCGCCCGGCCCGCGTGCGAACGCGACCCGGCGCGCGTGCGAACGCCGCGCTGGTCGTCGATGCAGCAGGCGCTGCCCTCGCGGGCGTGAGAACAGCGAAGCCCGCCCTAGTACGCCCTAGTACGCCCTAGTACCGACCCACCGTGGATCTGACCGGTTATGAAGACGTTGGCGGTGCCGTTGCGCACGTACTCGTAGTCGTATCGCCGGACCTTGCCAGGCTCTGGCGGAATCGGAATGCGTTCCTCGCCGATGAGCTGGCGCGGCGTCTCGTCGAAGCAGCTTGTCGTCCGCGGGCTCGGCGTAGAGCGACAGCACATCCTCCATGCGTGCGACGAACTCAGCATCGACTTTCGGGATGCACCACATCTTCTCCCGCCACGGTTTGAGATCCATTTCGCCAAGTCGTCGACGGATCGTCTCGTCGGAAATGGACTCGTGTTCGGTGAGCCGAATCATCTCGTCCGCGAGCAAACGCAACGTCCATCGCGCGCGACCTGTCGGCGGTTTCGAACATGCCACTGCGACGAGCATTGCCTCGTCCGTCGCGTCGAACTTTCGATCTGCTCCCGGTCGGGGTGCCTCGCTCGGAGCGCGCTCGAGCCCTTCTTCGACGAACCGCTGCTTGGTCCGATACACCGTCGACGTTCCGACCACGACGTTCCTCGCAATTTCCTCGTCGGTCGACCCGTTGTCGGCGGCCAACAAGATCTGGGCTCGCTTGAGCTTACGAACGGCGGCCTTGCCGCCGAGCACCATCGAGACAAGCTGGACGCGCTCGGAACTATTGAGAGTTACGCGATACCGGACGTTCATGGTGGCTCCTTCGAGGAGCCTTTGATCAAATTGGCCGAGCCATGTCTAGCGTCATCGAGCCGCCACGCTTCACCGAGAAGCAGTGCCAGTATCTCGCGTTCATTTACATGTACGCGCTCGTCAACGGCCGCCAGCCAGCCGAGGCCGATATGCAGCGGTTCTTCGCGGTCACGCCACCAAGCGTGCACAGCATGATCGTCGAACTCGAACGACGCGGACTGATTCGGCGGGTGCCTCGACAACCCCGTAGCATCGCGGTCAACGTGCCGGCTGCGGAGCTACCCCTGCTTCAACCGATCAAAACCACTGTGGAGCGGTACTAGTTCGTCGCGGTCGTCTGACCGATCGCGCGACGCAGCGTCGCCCACGCATCGGAGAGGTTGAGCTCGGCCGAGATCAGGTTACCAGCCGCGGTTGTCACGGCGGTCTGCGCGTCGGCGAGCTCGATCTGGCTACCGAGACCCTGGGTGTAGCGCGCCTCCGCGAGCTTGAGTTGCGCCTGCGCGGCGGCCACGGCTTCGTTCGACGCATCGACGTTCGCGCGGTTCGCGACGATCTGGGCGCGCGAGGATTCGAGCGCCGAGGTCAGGCTCACGAGCAATGAGTCGCGCGAGGCGATCGCAGAGATCAGGTTCGCGTTCGCGACCCGCTGGTCCGCGTGTGCGCGGCCGCCATCGTAGAGCGCCCAGGTCAGGGCGAGGGTCGCCGACCACGACGGTTGCGGTGACCAGTTGCCCTCGCCTGGTCCCCACAGCGCCGAGGCATTCGCCGACAGGATCGGGCGGCGCTCCGCGTGGGCCGCGGTCAGGTTCGCATCGGCGGCCGCGATCTGCTTGTCGTACTGCACGATCTCGGGA
>JANXOP010000383.1 GCA_025357755.1 Kofleriaceae bacterium | reverse complement strand
CGGCCGGCGCAGGTGTCCCTGCTGGCCGGGTCGATCGCACCGGCGTAGCCCGCCCCCGTCGCGGAGCGAAGCAGCAGCAGCCAGCGCCGGCCGCCGCCCCACCGCCAGGCCGTGCGTCGCTCGCCCGGTTGGCGCGCGCTTGCTTCCGCGCCCCTCGTCAGCGGAGCGCCGCTCGTCAGTGATCTAGCGCCACCACTTCTCGCGCTCGACGAGATCGAAGACCTCTTCGAGGATCGCTAGCCCGTTCATCGCCGTCGCTTCATCCGTCGTCAGCGGCGGCTGGATCCGGAAGTGCGCCGAGTACGCCATCGTCAGCAGGCCGCGCTTCACGCACTCCATGAAGATCCGATCGGTGACCTTGCCGGTGAGCGGCGTCTTGGCTTTCTTGTCGCTGACGAGCTCGACCGCCATGAACATGCCGGAGCCGCGCACCGTGCCGACGAACGAATACTTGTCGAGCCAGGTCTCGAGCCGCTTCAGCATCGCGGCACCGACCTTCTTCGAGTTCTCGACGAGGTGCTCTTCCTCGATGATCCTCAGCGAGGCCGCGCCCGCGGCAGCCGCGAGCGGGTTACCACCGTAGCTCGACGAGCTACCCGAGCGATTGGACCACGGCTTGGAGACGCTGATCTCGTCGGTCGTCGCGAGCGCCGAGAGCGGGAAGCCACCACCGACCGCTTTGCCGATCGTCACGATATCGGGCACCACGCCGGTGTGGTGGATGCCCCACCACTCGCCGGTGCGGCCGAGGCCGGTGATCATCTCGTCGGCGATGAACAGGGCGCCGACTTCCTTCGCGATGCTTGCCATCGCCGGCAGAAACTCTTTGGGGGGGATGATGTTGCCGGCCGTGCCCTGCATCGGCTCGACGATCATCGCAGCGACGGCGCCGGCGGTCGCGGTCTTGACGTACTTGCGCGCGAAGTCCGCGCACGCGACGCCGCACGTCGGGTACTCGAGCCCGAGCGGGCAGCGATAGCAGTCCGCGTAGGGAACCTGATGGCTACCAGGCACCATCGGCCCGAGGCCGTCCTTGAACGTCGAGCCCATCAGCGAGAGCGCGCCCATGGTCTTGCCGTGGAAGCCGCCCCAGCACGAGATGAACTCGTACTTGCCGGTGTAGCTCTTCGCGAGGCGTAGCGCGCTCTCGACGGCTTCGGCGCCGCCCGAGTACATCTGCAACCGATGCACGCCATTCGCGGGCGCGCGCTTCGCGAACCGCTCGAACAGCTCGACACGCGCGTCGCTCGTGAGCGAGCCAACTGCGGCCTTGGCTGCCTGCTTCTGGATCGCCTCGACCCAGGTCGGATGCGAGTGACCGAGCGCACCGACCGCGATGCCGCCGATGAAGTCGAGGAACGTGTTGCCGTCGACATCGGTGACGGCGGTGCCCGAGGCGGTATCGACGACGATGCCGGCGGCGAGCGCGTAGCCTTGCGCACCCGGCGCGATGTGCTTGTCCTCGCGAAGCCGCAGCGCCTCGCTCTTGGGCCCGGGAACAGCAGTCACTAGGGAGCGGTTTTGATTCGCTGGCTGCGGCATGTAAGCAGCGAGTTCTTACCGCAAAGCTCGACCGATTCGTACAAGCCGTTGCACGGCAGCGACGTTGCCGATCAAGGCAACGATCGCCAGCCCGGCGAGTACGAACGTGGTCGTCGGTAAACCTGGGACGTGGTCGTGGAGATAGGGCCCGGCCATCGCGGTCAGGCCGGCACCGACGATCATGTAGGTCGCGCGTTCGTGGCGGCGCATGAGCCCCCGCGGGACCTCGACCTTCATCGCCTCGGCCTTCGCGCTCGCGTAGCTCACCATGAAGCAGGCAAGCAGTGCGCCCAGGCAGATGCCCATCGCCCACGGGATGTCGCGGAACAGGAAGATGCCGCCCCCGACAAACGCGAACTCGGTGTAGCGGTCGGTCGCCGCGTCGAGCACTTCGCCGGCTTCCGAGCCGGTGTTGGTGAATCGAGCGATCTGACCGTCGAGGATATCGAACAGCGTCGACCAGGTCGCGAGTAGGGTGGCGAGGCCGAACATCCCGAAACCGACCGCGACGCCCGCGCCGAGGCCGAGCACCAGGGCGATCCAGGTTGCCCCGTTCGCGGTGATGCCGAGGGCGATGCAGCCCCTGACGATCGGATCGACCGCCCAGTAGGTCCAGTTCATCACGTCCTGGCCAACGAGCGCCGTACCTCCGATGCGGTCGACGCGCTCGCTGCGCGCCGCACCTCGCACTGCGAGGCGCACCGCATACGCGAGCCCCGCCGTGACGGTCAGCGCGAGCATGAAGTACGCGAAGTAGACGTCCTTTAGGACCACAGGGTGACTACCCGGCCTTCGTGGCGCGTTCCGGAGCCAGCGACAGCTCGCGGCCATCTGCGCGCGCCGAAGCGTACGCAGTCTCGATCAGCTGCACGCATGCCGCGGCATCACGCGCTTCGCGACCGACCCACTCGCCGCGGCCGATCTGATTCTTGAAGTCGACCTGGAGCGCCTTGAACCACTCCGCGTGCGACGCGTCCATCCAGTGCGAGGCCGCCGACATCTTCTCGACGTCGACCTTGCCGCCCGCGCGCTTGCGATGGATCTCGATGTCGTCGTCCTCGACCTTGATCGCGCCGTTCGCGCCATGGATCGTGTAGATGACCTTGCGGAAGCCGGCGTTCCACGTCAGCTGCGCGATGGCGATGCCGGTCGGGAAGGTCACCGTGCAGTTGAAGTTATCTTCGGTGTCGAATGCCGAGAGGTTCGACATCTTCGCCGTGATCGAGGTCGGCTGCGACGCGAGCCAGTCGAAGGCGAGATAGAACGTGTGGCTGCCGTGATCCATCGCGATGCCGCCGCCGGAGGTCTTGCGCTGGCGGCGCCAATCGGGCTGCCACTCGGCAACGCCCTTCGCGTGGGTCGTGCGGAACGTATCGAGCGTGACGAGATGGATCGGGCCCAGCTCGTTGGTCTCGAGCACGCCGCGGATCGCCTTGATCACCGGCGCGTGCTTGTAGTTGTGCGAAGGGAAAAAGACCTTCTTCACCTTGTTCGCATGGTCGAGCATCGATTGCGCGTCGGCAGAGGACGTCGCGATCGGCTTCTCGCAGAACACGTGCAGCCCGTGCTCGAACGCCGCATGGGCGATCGCGGCGTGGTCGCAAGGAGGGGTCGCGATGTCGACGAACTCGAGGTTCTTCGCCTCGGCTTGGAGGAGCGTCTTCAAGTCCGAATAGATCCGGGCGTTCGGGAGGACCTCGCGAGCCTTCTCGCGGCGCGCGGCGCAGATGTCTGCGACCGCGACGATCTCGAACATGTCGGGTGCTGCGAGATAGGCCGGAACGTGGCCCTTCTCAGCAATGAATCCGAAACCGATGAGTGCACCCTGTAGTGGACGGGCCATGCTGAAACCTCGCGCAGGTGAGTAAGTCAAAGCCGTGACAGAAGCAAGAACTGGCGCCATCGATGGCCCCCACCAGAACGGGCCTGGAATGGGTGTGAGATCGCGCTGTTGACTTCCTGACGACGGATTGTGTTCAAGCGCGTCAGCTTTTTGCCGGTTGGACCTGTACGGCCGTTCGACAGACATCTGCCGGTTCACCTGCGGTGGGTCAATATGCCCCGCAGATGTGGAGCTAGACTGCGCGCGTGGAGTTGATCGCTCGAGTCGAGGGAGCGTACGGCGTTCACTTCGTGCGGGTCGTTCCGATCGGGACCCGGTTCGAGTGCAACGTGAGGCCGCGCCTCCCGATCGGCGCGATGATCACGATCACGTTTGCGGGGCTTCTTGGTGTGACCGCGGAGGCGCTGGAAACCTGGCGTACGGCTCACGCCCCGACCGCCGAGCTCGACCGCCGGTGCTATCGCCCGACCGTACTCGCCGACCTGATGTCTGCCGCCAACGCCGAGCTCTTCCTGGAGCTCGCCCGCGAGGCGAGTGCGGATCGGTTGGCGGCATTCGCGCGAGACCGCGGTGGGGCGCTGCTCGCCGAGATCCGCGGCGCCCTCGATCAGGTCGAACGGCTCGACCTGCTCGATCGTGGTGACGCCGTCGATCGCCTGGCGACACGATCCGCGCGATTCGCCACGATCCTCGGGATTCGCGACGTCCCCGACCTCGCCGGCCTGCATCCGATCGAACATCTGATGGCGCTCGAGCACGCGGTCGTTTCCTGGATGCGCGCGACCGCCGAACCGCCGGCCGGCGACCTCGCCGCGCTCGCGCGATCGATCCCGACCGATACCGCGTCGGCGGCGGTGTCCCTGCCCTGGCTGCAGTGGTGGTGGCAGCTCGCGCACAGCTGCACGCGCGGTGACCTCGTGCGGATCGTGGAGGCCGCGATCGAGCTCGCTCGCACCGAGTGTCGCTACCGCACGACGAGGGAGATTGCACGCGCCGCCCTCGATGAAGCGGCGCGGCTCGCCGGGCTCGCGCGCGCGGCACCGCGTGCGGTGATGTGGTCCGCAACGCCGTCGCCGATCGCACTCGCAGAGATCTCGCGCGACGAAGATGATGCGCACTACGCCGCATACATGGCGCTCACGCATTGCGCGCACGCCATCGCCGCGGCCCTCCGCGATGACATGGATCCAGCCGATGCGAATCGCCATGCCGCCGAGCTCCTCGCGCGCCGCGGGCTCGAGCTCCTGCGCTAGCTCGTCTACTTCGCGGCGAGCACGTCGGCGAGCCGGATGTCCGGGGGTGACGCGAGGAGCTCGTCCGCCTTGCCCATGAGCGCCGCTGCGATCCGACCTTCGAGGTGTGCCTTGCGGCCCGCTTCGTCGTCGAACGTGTCGAAGATGCCGAAGCTCGCCGGGCCGGTGCGCCACGCGTACCACGTGCGCGTCTGCGTCTCTTCGACCGCGAGTGCGCGCGCGCCGATCAGCATGTCCGCGACTTCCTTCTCTTTGCCGGGCTTGGCTTGGAGCAGAGCGACGATGGCGTATTTCATGACCTCGACGATGCGCGCGCGCGAGGGCTTTCCCTAGTGGCGGGAACGTCAACTATGGTAGCGATTACGCCATGAGGATCTGTGTGGTCGTCGTCGACGACGTGTTCGACACGGGGCTGACCTCGATCCTCGATACGTTCGATGTCGCGAACGAGCTCGGAGGCGAGCTGCGGTTCGAGGTGACGCTGTCGTCGCCGCGCGCGCGCGTTCGCACGCATCACGGCTTGACCGTGCCGGTCCAGCCGTTGCCCGCACGCACCGATCTGCTCGTCGTGCCGGCGCTCGCGTGCAAGTCGCCGGCGACGATCACGGCCGCGTTCGCCAGGCCGGAGGTCGCGGCGCTCGTCGAGTGCGTTCGCAAGCTCTCCAAGAAATGTCGCGTCGCCGCGGCGTGCACCGGCACGTTCGTGCTCGGTCACGCGGGCGTGCTCGATGGCAAGCGCGCGACCACGAGTTGGTGGCTCGGGCCGACCTTTCGCCAGGCGTTCCCCGACGTCGAGCTCGACGATGGCGAGATGCTGGTCTCCGAGGACACGGTGATCACGGCAGGCGCGGCACTCGCACACGTCGACCTCGCGCTCGCCGTGATTCGCGAGCGCAGCCCGGACCTCGCCGCGACGGTCGCGAAGTACCTGCTGATCGATCACCGACCCTCGCAAGCACCGTATGTGGCGCCCTCACATGTCGCCCATGACGACGAGATGGTGAAGCAGTTCGAGCGCTGGATTCGCGGTCGACTCGGCGAGCCGTTCGAGCTCGCGAAGGCCGCGCGTGCGGTCGGGGCGAGCGAACGGACGCTCCAGCGCCGGGTCCGGGCCGTCCTCGGCAAGCCACCGATCGGCTTCGTTCAAGATCTCCGGCTCGAGCGAGCCATCCATCTCCTGCGGGTCAGCAAGGATAGCGTGGATTCGATTGCCAGCTCGGTGGGTTACGAGGACGGGTCGACGCTGAGATCGCTGCTCCGGCGCAAAATGCATACGGGCGTACGGGAGTTACGGTAGCGAAAATCCCGCACACCACCGGGTGGTTTGGGTACGATGAGGAGACATGGCAACGACGCCTGCGACGAAGCTATCCGAGACCGACCACGATCAGGACCCGGCGAAGACCCCGACAGAGGCTGCGAAGGCAGGCTCCGGCGTCACGCAGGTCCAAGCACTCCTCGCGCACGGTAAGCCGTCGCCCGCACAGATCATCAAGGTGATCGATGCGCACCGCGCCGAGCACGACGCGATCTTCGCGCTGCTCCAGAAGACGTACGGCAACACGTACGTCCAGCAGGTCGTCGCGCAGATGAACCACCTGCGCGCGAGCGTGAAGAACAAGGAGGTCGTCGCCGGTGATCCGGCGAGCAAGGACGGCGGCTTCTTCGATGCGTCGGCAGAAGCCAAGGGCGCGAGCTGGCGGAGCAAAGGTGGCGACTTCACCGGCAAGGCCGACAAAGAAGGCCTCGATTCGACCTACAAGCTCGGCGCGGACGACTCGTTGCACGGCACGGTCACCAAAGGCGACGAGAAGGGCGTCGACGCCGCGCTCGACTGGCAGCACGACGGCAAGGACGAAGGTCAGATCTTCGCCAACTACCAGGACGGCAAGAACTACGAAGGCGGCGTCAGCCGTCCCTTCGATCTCCGCAACGGCTCCCTGACCGCCGGCGTCAAGCACAGCGATGTCGATGGCACCGCGACCGATGGCGCGTTTGGCAGTTACAAGAGCACCGACAAGAAGTTGTCGGCGGAGGGCAACATCGGGGTATCGGGCGGCGGGCTCGCTGGGGGCTTGGCTGGTACCTACGCACCGAATGCGAACGACACGTACGAGGCCTCGTATCGCCACGACGCGGCGGGCGACACTGCGAGCGCGAGCGCGACCCACAAGTACGCTGGCGGCGGCCAGCTGACCGGATCGGGCAGCTTCCAACACGATGCGACCGGCAACACCGAAGCGATCGCCGGTGCCTACAGCCGCAATGGGCTCGACATCGACGCGAACGCCAAGCGCACGCCGGATACGACCTCGTTGCACCTCGGCGCGACCGACAAGATCACGCCGAACCTCACGGCGTCCGGCACGTATGACTACGCGAAGAAAGATGGCGCTGGCTCGCAGTCGACGCTCGCCCTCAGCGAACGGTATCGCTCGGGCAACATCGTCCAGGGACTCGACCTCACGGCCGGCGCCGGCACGCGCGACTACCTCGGCATGCAAGGCTCCGTCGAGGGCAAGCTCGCGAACAACCTCTATGGTGGTGCGTACGGCGGATTCAACGTCGAGTCCGGTCACCAAACCACCGCGAACATCGGAGCGAGCCTGACGTTCACGCCGAGCGAGAAGACGGCACTGACGCTCGCCGGCATCGTCGATCAGAACGGCACACTCGAGACTCGCCTCCAGCTCGACATCTTCAAGAGCAAGATCGACGGCATCCAGGGGCTGTCGGATCAGAAGAAGAACGCGATGGTCAGCCTGTTCGTGTCCTACACGCAGCAGGGAAGCGGCGGCAATCACATGCTCGATCAACGGTTCGGCGCGAGCCAGTTCGGAGCGAGCGAGCCCGCGGGCAGCGGTGCCGTGATGGCCGGCATCCGCATCAAGTTCTAAACGTCCGAGCGCCGCAGGAGCGTCGTCCCGTTGCAAACTCGTTGCTGTTCGCGGGTCGGACCTGCATCCTGCGTCCGTGCAGCGCGCTGTCCGAGTGTCCCAGGTGTGGGGTTGGTTACCAGCGTTTCGCACGGTCGCCGAGACCGAGCACCTGCCGACCGCGGCGAAGGTGCTCGAGCTCAGCCCGTCGGCGCTCTCGCGGAGCGTGAAGATGCTCGAAGACTGTCTCGGCGAACCGCTGTTCACGCGCGATCGTCGACAGATGCGACTCAATCGCGCGGGCCAGCTGCTGCTCGTCGCGGTGCGCGATGCGATGCGCCGGATCGACGATGGCATAGAGCAAGCGAGTGCGCCGTCGCTCGATCGGGTCCGTATCGCGGGCCCGGCCGAGTGGCTCCAGCTCGTCGTGTTGCCCGCGATCCGAGCGAGCAAGACCGATGCGCCGGTGATCGTCGATCTCGAAGATGTCGCACCCGCCGACCTCACTCGTGCCCTCCTGCGTGGAGAGATCGATCTCGCGGTCGCCGAAACGATCGGTACCCACGACAAGCTCTCGCACGAACGCCTCGGTGACGTGCACCGCGCGGTGTGCTGGAGCGCCGAGCTCGTGTCCGGAGACGGGCTCGATGTCGCCGCCTACGTCGCCGATGGTACCGACGAGGTTTCGGCCGACGACCGCGGCCGGGTCGCGCTGCGGACGCAATCGCTCGCACTCACGATCGAAGCCTGCAAGAGCGGCCACATGCGTGCGGTCCTACCCGTGGCGCTCGCACAAGCGCACGGCTTGAAGACGCGAACCGACAGCACGCTGCGCATCTCGCACCTCGATCTGGTCCAGCGCGCGCGCCTCGCCGACATGCCGGTCTCGCCGATCGTCGAGCGCATCAGAGCGCGGGCGCGAGCGATCTTTCGTTGAACACCAGCAGCTCGCGTAGCGCGGTGTATCCGCGATGCGCGCGCACCCGCATCGCCGCGACCGAGGTGCCTCGCAGCGCGGCGGCTTGCGCGACGCTGCGCCCCTCGAGCTTGAGGAGTGTGATCGCATCGCGCCAGGCAGGCCGCAGCTGCGCGAGTGCCGCGTACGCAGCCGCGAGCTTCGCGGCATCGACGGGGTGCGCTCGCTGGGCCTCGCACGAACCGTCGAGATCGGCAGCAATCTCGGGCAACTCGTCGTCGACCGCGAGGCGCACGGTCGCGCGCTGGCGGCGACGGACTTCGTCGATGAAGGTACGTTGCGCGATCGCATAGATCCACGGCAGGGGTGCGGCGCCCCGGATGTAGCTCGCGCGCGCGCGATGAACCTTCAAGAATGTCAGCTGGAGCAGATCGTCGGCGAGAGCTTGCTCGCGCGTCAGCTTGCGCAGGAAGCCGAGCAGTCTCGGAGCCACGAGGGCGTAGAGCTCGCGGAACGCCGCCCCATCGCCATCTCCGTACCGCGCCATCAACGTTTCTAGCTCCATCGCGGTCCCGATCGACATAGCGGATCGACGGCGCGAATTCGCGAATGTGTTGTCTCGGAACGCGATCGTTCGACCACGCTGCACGTGGTGTTGCGTGCGGCGCAACGAACGAGGTGCCGCTACGAGCTAGGCGCAGCCATCGCAGAGGCCTCGAACCTGAACTTCGATCTCTCGCTGTTTGACCGATCTCGGGGCTCTCGCGCGAGGCACGACGAACTGCATCTCGGGTAGGCACGCGACGGTTCCGCACTCGGTACACACGAAGTGCGGATGCATGCTCGCGTGGGGCTCGCTGCGCACGGGCTCGAAGCGCCAAACGTGGTCGCCCATGTCGCTGCGACGGGCGAGATCCACCTCGACGAAATCCATCAAGTTGCGATAGAGGGTGACAGGATCCCAGCCTCGCCCCGACAGCCGCGCCGAGACATCCGCGTGCGAGATTGGCCGCCGACTCGCCAATAGCATGTCGAGCACGGCGAGCCGCGAAGGCGTCGCTCGCAGCCCGGACGCCCGCACGAGCGCCCTGAGCTCGTCGAGCTTGGCCTTGCTCACCATCCCAAAACCGTACTCCACGGGTTCGCCACCTGCAACACTGTGGCATCTGTAACTACTGGCGCGGGATCCTGATCAAGATGCAAGTGCTCTGCATGTAGTGTTTGTCTTCTTGTAGTTGACTTACTACGGCGAGCTAGATGCACCCGCTGGGCCGTTGCTTGACAAGCGCGCGGCATGCATGCCAAGTCTTTATCGTGCTCGTCGCAGCCGTGCATTCTCGGCGGTCCCGGAGGTTCGCGTCCCGCGCGATGGCGGCTGTCGCGAGCATGGTGATGATCGTCGCGGTCGGGTTGACCGCGTTCCACACCTCGAGCATCGGTCACACCCGCGATCTCCGCGGCCGCTACATCCACACGATGCAAGTGGAGCATCCAACTCACGGCACGGGTGCAGGCTTCAATGCCGCTCGGCCACACGGCATCGATGGCGACGAGTGCGCCCTCGCGTCGCACACGACCGCTGCCCTCGACGATCCATTCGTCCCGTCCGAGAGTCGTACGAGGCTCGAAGAGGCATGCGGTTGCCCGCGCGGACGTGGTGGCGCAGCGAGTGCGTCGTACCGGCAGGCTCCCAAGACCTCGCCGCCCGCAGCCGCGCCGCCGTCGGCGTAGCTCCCGCCTACGTCGATCCGGCAACCGCGTACGTCGTCGTGCCCCGTGCACGCTCGCCCATTCGTTGCCACATCCGTCGAGACGAGGTCCTTCGTGACTCCTCCGAAGCAACCCTCCACGTGAGCGGTCGCGCAAAACCATCCGCATTCGAACAAGGGCTCCGGAGCGTCATGCGCTCTCGTGGTTTGCGCGTCACACCAACTCGCCTGTGGATCATGACGTTGCTGACGAAGAAGGACCTCCATCCGATGTCCCACGCCGACTTGGTCGAGAGACTTCCGCGGGAGATGGATCGCACCACCGTCTTTCGCGCGCTCGTCGCGTTGAGCGACGCGAAGCTCCTGCATCGCGTCGATGTCGGGGACCGGGTCTGGCGCTACACCCGCTCCCTGACCGCAAGCTCGGACACGCCGACGACGGCGTTCGTCTGTACCGCGTGCGGATCGGTGCAGGAGTTGCGCGAGGCGCGGCTGGAGGTCGTCGGGCCGCCGCGCGCGCTTCGCGCCGGCGCGGTCCGGATCTTCGTCCATGGCCACTGCGACGAGTGTGGTTCTCCGTGATGTTTCTGCCGCGCGGGCGCGTTGCACTTGGCGTCGCGCCACAAGCGTGTTATCGGTGCAGTCTCGTAACTGTTGCAATGCCGCTGCATGTGCAGTTTGCCTCGGTTCGAGAAGCCCTATGAGCTCTACTCCCACAGCAGCGATGCGCCCCACGGCCTGGTCAGGCCCGAGGATCGTCGCCGCACTCACCGCGCTGTGGTTGGTGGTGGGCGGGGTGCTCGCAGGTCGCCACGAGGCCGAGGTCCAGCACTGTACCGACCTCGACGGTCATAGCGTGCACGCGCCGAAGATGGTCGGTGCGCACACGAGCGACACGTCCGATGTTCACGCGCTCGACGGTGCCGCCGATCACGATGTCTGTGCGATCGAGCTCGCGCTGCATCAGGCGGGCAACGCAGCGTCGTCAAATCGTCCGGCGATTCGAGCTCCTCACGTACGAATCGTGTCCGAGATCGTCGTCGAAGAAGCTACGCGCAGCGCGCGCCCGGTGTTTCGGCTAGCCCCGAAAACATCGCCGCCTGCTCGGGTCTGAACGCGCGCAGAACGGGCTCGCTCGCGAGCACGGCGTGCGTGCATCAGCCGATCGTCCTCGGCGTGCTGTGAAGCACCGTCGCGTCAGCTAGCTAGCTTGCTGTGCGCAGGCGGGCACCAGGAGTGTCGTGATCCGTTCCATCCCAGTCATCGTCATGTTCTTACTCGTCGGCATCTCGAGCCTCGCTCGGGCTCAGCCCGTGGACGGAGGCGTCCCCGACGCGCCCCCCGACGCGCCCTCCGAGGCGCCACCTCATCCACGCCCCGTACCGGGCCGCGTTGTACGCCAAGACGCGCCGATCTATCCCGACGTGCCGCTCGCGCGCCGAACCACCGTCGATGTCCGGGTGCGGATCGAGCTCGACGCGACCGGCCAGCCGAGTAACGCCCGCGTGCTCTCCTCGGCCAACCCACCGTTCGATGATATCGCGACCGTGACCGCGCTCGAGTGGTCCTACGCGGCAGCGATCGGTGACACCGGCCCTGTCGCGAGCAGCCTGGATGTCACCGTGCACTTCGACCCGAGTGCGCCGAGTCCCGAGGTGATCGTGATCCACGACGAGCTCGCTCCCACGCTCGCTACGAAACCGCCGAGCACGGGTGCTTCAGATTTCCGGATCGACGTGAACCAGATGAGTACGGCGGTGCCGCGCAAGGAAGGTGCAGCGAGCCTGCTGCAGCTCGCACCCGGCTTCTTGCTCACGAACGAAGGTGGAGAAGGTCACGCGGAACAGATCTTCTTGCGCGGCTTCGATGCCCGAGAGGGCCAGGACATCGAGCTCCAGTTGAATGGAGATGTCGTCAATCAGGTCGGCAATCTTCACGGCAACGGGTACGCGGACCTCCACTTTATCCTGCCGGAGCTGGTCGAATCCGTGCGCGTCGTGGAAGGCCCGTACGACCCGCGCCAAGGCAACTTTGCCGTCGCCGGTAGCGCGAACTACGAACTGGGCCTCGCGCGCCGAGGACTCTTCGCATCGTACGAGACCGGTTCGTTCGGGACGACCCGTGCGTTGTTGTTGTGGGGGCCGCCAGGCGATGGACCACATACTTTCGGTGGCGTCGAGATCTACCAGACCAAAGGCTTTGGCCAGAACCGGGACGCTCGTCGCGCGACCGCCCTCGGACAGGTCGAAGCCAAGCTGGGCGAACACGGGCTGTGGCGGCTGACCTCCGGGGCGTACATCAGCGACTACCACTCCGCCGGCGTGATGCGCGAGGACGACTACGAAGCCGGACGCAAAGGCTTCTACGACTCGTACGATTTCGGGCAAGGCGGATCGGTCGCGCGGATCTTCTTGCTCGGTGCGATCGACCACCACCACGAGGACATCACCTATCACCAGCAGGTCTCGATCACGGGGCAGACGATGCGGTTGAGCGAGGACTTCACGGGATTTTTGCTCGACCAGCAGACCTCGTTTCAACAACCTCATCCTCAACGAGGCGACCTGATCGATCTCGAGTCCGACGCACTGACGGCGCAAGCGTCCGGCTTCATGCGCCAGACCCACAGCTGGCTCGACCACGACCAGCAGTTCGAGCTCGGCTATTTCACCCGGCTCGATCGGACCTCCGGAACTCAATACCGGATCGAGGCCGCGAACGCCCACCCCTATCACGAGGACACCGACCTCGATGCGATCGAGGGCGACGTCGGGCTCTACGCATCGGCGAATCTTCGGTTCACGGACTGGCTCGCGGTTCGGGGAGGCGGCCGCACTGATCTCCTCAGTTACAACGTGATCGACAACTGCGCGGTGCAGGACGTCTCGCACCCGACAGCGAGCAATCCTCCGGGTGACGCGAGCTGCCTGTCGCAAGAAAACTTCGGCAACTATCGCGAACCGATTCAACGTGCGAGTACGGCCGGCACGGCGGTCTTGCCGCGCGGGGCCGTGCTGATCGGTCCGTTCGAGCACGTCACCGGATCGCTCGCCTATGGCGAAGGCGTCCGGTCGATCGATCCGACCTACATCACGCAAGACGTCAAGACGCCATTCGCGAGCATCCGGTCCTACGATGCGGGCGCCGAGTACGAGGACAACCTCGCTGGCGTCTCGACGTCGATCAAGCTCTCCGGTTTCCGGACCCACGTCGACAAGGATCTGATCTTCAGCGAGACGGTCGGTCGGGCGGTGTTGGCGAACGGCACGACTCGAACGGGCGTGTCCCTGTCCGGTCGCGCCACCGGGCGTTGGTTCGATCAGAGCGCGAGTGCCACGCTGGTCCAGTCGACGTTCGACGACACCGGCTTGTTGATTCCGTACGTACCCGACGTGGTCGTCCGGACGGACAGCGTGGTGTTCGGCGAGCTGCCCTACTACGATCTCGGTGGCAAGCCAGTCACCGGTCTTGCCGGGCTCGGTGTCACCTATGTCGGCCGCCGCGCGCTCCCGTTCGGCGAGCGCAGTGACGCGGTGTTCACGATCGATGGCTCGGTCCAGTGCACGTGGCTCCGCTACACGGTCGGGATCAAGGCCTCGAACCTGCTCGATACTCGTTACCGGCTCGGCGAATACAACTACGCGTCGGACTTTCATAGCCAACCCGAGCCGACCCTCACGGTCGCGCGTCAGTTCACGGCGGGTGCGCCACGCACGGTCCTGTTGCAGTTGCAGGTGCAACTGTGAGGGCGTGCGTCGCGTGCGTCGCGTTCGTCGCGTTCGGCGCGTTCGGCGACGCAGGGTGTGTCGACACCACGGGTGGAGAGCTCGTGAGCTTCGGGGTCGCGGCCGCAGGCCCAGCCGATGCAACCGGCGGCACTCGCGCATTCGACACGGGGCTGGGCTGGCACGTGGAGCTGTCCAAAGCGGTCCTCCACATCGGCGCGATCTACATGAATGCGACGGTGCCTACGTCGGGTGCGCAATTTACCAACTGCATCCTTCCCGGCATCTACACCGCCGAAGAGCTCTCCGGCCTGGACGTCGACGTGTTGTCGCCTACGCCACGAGCCTTCCCGACGCGTGGTGAGGGCACGAATAGCCACGTCACCGTCGGTGAGCTGTGGTTGACGAGCGGCGACATCAATGCGGTCTCGGATCCTCAGATCATCGCGCAGATCGTCGGGGTGGCCAGCACGGCGACCACGACCAAGCCCTTCACGACCACGGTCACGATCGGAGCCAACCGCGCGATTCCATCGAGCGACCTGGCACACCCGAGTGCCCATCCGATCTGCAAGCAGCGGATCGTCTCGCCGATCGCGATCGATCTCGCACCTCGAGCGGGCGGCGAGTTGCTGATCCGGATCGATCCGGCGACCTGGTTCGCCAACGTCGACTTCACCACCCTGGAACAAGTCTCGACCAGTCCTCCCGCCTTCGAGATTCCCGACGACAACACCACCGACGCTGGCCAGAACCTGTTCTCGGGCCTGCGCTCTTCTGGTGCCGACACGTATCGATTCTCGTTCGAATAACCCAAGGAGATCGTGATGTTCAGATTGAAGCTACTGACCCCGGCCGTGATCGCTCTCGTACCTCTCGCACTTGCCGCCTGTGGCGACAGCAACGACGGTGGCGTCGATGCACCGAGTGCTTGCACGATGCCCACGACCAGTGGCATGGGCGTGCTCGCCGACTTCTGTGCACCCAAAGATCCGGGCCCGAACGGCATCTTGTTGACCGCTTCCGGCGAAGATCTCGCGCTCAGCGGGTATGCCTTCCCGCCAGCGTCGCCCGACGACTTTGCACTGTCCGACGGTTGGGAGATTCACTTCGACCGCGTGCTCTCGACCTTCGATCACGTCACGTTGTCGAGCGACCCTGACAAGTCACCGACCGATCAGTCGCAGACCGGGTCGGTCGTCGCCGAGGTCGATGGCCCGTTTGCGGTCGACCTTCACAAGGGCGGCTCGCTCGTCGGCAAGGGTGGCGGTGACGAACGCGCGGCGCCGTTCGCTGCGCTGACCGGCCAGAACAAGAACGGAAATGCGGCGTTCGACCCGACCGTGCGCTACGCGTTCGGGTTCGACATCATCACCGCGACGACCTCGGCAAAGAACATCAACCTCGATGCCGACGACCTGGCCGATTACCAGGAGATGGTCCAGAAGGGCTACACCACGTTCCTGGTGGGCACCGCGACCTTCAAGGGTACGGGGTGCACCTCGACGATCGCCGGGTACGATTTCTCCAAGATTCCGACGACGATCAAGTTTCGCTTCGGCTACGTCGCGCCCACGAGCTACGTCAACGCTCAGAACCCTGACAACGACCCTGCCGCGCCGTTCGCGAACGAAGAGCACCAGCGCGGTCTGAGTACGGTCGCGAACCAATCCACGATCGCTCAGGCGACGTTCCATATCGATCACATCCTGTGGGAGAGCTTCGTCCACGACTCGCCGGCCCACTTCGATCCGTTCGCCGCGAAGTATGCGGGCGCGACGACCACGCCGACCGCCGTCCTCGAGGACTTCAAGGGCTTCGCGTTCAAGCCGTTCGTCGACGGCCTCGGCCAGCCGCTGCCATGGCGCGCCTGCCTCGCCGGCTACACCCCGCCGACCAACGGCGCGATGACGTTCGACACGCTCGGTGTGCCGGTGAATCCGACTGGAAACCCGGCGACGTCGATTCGCGACTTCTACGACTACAACACGTACAACCACAGCACGTTCGGGCATCTAAATTCGGACGGCCTGGCGTTCGTCAAGCGCAACTACCCTTCACCGCAGTAGCTATCTAAACAATCTCCGCGCGCACGATCGCGGCGCCCGCGGCGAGCGCCTTGAGCTTCTGCGCGGCCACCACGCGCGGCAGCTGCTTCAAGCCGCAATCGGTGGTGAGCGTCACGCGCTCCGGTTCGATGTGCTGCAGCACCTTGCGGATGCGATCCGCGATCTGCTCCGGCGGCTCGATCTCGAGCGAGCGGATATCGACGACGCCGGCGTGAATCTTCTTGTCGCTCGGCAGCTTGCGAATCAGATCGATGTCCTCCATCTCTCGAGCGGCAAAGTCGAGCACGAACGCATCGACCTTCGCGTCGTGATAGTGCGGCACGACCTCGCGATAGCCGCCGGCGGTCATGCCCGTCATCTTGTTGCCCCACACGTTGCCGAGGCAGAAGTGCCACGATTTCTCGATGCCAGCGGGGATGTCGGCCATCGTGCGATCGACGGTCTCGCGCACCCAGTCCCAATCCTTGGCGCCCGAGAGGGTCGGCATCCACGCGCCGAGATCCTCGAGCTGGACATGCTTGCAGCCGGCTGCGACGAGATCCGCGATCTCGGCGTGGAACACCTCGGCGAGCGCCTTCGCGAGCTCGTAGCGGTTCTTCACCGGGCCGTTGCGAAAGTACGCGAGCGTCGAGAGCTGGATCGGACCTGCGCCAACGCACGCCTTGATCGGCTTGTCCGTGTGCTGCTGCGCCCACTGATAGATCAGGCCCATCCGCACCGGGCCACGCTCGATCGGTCCTTCGACCGCGACACCACCCGCTTCGTCGAGTGCCCACAGGTCGCGGCCCTTCGCCTTGGCCTTCGCCGGATGGGGCAACTTCTCCGACGAGAAGCCCTTCGTGCGCTCGAGCCAGTACCAGAGGAACGAACCGATCCCCATGTTGTAGTCGTCGAACCACATCTGGCCGTCGGTCAGGACATCGAGGCCCGCCAGTTCCTGATCCTTGATCACGGTGCGCGTCGCATCGTGAAAGGCCTCGGCATGCGAAGCGATCTTGAAGGCCTCGAGCACGTCGCGACCCGCGAGCTGTTGCGTGAACCATAGCGGTCGCGGGTACGAACCCACTATCGTCGTCGGGAGCAGCGTCATACAGCAGGCATACTACGAGCCGACGTAACAGCGGTGTTACGGACAGGTCGCCGTGGTGCCCGTGATGCCGCCGGCTACCCGCGGTTTGCGAGCTTCGTAGCCGATTCGATACAGAACCGCGCAGACGAGCACCGCGAGGCCCGAGCACAAGAACGTCGGCATCGGGCCGAGCTGATCGGCGAGCCAGCCCTGGAGGAGCGCGCCGACCGGCATGCCGCCGAAGAACGCCATCGCGTAGAGGCTGAGCACGCGCCCGAGCATGCTCGGATCGACGGTCGACTGGATGATCGTGTTCGTCGAGGCCATCTGGATCATCCAGCTCGTCCCGCACAGGAACAGCAGCGGTAACGCGATCCACATGGTGGGCGCCCAGCGCAGCGCGCATAGCGAAACGCCGAGCGCGAACGTCGCGTAGCCGATCATCGCCGGCAAGCCTTCGGTGGTCTGCCGGCTCGCAAGGTACAGCGCACCTCCGAGTGCACCGCAGCCCGCCGATGCCATCAAGATGCCGAGCGTGTGCGCGCCACCGGCAAGCGTCGAGCCGGCGACCATCGGCAAGATCGTGGTGTAGGCGCCACCGAGGATGCTGGTCGCGCAGAGCAGCATCAGCACCGCGCGCACGAGCGGCTCGTGCACGACGTAGTGCAGACCCTCTTTCATGTCCTGCCAGGCATTCGTGGTGCGGATCCGCGGCGCTTGCTTCGGCACGGTCATCATCGAGAGCGAGATGATCACGGCGATGTAGCTGACCGCATCGATCGTGAAGCACCAGCCTTCGCCGAACAGATCGACGAGCGTGGCAGCGAACACCGGACCGAGCAGACGCGCACCATTGACCATCGAGGAGTTCAACGCGATCGCGTTGGGCAAGTCCGCCTTGTCCTCGACCATCCGGCCGATGAACGATTGCCGCGCCGGCATGTCGAACGCGTTGATCAGCGCCTGGACCGCGCCGAGCGCCATCAGGTGCCACACCGTCATCCAGCCGGTGAACGTGAACAAGGCGAGCGCCGCCGATTGCAGCGCGGCACAGATCTGGGTCACCACGATCACGCGATGGCGGTCCCAGCGATCGACGAGCGCACCCGCGATCGGTGACAACAGCGCACTCGGTGCCTGGCCGAAAAACGCGACGAGCCCGAGCAACAGGCCCGAGCCGGTCAGCTTGTAGACCATCCAGACGGTGGCAAACCGCGTCAGCCATGTCCCGACGAGCGAGATCCCCTGGCCGAAGAAGAACAGCCGGTAGTTACGGTGGCGAAGGGCGCGCCCGATCCGGGCCATTCATCACCGTAGCGCTTCGCAGTCAGTAGAGTTTGTGAAGATGTGTTCCGCGATAGTAGTGAGCGAGGATCACGTCGTGTGGTCGGCCCGCCTCCGCCATGCCGATCGCGCCGAGCTGACACATGCCCACACCGTGACCGAAGCCCGCGCCCCGGAACACGAACGTGCTCCCGTCGCGCTTGACCTCGAACAGCGTCGATTTCAAGCCTCCGAGGAGGCGTCGAATATGGAGGTCGCCGGAGACCTCGACGGTCGCCTTGTCGCCGACGATCGCGAGGGTCTGGATCCGCCCGGACGTGCCGCGCTGCTTGGGATTGATCGCCGTGATCCGACCGATCTCCGGATACTCCACCGACACGCGCGCGGTCAGATCTTCGCTCGAAAACTTCTCGGTCCAACGGAACTTGGCCTTCGCACCCTTGGGCTTCGCGCACCACGCATCACCATCGTGATCGAGAAAGTCCGCGACATCGGTCACGCGCGTCAGCTGGGCCTTCGCGTCATCGCGTCGGCCGCGCAGCGACGGATCTGGCTCGCCGCCCCAGATCGCGTCGTTGTCCTCGGTGTGGCCGCCGCACGACGCGCTGTACCGGATGTCGACCATGCCACCACCATCGCGCAGCAACACGATGCCGTGAGTCTTCTCGATCGCCTTGGTCGTGCGCGGATCCTCGTGGCCTGCACCGGCGTAGACCTGGCATTGCTGCGTCGAGCACAGGAGGAACGGATCGGTGAGCGAGCGCCGCCCGATCTTCTGGAGCAGCTCGGTGCGCGCCGCGATCGCCTGCGCCTCGAGCGCGGCGGCGGGTGCATCCGGATACATCTCGGCAGGCACGATGCCCGCGAGCAACTTGTCCTCGCTCACCGCATTCGCCGCGACGAGCGAGCCATCGTGATCGAGCGTGACGTAGACGGCCCCCCAGTAGCGACGATCCTCGGTGCCTGTCTCGAGCTGGCTGCCGCCCGTGCCCGTCGGCACGTCCGCGACCGTGAGCGTCTCGGTCGACTTCTTGGGCTGGAACCACAACACCGACGGGTTGCGGATCACCGTCGAGCCCGAGCGCGCGACGATCGTACCCGCTGGACGACGCACGAGCTCCTGATGGATCTGGGTCTTGACCGCGAACTTCTTCGCGAGCTCGGCCGCCCGTGCGGAGCCCTTGCCTTCCGCGACCGGATCGATCGCGATCCGAACTTCGCGGGTGTCGATCACTTCGCCACCGGTGCCGAACAGCGTCCCGATCTCGAACGAGTGCGGATCGAAGCCGCGATCCTTCCAGCGTGCGACCGCAGCCGTGATGCCATTCGCATCGTCAGGGCCGAGCGTCTCGACGACGGTCCAATCCTGGATCAACGCAGGCTTGGCATTCTCGACCGTGACACTCCAGGTCTCGCCGCCGTCGCTCTCGATCGTGCTACCGCCGTTGCCGTCGGGCCGCACCGCGACGCCGCCCTTGGCGCGCAGCTCGACCTTCTTGCGATTGCCCATGATCTGCACCGTGACGAGCGGCAGCCCGTCATCGGTGAACGTGAAGCGCGTGGAGTACAGGATGCGGAGCTTGTCGGAGGCCGAGGTCTCGTCGGCGAGCACCGGCCCAGCTGTGGCGAGCACGGCGCACGCGACCAACGAGAGACTTCGGAGCATCCCCGAGGCTAGGCAGCCCCTCTCCGGCGTGCAACAAACTGGCATGGCCGCCGAGCTTCCACCCCCTGCCGCGCGCCTCCCTGCCGACATCCTGGCCAGGCGCGAGGCGCTGCCCGCGAAGCCCGCAGCGACCACGCTGACCGGCGCGCGGGTGGTGCTCGAGCCCCTCGATCTCGCGGATGACCTCGAAGCGTTGTTCGCGATCTCGAATGGCGAGCCGTTCGTACTGGGCGATCGCAGCGCCCCCGCTTACGACCCCGAAGCGCGGATCTGGCGCTACATGGCGGCCGGCCCGTTCGCGACGAGCGGTGCGCTCGGCGCCTGGCTCGCGTTCCAGGATGCGGCCGAAGATGGTCGTCCATTCGTGGTGCGCGATGCGGCCACCGGCAGCCCAGTGGGTGTCGCGAACCTGATCGCGAATCAGCCGGCACATCTCAAGATCGAGCTCGGCTCGATCTGGTACGGCGCGATCGCGCAAGGCACCGGCGCATCGCGCGAAGCGACCCACCTCTTGCTCGAGTACGTGTTCCGCCTCGGCTATCGCCGCGCCGAATGGAAGTGCGACGCGCGCAACGAAGCATCACGCCGCGCGGCGCTGAGCTACGGCTTCACGTTCGAGGGCATCCAGGAGGCGCACTACATCATCAAGGGTCGCAATCGCGACACCGCCTGGTACCGGCTGCTCGATCACGAGTGGACCGCGCGTGCGGGCCGC
Organism: Kofleriaceae bacterium; assembly: GCA_025357755.1. Taxonomy (GTDB): domain Bacteria; phylum Myxococcota_A; class Polyangia; order Haliangiales; family Haliangiaceae; genus JABFXX01. Next base: position 696 of record JANXOP010000383.1, on the reverse strand, counting down.
ACGATGTAGCGCAGGTTGATGAAGTTGATCGTGAAGTGCGCCGCGATCGGACCGCCGAGATTGCCGGTGGTACGCGCGAGCTCGCCAAACAGCACGCCGAGCACCAAGGCCGAGAGCGTCCACGGCAGGAACCGCTTGCCAGGGCCGATGTGGAGCGCCGCAAAGATCGCGGCCTGGATCCAAACGCCGAACCACGGCATCAGCGCACCGCGAAACAGCAGCTCTTCGCCGACCGAGCTCGCGAGCGCGAGGATCACCATCTCGTTGCCGCTGAGGGGTCCCAGTAGATCGTGAAAGCTGGTGTGGAGGTCGCGGGCCCACTGATAGTGCTTGGTCGCGAGCCGGGTCAAGAGCACGACGAACGCCCCCAACGCGATGCCCGCCAGGGGTCCGAGCCCGAGCTGGGCGGCCGTGGGACTGCCGCCTAACCGGTACAAATCCGAGTCGCCCCGCCCTGCTCCGATCACGAAGGCGACGATGCCCATGCCGCCGTAGAGGCCCAGAACCAGCGTCGCACGGGACAGCGGGGGTGGCGGGCTGGGCGCGTAGGACACGGACCCGCACTATGCATGATCATAGGTCCGTTGCGGCGCGGTCTTGACAGCCGGCGGACGGTCCAGTACCTCTCTGTTCCTCTTTGACAACGCAGTATGCGCGGATGGCGGAATTGGTAGACGCGCTAGCTTGAGGTGCTAG
>JANXOP010000372.1 GCA_025357755.1 Kofleriaceae bacterium | reverse complement strand
TCCGATCGCGAACCCGAGCGCGCCACACAAGACATCGCGCCGATGGTGCGGCGGTTCGTGCAGCGTCGCGATCACGGCAAGTGCTGTGTGCCGGGTTGCCGCGCCTCGCGTAACGTCGATCTCCATCACGTCGTACATCGCGAACACGGCGGCGGCCACGAGGCAGAGAATGTGACCCTCACCTGTTCGGCACACCATCGCGCCCTTCATGAAGGCAAGCTTCAGATCACGGGCTCGGCGCCGAACCTCACGATCACCTACGCGAATCCACCTGCCTCGCCGTCGTCCTCGTCATCGTCGTCGTCGTCCTCGTCGTCGTCCTCGTCGCTCGCGATCGCGCCGGCGATCGATCCGACGGATGCAAGCGAGGCGCTCCGTGCAGCGCGACTTCAACCGCGCGTCGCAGGACCGACGCCCCCTGTGGGGCGTTCGAAGTTCGAGAGCGTCGTCGTCGTGACGGAGGCGAAGCAAGCGCTGACCAGCCTCGGCTTCAGGAAAGCCGAGGCTGCGCGCTATGTCGAGCAGGCACTCGCGAGGGTCGACCGGCCTGATTTCGAGCTGCTGATCCGTACAGCGCTTGCGTGTTCGCGGCAGGGAGTGACCTAGCCCTGCTCTACAGCTGCGCATGGTGACCACTCCGGCGCGGCAGGCCGCGGGAGCGCGAAGCGCCTTCGACGGGAGCGACGCTGCTGCGAAACGCCCGAGGATCGAGACGGCATCGACCCTGCTGGAGACCACATGACGCGATTCTATTTCGTCAGGCGGCGAGTCGAGCGCCCCCCGGCCCGTAGAACGCGTGCGGGCCTTCGTACAGATCGAGCAGGATCGCGTCGTACGAGCCCTTCGGGGCCTTCGCGACATCGCGAGCGCGATTCCCCTCGGTTTCGATGTTCGCCACGGTTCAAGTAGAACCCAGTCTCGATCCTCAACCTGCGCGATTCTATTTCGTCAGGCGGCGAGTCGAGCGAGCTCGGGCTCGAGCGAGCGAGCCCAGGTCTCGAGATACGCGACGAGGTCTGCACGATCGTTGCGGCGCAGCCAGCGATGGCCGCCCGGCAAGGCCGCGAGCACCGCGGGATCCGTGAGCTTCTCGAGATGTGCGAGGTCCGTGGTCGTGAGGCCGAACGTGAGGAGCTCCGTGATCATGTCGTCGATCTCGAATCCGCTCGTCGGACAGTAGTTGTTCGCGAGCACTTCCCAATCGCCGACCCTCTCGAGCGCCGCGGTGTGGATCTTCGCGGGCGCGATCTTCAGGACCGTCTGTGCGAGGTGACCGCAGTTGCACATGCCGAGGTGTCCCCATTGATAGCTGGCGCCCGACGACAACCGAGCGACCGTGGAGCGCAATGCGACGACGAGGCGCGACGACATGGGCTCGATTGTAATCCAGATCGACCGCCAGTAGACAGGCTTGTCAACGCGAGGCCACGGCCCGTGACTGCGGCAGCTTGTCACGCGAGCCCGTCCAGCGACGTCCTCGACGAGATATCGCGAGCTTCGAGCACGTTGGCGATGACCGGGGGCGACACGTGCGACTACCAGGGTCTTCGAAGTGATCTTGGCCTCTTCGCTGCAAGGTGACTTGCCCATGACCAAGACCAGTCCCGCGTTCGAATCCATCGCGTCCGCACAACTGGAAGCCGCGAGCGGCGGCAGCCACATCAACATGTCGTCGCTCTCTTCTTCCGAGCGCTACATCATCCAGCACGAGTCGGGCGGCAGCACGACCGCGAAGAACCCGGGCTCGTCGGCGTTCGGGCTCGGTCAACTGCTCAGCGCGAACCGCCGCCACTATCTCGGAGCCAATGCGAACACGACCGACGCGGGGCTCCAGCTCAAGGCGTTCCGTGGCTATGTCCACGATCGTTACGGCACCGCGAACAATGCCGCCTCGTTCTGGAAGAAGCACCACTGGTACTAGGTCTGACGGAGGTGCCGTTGGCCATCGGCGCGCCGCCGATCGCCTGGTAGCGTCGCTCCGTCACATGACGATCGCGCTCGTTCTCGTCTCGGCGTTCCTGCACGCCGCGTGGAACGCGATGCTCAAGCGCGAAGCCGATAAGGATCGCACGCTGATCGCGGCGGTCGGGCTCGGAGGCTTGCTCGCGATCCTCGTCGCCGTCGCGCGGGCCCAGCTGAGCGGCGAGGTCGCGTTCCCCACCCTGCCCGCGTTCGCGTGGGCACTCGTCGCGGGCGCGTTCGAGCAGATCTATTTCCTGGGGCTCGCGCGCGCCCTCGAGCGCGGCCCGCTCGGGCCGGTCTACACGATTTCGCGGGGTGGCGCCGTGCTCGTCGTGTATCCCGCCTCGATCCTGATCTTTCACGAGAGCCTCACGGTCGGTGCGCTCGTCGGCTCGGGGCTCGTGCTCGTCGGACTCGTGTGCTCGGGGGCGCCGTCGCAGAGCAAGGCGATGGTGCGCTCCGCGACCGCCTGGGCCGGCCTGTGTGCGCTCGCGATCGCGGCCTACCACCTCGCGTACAAGGCGGCGCTCGACGCCGGCGGTGCATCGTCGGCCGTGTTTGCCGCATCGCTCACGTTTGCCACCGCGATCAACCTCGTCCGCACGCGGCGCGCGGGCCGGCGCGTGATCGCGGGCCTGTTCCGCGACCATGCACCGCGCCTGATCTTCATGGGCATCCTGTGTGGTGGGTCGTTCCTGATGTTGATCGAGGCGCTCGCCCGCGGCGGTACCGGCTATGCGCTCACGCTGCGCAATACCTCGGTCCTGTTCGCGCTGGGTCTCGCGTGGGCGATCGGCGAGAAGCCTCGGCTGGGCTCGGCGCTCGGTGCGGCGTTCGTCGCCGCGGGCGCGATCGCGATGACTCAGTAGTTCCACAACCGCGAGATCTGGATCAACGCGACCTCGAGGTCCTGCGCGAGCTCGGAGTGCGGCCGTGCGGGGAGCCGAGAGAACACCGCTTCGGCGGCGGGAAAACGCTCGCGCCACGTCCCGACTGCGGCCGCTTCCTCGGGCGTGGCGAACCCGGTCGACCAACGCGCGAGCGCGCTCCACATCCATTGTTCCGCGCAGCTCGGCGTGTGGGTGCGCCTCGCGGCCTCGAGCCCCTCGGGCAGCGCGCGCGGATTGCGCCGGGTCGCAGGTCGCCCCGGCCACGACACGAGCGTGCGGCTACAGAACACGCACGTCGCCGATTGCGCCCGCCCGGTGATGCTGCGATCGCGTTCGTGCGTCTTCACGTCGTGGAGCTCGAAGCCCGGGACGCGGGTGATCCGCGTTCCCGCCATCATGTGGCGCAGCATGATGATGGTTTCGGTCGAGGTCACCGGCGAGACGTTCCACTGCGAACCGTAGCGCATCGACGAGCGCTTGCAGCAAGCAGGCGGGCGACCCGGCTGCGCTCGAGCCCGGTTTACCGCTAGACTCTGCGGCGATGAGCTCGACGACCACGCTCGAAGGATGGGGGCGGCTTGCCGTCCCTGGCCGCGAGGTGTTGTCGTCGGATCTCGAGACTCTCACGCGAGGTGCGAGGCTCTCGCGTGGGCTCGGTCGCTCGTACGGCGACTCGTCGCTCCCCGCACGGGAAGACGACAAGATCGCGGGCACGCGGTTGGCAGATCGGATCCTCGCGTTCGATCCGACGACCGGCGTGCTGCACGTCGAAGCGGGTGTCAGCCTCGCCGAGCTCAACCGGATCTTGATGCCGCGCGGCTGGTTCACGCCGGTCAGCCCGGGCACCAAGTACGTCACGGTCGGCGGCATGGTCGCGAGCGACGTCCACGGTAAGAACCACCATCGCGACGGCTGCTTCGGTGCGCACGTCCGCAAGCTCCGGATTCGGCTCGCGAGCGATGACCTCGTCGAGTGTAGCCCGACCGAGTCACCGGATCTGTTCTACGCCACGATCGGCGGCATGGGCCTGCTCGGCCACATCCTCGAGGTCGAGCTCGTGATGAAGCGGATCCCGACGGCGTGGGTGCGCATGGAGAGCGAGCGCGTCTCGAACATCGATGCATTCCTCGCCGCGCTCGATCGCACCGCGGCGACCTCGCCGATGACGATGGGCTGGATCGATTGCTTGAGCCGCGGCTCGAAGACCGGGCGCGGCCTGCTGATGGCGGGTGACTGGGCGACTGCCGAGCAGGCCCGCCATGGACAGCCGAAGCCACCGACCGAGCGCTCGCTGCCGGTGCAGCTGCCGAACTGGGCGCTCAATCCGTGGTCGGCGCGCGCGTTCAACGCGCTCTACTACCGCAAGCAGCTGCGCCACCGCATCGAGCGCACGGTCTCGCCGGAGCCGTTCTTCTATCCACTCGATGCGATCCTCCACTGGAACAGGGCGTACGGCAGCCGCGGCATGACCCAGTACCAGTGCGTGATTCCGCGCGCGGCCGGTGCGCCCGCGGTCCGCGAGTTTCTGACGGTGCTCGCATCGCTCGGCTGTGCCTCGCCACTTTGCGTGATCAAGGACTGCGGTCCTGAAGGCAAAGGCATGCTGTCGTTTCCGCTCGAAGGCACCTCGATCGCGGTCGACATCGCGGTGATTCCCGAGATCCAGCGCGTGATCGATCGGCTCAACGAGTTCGTGATCGCCGCTGGCGGAAGGATCTACATGACCAAGGACCGGTTCACCCGCGCGGATCACTTTCGCGCGATGGAGCCGCGGCTCGATGCGTTCCTCGCCGTGCGCGCGAAGTGGGATCCCGAGCGTCGGTTGCGGAGCGCGCAATCGGTCCGCTTGTTCGGAGATGCCGCGTGAAGGCCGTCGTTCTCGGAGGCACCTCTGGCATGGGGCGCGAGGTCGCGCGCACGCTCGCGGAGCGCGGCGATGCGGTGTTCTTGCTCGGCCGCGATCCCGCCGAGCTCGCGCGCAGCGCGGCGGATCTGAAAGTTCATCACCCGCGCGAGGAGAGCGCTGGCTTCGTGGTCTGTGATCTCGAGCAGCCTGCCAGCTTCGCCGCCGCACTCGACCGCGCTGATGAGGCGCTCGGCGGCTTCGACACGGTGATCGTGACGGCCGGCATGTTCGCGAGCCAGGAGGCGCTCGAAGCGGACACCGAGCTCGTGCAGCGGCTCGTGACCGTGAACTTCGCGAACACCGTCGTGTTCTGCGAGCACGCGCGCAAGCGATTGCTCGCACGCGGTGGTGGTCGGCTCGTCGTATTTTCCTCGGTGGCAGGCGAGCGTGGTCGCAAGCCGGTCGCGATCTACGGTGCGAGCAAGGCCGGGCTCACGACGTATCTCGAAGCCCTCGATCACAAATTCTCCGCGGCCGGGCTCGCGGTCACGTGCGTGAAGCCCGGGTTCGTGCGCACGGAGATGACCGCCGGCTTGAAGCCACCGCCGTTCGCCGGCGAGCCACGCAAGGTCGCCGCGCTCGTGGTACGGGCGATGGATCGCAAGCAGCCGGTCGTGTATGCGCCGCGGATGTGGGCGCTCGTGATGCTCGTGATTCGTTCGCTGCCGCGCTTCATCATGCGCAGGATCAACTTCTGATGAACGTCCTCGTGATCGGTGCGACGTCCGCGATCGCCGCAGAAGCGGCTGCGCTCTACACGGCGCGTGGCGATCGGCTCCACCTGATCGGGCGCAATCCCGAGAAGCTCGCGGCGGTGGTCTCGCGCTGCGAGGGTGCGAGCTCGCAGGCCGCCGATTTTTGCCAGCTCGACGACAACGCGGGCGTGATCGCGAGAGCGCTCGCCGAGCTCGGCCGGATCGACATCGCCCTGATCGCGCACGGCGACCTCGGTGATCAGCTCGCGAGCGAGCGCAGGTTCGACGAGGCCGAGCACATCCTGCGCGTGAACTTCACGAGCGTCGTGTCGCTGCTCGTGCCGCTCGCCAACGCGATGGAAGCCGCGAAATCGGGTCGGCTCGGCGTCATCACGTCTGTCGCGGGTGATCGCGGGCGCCCGCGCAACTACACGTACGGCGCCGCGAAGGGCGCCTTGAATATCTATCTACAGGGGCTGCGGACCCGGCTCTATCCGGCGGGGGTGAGCGTCACCACGCTCAAGCTGGGGCCGGTCGATTCGCCAATGACCACCGCGCACGCGAAGCATGCGCTCTTCGGCAAGCCCGCAGCTGTGGCGCGCAGCATCGTGCGTGCGATCGACGGACGCGCGGACGAAGCGTACGTGCCCTCGTTCTGGCGAGCGATCATGCCGATCGTCAAGCACACGCCGGAGCGGTTGTTCCAGCGGCTCCCGTTTCTCTCAGGTCGCTAGAGCGTGCTCGTTGAACGCGAACATCCGGTCGAGGAAGCTCGATCGGCTTCGCGCGTTCGGCATTCGCACGTGACGCGCGAGAAAGCGCGCCGAGCACGAGCGCACTCGAGCGCTGGTCACGCGGTCGCTATAGGCGATGCGCTCCGCCTCCTCCAGGAACGCCCGCGCGGACTCGAGGTCGCCCTCGGCTTCGGCGGTCGTGGCTAAGACGAGCTGGACGTTCACGTCGTAGTTGGAAGCAGCCATGGACCGAGCCTGCGCTACCGATGTTGCTCGAACGTGTCTGTGCGTTTTAAGAACCGTTACGCACTGCTTCGCGGCGCTCTGCCCCGGATGGCGGCCTGGCGATGCGAAGCTCGTGATCACACACGGGTGGCCGTCGGGCTCGTACCCTGCCGCGCGATCTTCGCGCGCAGCTCCTCGTCGGTCGCGCCCGCGATCTGGGCCCGGCGCAGCTCGAATAGCCAGAGTACGGTCTTCTTGGCCGCCGTATCGACCACGACGAAGTCACCATTCCATGGGAACCGGCGCGCGAGCCTCGCCTGGATCAAGAGTTTGCCGAGCGCGCCGCCGATCGGGATGTGCGCTTCACCGTCGAGGTGGATGTGACCGAGCTCGTGTTCGCCGACGTAAAAGTCGGTGCCATTGATCTCGGTCTGCGACCCGATCTCCCAGTGCGCTTGCGCGATCACATCGGGCAGTCGAGCGACCGCCTCGGCAACCTCTTGCGCGATGGGACCCAGTTGCGGCGGCGGGGCAACCCGACCCTTCGCCGTTCGCGACATCGTATCCATGACCGTAGTGTAGCCGCGATCTTCGAATCGTCGATCCAGCGCTTGCCGATCACCGCGATGAGCATCATCAAGCGGGCACCAGCGAGGCGCAACGTGCACGCGACGGCCAGGCCGTCACGTGACCACTGGACACGGCGAATCGTTGTGTCTATACAATCGTTGTATGAGTACAACGGTTCAGCGCCCTGTCCATCCAGGCCTCGTGCTGGCGATCTGCTGCACGAGCCTGCTGATGGTCTCGATGGACGCGACGATCGTGAATGTCGCACTCCCCTCGATCCGGCACGACTTCGCCGCGGACACCTCGGGGCTTCAGTGGGTGATCGATGCGTACACGCTGGTCGTCGCGAGCCTCTTGATGCTTTCGGGCTCGATCGCGGACCGGGTCGGTCGTCGGCGCACGTTCCAGACCGGCCTCGTCCTGTTCACGCTCGCCTCGGTCCTGTGTAGCCTCGCGCCGTCGCTGAACGCGTTGATCGCGTTCCGCGCGCTGCAAGCGATCGGTGCGAGCATGCTCAATCCGGTCGCGATGTCGATCATCACGAACACGTTCGTCGAGCCCAAGGCGCGCGCGCGTGCGATCGGGATGTGGGGCGCCGTCGTCGGCATCTCGATGGCACTCGGCCCTCTCGTCGGTGGCGGTCTCACGCAGACCGTCGGCTGGCGCGCGATCTTCTGGATCAACCTGCCGCTCGGCGCCGCGGCGATCTTTCTCGCGCAGCGCTTCGTCCCCGAATCTCGGGCGCCGCGGGCGCGCCGGCCGGATCCGGTCGCGCAACTGCTGGTGCTTGGTACGCTAGCCTCGGTGACGTACGCGGTGATCGAAGGGCCGCACCACGGCTTCCACTCGCCGCTGATCATCGGGCTGTTCGCTGCCGCGGGTGCCGCCGTGGTCGCCCTGGTCGCCTACGAACGCACGCGTGCCGAGCCCCTGATCGACATGCGATTCTTTCGCAGCGCGCCGTTCGCGAGCGCGACCGTGATCGCGGTGTGCATGTTCGGAACGTTCTCCGGATTCCTGTTCCTCAACGCGCTCTACCTCCAGGAAGTGCGTGGCCTCTCGGCGTTCACGACCGGCCTGTACACGCTACCGCTCGCGGTGATGACGATCATCTGCTCGCCACTCTCCGGCCGCCTGATCGGCAAGGTTGGTGCGCGCACCCCGCTCGCGATCGCTGGCATAGCGATCACGATCTCGGCAGCGATGCTGTCGCAACTCGAGCCAGAGACCTCGCTCGGCTGGCTGATCTGCTCGTACCTGATCTTCGGCATCGGGTTCGGCATGGTCAACGCACCGATCACGAATGCCGCGGTCTCCGGCATGCCGCGCGCGCAGGCCGGCGTGGCCGCAGCGATCGCCTCGACGAGCCGCCAGGTCGGGGCGTCGCTCGGCGTCGCGATCGGAGGTGCGATCGCGAGCGTACGCGGCCGTGGCTTCGCGGAGGCCACGCATCCGTTCTGGTGGCTCGCGATCGGTAGTGGCATCGCCGTGATCGGCCTCGGGCTCCTGGCAACGTCGCCCTGGGGCGAACGCACGAAGCTCGCGACGGCCACGCTGATCGAAGCCGGAGACGCCACGTGAGCCGCGCCGACGAGGTCTGGAAGCAACTGGTCCAGGTCGTGTGGGAGACCCGCGAGGATTGGCGTCAGCGCGTCGTCGCTGCGACCGGTCTGCCGTTCGGTCGCATCCGTGCGCTACGGCGCCTGATCGGGGGCCCGCTGGCGCTTCGCGATCTCGCGCAAGCGATGAGCACCGATGCGCCCGCGGCGACCGTCGCCGTCGACGATCTCGAGGATCGCGGACTCGTGCGCCGCACCCCGCACCCCACGAATGGCCGCATGAAGCTGGTGGCCCTGACGGCTGCCGGCAAGCGCATGGTCGCGAGGCTCGAGGCGGTGTCGGACGTACCGCCGTCGGGATTCGCGTCGCTGTCCGCGGCCGACCTCGCGGCCGTACAACGACTCGTCGATGCGCTAAAAAGGTCAGGCCGATGAGCACCAAGACCACCCAGAAGCGCGCGAACAGCGTCAAGCGGGTGCACTCGGCGCTCCTCGATGTGCGCGCGATGATCACCCGGACGCTGGTTGCCCTCGTCGCATGTGCGGGCTGTGGTGCATCGCCCGAGGAGCCGACGGTGGATGCCGCGCCGCTGGTCGATGCCGCGCCGCCCTCAGGCTTCCCGCCGATGCTGACGATCGGCGCGAGCCACGGCACGCTCGCGAGCTCGTTCCAGGCCACGATCGCGGGTTCGGGATCCGGATCGCTCGGCACGATCGCGATCGATTCGAACACTGGCACGACCCAGCTCGATGGCGAGATCGGTCAGACCGCGCTCTACAACAGCGTGCCGTTCTCCGGCTACACCATCTTCGGCTCGGTCGTCATCGCGCCGGATCGCTGGTCCATCGCGTACCCGTACTGCATGGGCAGCTCGCTCGTCGATGTCTATGCGGAGACCGTCGGCGCCGGAGGCTTCGTGCTCTCGCCGGCGAGCGGTTCGTGCGCCTCGGTCACCTCCACCGCTCCGACCGCCGTCGACCTGCCCGGCTTCACGATCGCCACGCCGGCTGCTTTCGGTAGTGCGGTCGTGCACGGCGCACAGATCGAGCTCGATCACGGCGCCGGTCAGATCGCACTCGCGGGCGTGATGAAGCCCGCGGTGGTGTTCAACACTGTCGATTGCTCGACGACCTGCGGCACGCCCGGTTGGTACGAGCTCCACACGCTGATCTGGGACGAGACGGCGCAGGCCGCCACGTTCGTCATCATCTATCTGACGGTCGGTGCCCAGAGCCACGTGCAGCTGTCCTACGCGCTACGCCTGCCGGCGCTGGACGATCCATTCCACGATGCCGTGCTCTCGGCGACGTGGACCGGGACCGCGGCGCGCACGCTCGAGCTCGAGCCCGTCCACCTCCCACCACCCTGGCGGATCTCGGCGCGTCCGTGATCGCCGCGGTCGCGCTCGATGTCCGAAAACGTTCGTTGTAACGCGCTCCGACCGCATGCTACCGCCAGGGCATGAGGGTCTGGCTACTACTCGTTCTCGCCGCGTGTGGTGGTTCTTCGTCGCCGATCCTCGAATCCCACAAGTTGTTCGATGGCTACGCCGAGACCAATATGGATTGCCGCACGGGGGCGTGCATCCACGACGAGAACACCGATCTCACCATCTTCGAAGGCGCGACCTATCTCGTGCATCGCACCGCCGAGAGCCAGGTACTCGGACCGAACAGCTCGCTGCGCGTCTATCGCTCGATCGATCACGGGGCGACCTGGTCCGCTCCGATGATCCTGCCCGCACCCAGCGATCGTGATCTGCGCGATCCGAGCTTCTATGTCGATGGGACCGGCGCACTGGCGATGAAGGCGATCACGCGCCTGCCGGTCAACTCGACGCGCGATTCGGATGTCGATTCGATCACCGTGCAGACCTCGCTCGTCGCGGGCGCGTGGACGCCGCTCGTGCCGATCGGTCCGGCGATGTGGAGCTTCTGGCGCGTCAAGGCCGATACCGACCACACGCTGTACTCCGCAGCCTATGCGGATGGCGATTCGAGCGTGAAGTTGTTTTCGTCGGTGGACGGCCTCACCTGGACCGCGGGCGCGATGATCTACGACAACGCCGCGGATACGCCGCTCGAGACCGAGTTGATGTTCGACGAGAGCGGGGTCACGGCGTACGTCCGCATGGATGGCACCGACGACGAGATCCTCGGCAGCGCTGGCCGGCTACGCACGAAGATCTGTACCGCGCCACGCCCGTACACCCAGTTCGATTGTTCGACCGAGCTCGATGGCGTGCGGCTCGATGGCCCGGTCGGCTTCGACTACGACGGCCACCGCTACATGGTCGCGCGCAAGCACCTGCTCGGTCCCGAGAATCGCAAGCGCACCGCGCTCTACGAGCTGGCGGGCATCACGTGGACCGAGCTCGGCGAGTTTCCCTCCGCGGGCGACACGTCGTACGCGGGCGTCGCGCCGATCGACGACGCAGGCAAATTCCTCGTGACGTACTACTCGAGCGACGTCGAAGAAGATCCGCCCTGGGCGCGCGCGCTGTTCGGGCCGACCGATATCTGGCAAGCGACGATCGACCTGCACTGAGCGCTACGCCTTCGGGCGCGAGAACACGTTCACGAGACCGCCGTCCGGGTCGCGCACGAGTAGCGACCGGTTGCCCCACGGCATCGTGGTCGGCGCCTGCACGGTCTCGACCCTCTCCTGCTCGAGCCGCAGGTGCGTGCCGTCGACATCGTCGACCTCGAACTCGAGGATCGCGGTCTTGTTCGAGGCCGCGATCGCGGCGCCGCCGTTGAACCTGGCGATCAGCTCCTCGCTCGAGATCGCGAGGATCGCGCCGCCGCAATGGACCTCGGCGAACCCGGGGGCGCGCCGGGTCGGCTCGAGGCCGGTGAGCATCGCGTAGAACGAGACGAGCCGCTCGACCTCCTTCGTGACGAGCCGAATCGAGGCGAGCTTGATGGGAGTAGGCATGGCAGGGACGGTGTCAGCTATTGAGGACAGAATCAGTCCTCGATGTGTGAGAGCCTCGATCGTGCTCCAAGCCAGCGCCCGCCTGCTCCGGTTGCTGACCCTCCTGCAGGCGCGCGCGAGCTGGCCAGGGGGCGAGCTTGCCGCGCGGCTCGAGATCACGTCGCGCACGCTCCGCCGCGACATCGATCGTCTGCGCAGCCTCGGCTATCCGATCGATGGTGCGACCGGCGTCGCAGGCGGTTACATGCTCGGTGCAGGGGCCTCGCTCCCGCCGCTGTCGCTCGACGAGGATGAAGCGACCGCCGTGTTCATCGGGCTGCACGTCGCGGCCGGAACCGGGGTCACCGGCGCGAGCTCCTCGGCGTTGCGTTCGCTCGCAAAGCTCGAGCGCGTGCTGCCGCCGCGCCTGCGCAAGAACCTGCGCGCGTTGCACGGTTCGGTGCTCTCGCTCGCCGATCGTTCGCCCGAGCTGTCCCTCGCGAACGTATCCACGCTCGCCGCGAGTTGCAGCGAGCGGATCGTGACGCGTATCGCGTACCGCGCACGCGATGGGGCGAGCTCCGAGCGGCGTGTCGAGCCGTTCCGGATCGTGCGCGTCGGCGCGCTCTGGTACCTCGTCGCCTGGGACCCCACCAAAGCGGAGTGGCGCACGTTCCGTCTCGATCGCATCACGGCGGTCGCGCAAGCACCCGAGCGCTTCAAGGCGCGGCCGCCACCGGGGGACGACCTCGTCGCGTACGTCACCACGTCACTGTCCTCGGTGGGCTTCGCTCACCGCGCGAAGGTGTTGCTCCACGCGCCGATCCAAGCCGTCCGCCGCCGCACGGGCCCGCACGATGGCCTGTTCGCGCCAGTCTCGGAGACGACGTGCACGATGGAGCTCGGGGCACCGACGCTCGACGTGCTCGTGGCGCGGATCGTGTGGCTGGGCGTCGAGTTCGATGTCCTCGAGTCCGACGAGCTGCGGCGCCACCTCGCGAAGGTCGCATTCCGAGCTACGCGAGCAGCCGGTCAGATCGATGCCGGCGACGACCTCGCTCGCGGTCGACGCTGCAACAACGCCTGATCCGAGAGGCTTGCGGGACTTTCGGATCACTAGCCGACGAGCTGGCGCAGCTGCCAGGCTTGGAGCTCGACCTGCCGGCTGCTCTCGCGTTGCCGCTCGGCCATCGTGCGCGACAGCACCGCGACGACACCGAACAGGGCGATCAGGAGCAGGGCGAGGCCGATCTGGACGGGAAGCGCGTGGAACTCGATCACCGGCGAACGGAGCACGATCGTCCCTGCGACGAACTGATACGTCGGCGACAGGAGTCCTGCGAGCTCGAGCGTCCATGGCACCGCTATTCCGGCACCGAGGATCGCGCCGACGATCCAGATCCGCCCGAACCTGGGATGCGCCGCGTAGGCCATCAAGGTCGTCGTCGCGAGCGTTGGCGCGATGATGAAGGGACCGACGATCCGACAGATCACGGCGATCAGGATCGCGTTGATGCACGCGTTGAGATAGATCGGCGCCGAGGTCAGACGATCGCGACGAATCAGCAACAGCATCTGCAGCCCCGAGGCGATCGCGACGACGACGAACAAGCACACGATCGTGGCATCGCGTACGCCGGTCCACAGGAGCAGCGGCACGAATGCGAGGTAACCGAGCATGCTGATCGCGGACAGGCGGCCCTGGACCTTCGCCATCTCGGTATCCAGCCGGGCGACCGTATCCTCGACGGCGGCGGGCACGACGGCCGGAGGACTGAGCATCAACCGACTGACCAGCTCTGCAGCCTCGGTGGCCGTGGGATCGAGGGCGAGGGCGCGCCCTGCGGCGCGCATCGCGATGCGGCGACTCGCCTCGTCGTTGGAGCCCATCGCGCGCCGGGCTTCTTCGACGTGTTGCGCGACCAGCTCGCGTCGGACCGCGAGATCGCGATCTCCATCGAGGTACGCCTGGACCCCTTCGCCGAGCGCACGTGCGGTTGCGATTCGCTCGGTCGGATCGTTCGCCGTCGCTCGCACGCACAGGACATCGAGCTCGGGGGCCGCCTCGCGCACGAGCGAGGGCCGAGCATCCAGCGGCTCGACGATGCTCGCGTGGGTCCGACGCGTGCGATGTAGCGGCACGCCCGCGACGATCTCGTACAAGGTGCAACCGAGCGCGTAGAGATCCGCCGCGGGCCCCACGGACTCACCGGCGAGCTGCTCGGGAGCCATGTAGGCCGGCGTACCGAGCACGGTGCCGGCACTGGTCTCACCCGTCGTGAGCTCGAGGCCGCGCTGACTCGGGCGAAGCACCTCGGCTTCGTCGACGACCATCCGCGCGATGCCCCAATCGAGGACGTAGACCTCGCCGAAATCGCCGAGCATGATGTTCGCGGGCTTGAGATCGCGATGCACGATGCCCTTGGAATGGGCGAACTCCACCGCGAGACAGACATCCGCGAACGCGCGCAGGAGCCGGCGGCGCTTCGCGTGATCGTCGAGAGCCGCACTCTTCAAGATGTCGCTCATCACGACCCCGTTGAGCCGCTTCATCACGAAGAAGGGCTGCCCCTGCGCATCGACCACGAGATCATGAACCGGCACCACCGCGGGGTGCTCGAGCCGGCCTTGGAGCAGGGCTTCGCGCACGAATCGAGCGAGCTGCTCCGCGCTCGGGCTCGACGACCGGATCCGTTTGACCGCCACCTCACGCCCGATCTGGCGATCGCGTGCGGAGAGCACTTCGCCCATGCCGCCCTGCCCGAGCAAGTCGCCGAGCTCGTATCGCGTACTCGCGACCCCGGGAGTGTGCCCGGTGCTGGTGGCCGCGGGCGTCGTCGGAGACGAATACGTCTCCATCGCTGCCGTCGCAGCCATCGCCGTACTGGTCGCTGGATCGTTTCGGGCGGCAGCAGCGCCCTTCAACGTATCGGCGGCAATCGTCGGATCGGTGCTGCCATCATCGCGATCATCCACCATCGATCCATCATAGGTGACCACTCGTGGTCCCGCTCTCACACAGCACTTTCGTTTTGCAACCGCGGAGCCTCGCCGCACCTCCGCCACGTGGGAGGCTCGGGCGATGCTCGACTGGGTGTCCGAGGTCATGCAGGCGCGCACGGCGCAGCTGACCGAGCGCATCCAGCGGTTATGGGGTGGCTATGGCGAGGTCGTGCGCGTCCGGCTCGAGGGCGGGCTCGCCCCGACGGTGGTCGTCAAACGCATCGCACCACCGCTCGAAGCCGACTCGATCGGCGATGCACGCAAACGCCGCTCGTACGCGATCGAAGAGAGGTTCTATCGCGACTACGCACCCCGCTGCGATCCGCACTGCCGCGTCGCGCACATGTTCGGCAGCAAGCACGACGATGGTGGGTGGTGGTTCGTGCTCGAGGATCTCGATGCGGCGGGCTTCTCCGAGCGGCGTAGTCCAGCGACCCCGTGCGGGCTCGAGGCGTGCCTCGCGTGGCTCGCCGCGTTTCACGCGCGCTTTCTCGGCGACCCGTGCGAAGGGTTATGGCCCGAAGGGACGTACTGGCACCTCGCGACCCGCCTCGACGAGCTCGCTATCGAGGCAGCGCGAGCCCACGCCCTCGATCGCGCGCTCGCAGGTGCACGGTTTCAGACGCTCCTCCACGGCGATGCGAAGGAAGCGAACTTCTGCTTCGCGCGCGACGAGCGCACCGTCGCGGCGGTCGACTTCCAGTATACGGGGCGCGGATGCGGGATGAAGGATGTCGCGTATCTCTTGCATGGCCATCCCGATCGCCACCTCGAGACCTACTTCGAGTACCTCCGCGCTGCGGTGGCGGGTGACACCGGCGAGCTCGAGCGCGAGTGGCGCGCGCTGTTTCCGATCGCCCAGCAAGACTTCCAGCGGTTCTTAGCAGGCTGGCGCGGTTAGCGAAGAACGGCTGCGCGGAGCGGGCAACCGAGTCACCGATGTCGGGCTCTGGTACACCGGGGCCATGAAGATCATCGTCATCGGTGCCTCCGGCATCATCGGTTCCGCGGTCGTCAAAGCCCTCGCCGCCAAGGGGCACGACGTCACCGGCGTACATCGCAAGAGCGACCCACCGTTCGATCTCCAGAAGCCCGAGACGCTCGACGCGGTCTTTGCAAAGATCGGCAAGGTCGATGCGGTCGTCTCGTGCGCCGGCAGTGGCGCGTTCGGCAAGGCGCTCGAGGAGCTCACCGACCAAGACCTCGCGTTCTCGGTGAGCGACAAGCTGATGGGCCAGGTCAACGTGATCCGCCGCTCGCTCAAGCACCTCAACGATGGCGGATCGATCACCGTCACCAGTGGCTCGCTTGCTCGCTCGCCGATGCCCAAGGCCGCAGCGATCAGCATGATCAATGCCGGCATCGAAGGCTTCGCGATCGGGGCGGCGCTCGACGCTCCGCGCGGGATCCGGATCAATGCGGTCGCGCCGCCGTGGATCAAGGAGACCCTCGAAGCATTCAAGATGGATGCGACCCACGGCCAATCGGCTGCCGACTGCGCGAAGACCTACGTCTCGGTGGTCGAGGGTAAACAGCAGGGCCAGATCATCCCGACCCTGTAACCGACCAACGTCTCCTGATCGTTTCCGGCTCGACGGGCGCGGTTAGCAACTCGTTGTTGACAGTACATTCGAAGCCACGTAGTTATCGTGGTCAGCGCATCGCGCGCTCGAAAGGAGGCCCACCGTGCAAGTCATTCATCTTTCTCGACCGATCGTTGCGAGCCTCCTGTGCGGCCGTACGTAGATCGCGCGCTGCGCTGATCTCTACGCCACGCCTCCAGGCGGCTCGTGCCCTTGCTCGTCTCCGACGGTGATCCGTCGGTTTCATGCCGCGTCACGCGCGGTGGAGATGCGATGTCACGTTCTGATTCTGATCCTGATTCTCTCGTCGATCTGTATTTCGAAGCTTCTGAACCTCGTCGATCGCGCCGCCGTGGCGCGACGGACCGCTCCACCGGACAGCTGTGCCGCGAGGTCGAGCGCACGATCGCGCTCGCACTCGCGGCCGTGGACGACGAGCGCTTGCTCGACCTCGTCGTCATGGCGGTCGAGCCCGCCCCGGATGCGTCGCGACTGCAAGTCACCCTGGTCGCACCGGGTGCTCGAACACGCGAAGGGCTCGATGCGATCGAGATGAGCCTCGATCGCGCACGTGGCGAGCTCCGTGGCGAAGTCGCGCGCAGCTTGCAGCGCAAGCGCACGCCCGAGCTGCGCTTCGTCCTCGCAACGGAAGGTGAACCATGAGCGCCCCGATCGCGAGCTGGCTCCCCGCACCGCTGTCCGCGGAGGTCGCGGCTGCGCTGCGTCGACTCGCCGATGCGGACGATGTCGCGCGCATCGCCGTGATGCCCGATGTCCACCTCGCCGAGGACGTATGCATCGGGACCGTCCTCGCCACGCGGTCGGTGCTGTACCCGGCGGCGGTCGGCGGCGACATCGGCTGTGGTGTCGCGACGCTGCAGTTCGACGCGGAGGCGTCGGTGCTCGACGATCCGCGCCTGGCCGCGCGCGTGCTCGATGCGTTCACACGCCGCGTGCCGACGCTCCGTCATCGCGACGCACGTATGTTGCCGAGCGGCGAGCTCTCGCATCCCTCACTCCGCGCGTTCGCGCGCACGACCGGTGCGCACGAGCTCGGCACCCTGGGCCGCGGCAACCACTTCCTCGAGCTCCAGGCGGATGACGAAGGCCGGTTATGGGCGATGGTCCACACCGGCTCGCGTGCGGTGGGCCAGGCGATTCGCGATCATCATCTGCGCGACGCGACCGCGCGCGGCGCCGGCCTGCGCGGCCTCGACGCGGACTCGCCTCGGGGCCACGCGTACCTCGCGGACCTCGCGTGGGCGCTCGCGTACGCCACCGCGAACCGGCGCGCGATCCTCGCGACGGCGAGCGACGTGCTCGCCGAAGATCTCGGCATCGTGCCGGTCGAAGCGAGCTGGATCGAGTGCCACCACAATCACGTGCGGCGCGAGGATCACGGCGAACCGCTGTGGGTCCATCGCAAGGGCGCGATCTCGGCGGCCCTCGACGAGCCCGGGCTGATCCCTGGCTCGATGGGGACGACGAGCTATCACGTCGCCGGGCGTGGCGTCGCCGCTGCCCTCGCGTCGAGCTCGCACGGCGCGGGCCGACGGTTCAGTCGAAGCGAAGCGCGCAAACGAATCTCGGCACGCGCCCTCGCGGCGCAACTCGATGCGGTCTGGTTCGATCACCGTCACGCCGATGCCCTGCGCGACGAAGCGCCCGCGGCCTACAAGAACGTCGAGGCCGTGATGCGCGCACAACACGAGCTCACGCGCGTGGTCCGGCGCGTGCGCCCACGCCTCAGCTACAAAGGAACCTAGCGATGATCCAGATCCAAGCCATCGAACCGGAGCCCCTCGGGCTGGTTCGCTATCTCAACGCCGCACCAGGCGGCCGCACCGAGGTCGCCCGCCTCGAGATCGTGCGCGAGCGCGTGGGCTTTCTCGCCGACGAGCTCGACGCGATCGTGTGCTGTAGCGATCTGCAGGGCATGGTCAATGGCGAGCTCCTCGGTGTCAGCGTCGCGGCCGAGCTCGAGCAGCTCGCCGATCGGGGCCTCCTACCGCCGTGTGCGCGCACCGGTATCGTGCTCGCTGGCGATCTCTACAGCGTGCCGGCCGCGAACAAGCGTGGCGGTTACGGCGACGTCGCGAGTGTGTGGCAGGCGTTCGCGGCGCGCTTCCCCTGGGTGGTCGGCGTGGCCGGAAACCACGACGACATGACCCACGTCGCGGGCGACACGATCCACGTCCTCGAGGGCACGACGATCGAGCTCGATGGCCTCCGCTTCGCGGGGGTCGGCGGCATCATCGGCAATCCGAGCAAGCCCGGACGCCGAGACGAAGACGCGCACCTCGCGCAGATCGCGAGCGTGCTCGCGTGCGACGTGCTCGTCTTGCACGAAGAGCCGAACGGCCACCTCGATGATCAGATCGGCAACGCGAACATTCGCGAGCTGACCGAAAGCGTGCCGCTGATCGTCTGTGGCCACGCGCACTGGACCCAACCCCTGAGCACGCGCGCGCGTGGTCAGATCTTGAATGTCGATGCCCGCGTCATCGTCCTGCAGGCGGACGTCAAGTGACGTGGCCGAACGTATTTGCGGTCAACACCACCGCCGGCAACCGGACTTGCCGGCGGGTCGAGAACCGCGATTGCTGCGCGGCGACCGTGCTCGACGGTGGCATCCAGCTTGCTCGTGCGCTGGGCATGACGAAGCCGTTTGTTGCCGCCGTGCTTTTCGGTCTCGTGGCCAGCTCGCAGGCCGCACCTGTCGTGACGACCGTCACCGATACCGAGGCCTCGAAGGCGCTCGATAGTGTGCTCGAGCACGTCGTGATCGCGAAGCCCGCTCTCGACGCGAGCCGGACCGTGGGCACGGCCAAGGGCTCGCTCGAGATCACGAAAGATGGAGGCAAGCCGACCATCAAGGGCGCGCTGACCGCAGGGATCGAGGGCAAGGCGGGATTCCAGAAGCGCGCGATCGACTGGAACTTCACGACGAACATCGGTTCGTTCTCGAGCATCAAGCGCGATGCGACGGAGACCACGTCGGTCGCCGTCACCGGTACGGCGAACGACGTCCACCAGGTCTCGTCCACCAAGGGTGGCGCGGTCGAGCGCGACTCGATCATCGATTCGAAGACCGTGACGCTCAAAGCAGGTGGCACCGCGCCGGTGGTCGTCACGGACGAGAAGATCACGATCGCGGCGGCGGCGGCCGCCGTCCAGTTCCAGGCCACGGGCCAGCCAGCGCTCCTCGCGAAGAGCGGCTACGTGAAGAGCGACCTGCCGAATGGCGGCCAGCTCTATACCCATCACCTGATCCAGGTCGGCACGCAGACGGTCACCGATGCCGAGCTCGCGGGCTTCATGAAGAACCGCGTCGCGAACTGAGCCACGGAGTGGCGCCCCTGCTACACCGGAGCCACCGACATGCAGCGCTTTAATCTCCAGGGCCGCACAGCGATCGTCACCGGTGCGGCAAGTGGCATCGGCCGCGCGCTCGCGATCGTGCTCGCGCGCCGCGGGTGCCATCTCGCACTCGCCGATGTCGATGACAAGGGCCTCGAGGAGACCGAGACGCTTGCCGGCACCGGCGTGCGCCTCACGCGGCATCACCTCGATGTCGCGGACAAGGCAGCCATCGCGGCGTTCCCGCGCGAAGTCACCAAGCCGCATCCGCGGATCGACGTGTTGATCAACAACGCGGGCATCGCGCTTGGCGGCAACTTCCAGGATGTCGCCGAGGCCGACTTCGAGCGGCTGATCGACATCAACTTCTTCGGCGTGGTCCGGATGACCCGCGCGTTCTTGCCCGTGCTCGCCGCGAGCGACGATGCGCGGCTCGTCAACCTCTCGAGCATCTTCGGCATCGTCGCCCCACCCGGTCAGGCCGCGTACTGCGCGAGCAAGTTCGCCGTGCGCGGGTTCTCCGAATCGTTGCGCAAGGAGCTCGAGTCCACGACGGTCGGCGTCACGGTCGTCCATCCCGGAGGCGTGAAGACTTCGATCGCGAGGTCCGCAAAGCCGCCTGCGGGTGCAACCGAAGAGCAGACCGCCAGGTCCGTGCGCCGCGTCGAACGCGCGTTGAAGATGCCGGCGGACCAGGCAGGCGAGATCATCGTCGCCGCGATCGAGGCGCGTAAAGATCGCGTGCTCGTCGGCTCCGACGCGAAGGCCGCATCGCTGCTCGAGCGCATCGCGCCGACGCATTACTGGGATCTCGCGAAGCGGATCATGCGGTGACTACTTCAGCGTGACGATGCCGAATTCGCGCGCGTCGCAGTACGGCGCAGCCGTCGTACCGTTGCTGCAGCCGCAGGTCGGCAGGTTACAGCGCTGGTACCAATAGACCTCGGAGGTCTGCTGCGTACCGTCGCCGCCCTCGAAGCCGATGTCGAATCCCATCGTACTGTCGAAGCTCGTGAGCCCAAACGTACTCGGCTCGACCGCGAGCTCGATCGTGAACACCGAGCCCGTCGTCCGCGCTGCGCTCGTGATGTTCGGTCGATCGACGGGCGTCCCGCTGTGAAACACCTGTCGCTGATTAGCGTGATCGATCACGATCTGCGCGGCGTCGCTGTCATACGCAGCCGAGAGGAACGAACCGTCGCCATCGATGTAGAACGAGATCGAGTTGTTCTGGTAGATCGCGGGTGGAGCTGCATCGCCGAGCGGCAGCACGCCGTGAACTTCCGCCGCGACATACAGGTGCGTTGCATCGTGCGCGACCGAAAACGTTCCGGTCGGATACATGTTCATCGCACCGTGATCGATGACGATGCCGGTGGTGGTGTCGAGCGTGATGAAGCACGTGGGCCAGTCCTCGAGGTCACCATCGATCGTGGGTGTGAACACCGGGGCCGTGATCGCACCGGCTGCGGTCGCGATCGGCGTACACGCGAAGGCATCGAGGGCGGCGTCTGGCAGCACGTGCGCCACGCACATGCCTTGCGAGCACACCAGCGGCGATGGGCATTCGCCCTGGGTCGTGCAAGCGGCGCCCTCGACCGGGGTTGGCGAGTAGCACCCTGCTGCGAGCATCAACCACAGTCCGCGCAACGCTGTCATGGTCGCACCGTTCGAGGGCGCGGAAGCGAACAACTCGCAGAATGAAAGTCACCGCCCCGATCAGGGGCGTTTCGGATAGAGGTTGTCGAAGATCGTACTCATATCTGCGGCGCGCAGATTGATCACCGCGCTCGCGAGATCGAGGATCGCGACCGTGTAGTGACCGTTCGCGAACGCCGACGAGACCACGAACACGCGATCGGGGACCTCGTAGGTGAACTGCCGCGTGGTCTGCCAGCCGTTGCGGCCTGGGGCATCGTCGCCCTTCGGTGCCTCGAGCTTCCATTCGGGCCGATACAACGCGAGCGCGGCATCGCGCGCCGCCTCCGGATCTCCCGCGGTCGTCTCCGCGAGCACCACGTGTGAATGCTCGTCGAGCGGCGGCGTGAGGATCGTCAGCGAGGCGGTCTCGGAGACGATCCAGCCGGCAGGCACCAGGAACGTCGTGCCACGGCTTGTCGCGTGCGGGGCGTTCGCCGTCGCGAGGGGCGTTGGCTCGACCAATGGCCGCGGGGCCGAACCACAGGCGGCGAACATCACGACCAGGAGCGACCGCTTCATGCCGCGAGCGTATCGCGGCACGAGGTAGTGCTCAGGCCTTCGCGTACTGCTTGTTGAAGCGCTCGATGCGCCCCGTGGTGTCCATCAGCCGCTGCTTGCCCGTGTAGAACGGATGATCCGCCGAGCAGATATCGACGCTGAAGTCGCCGCGCGTCGAGAAGGTCTTGTGGACGGCACCGCATGCACAGGTGATCGTGGCGGGCCGATAATTCGGGTGATTTGCAGACGTTTTCATCGGGAACTCCAGTTACTCGGCGAGGCCGAGGTCTCGGGTTTGGGTGAGCTCTCTTAGTAAGGATCGAACAGGGCGCTCGCAAGCCTGCCCGATTGCCGGGGCTGGTCGATCGCCGCAACTAGCTCGCCGAGCCCGCGACCCACGCGAGGGCGGCGAGCAGCAGCTCCGGCAGCTTCGCGAGCGAGGGAATCCTGGTGACCTGGCCGCCGATCCGCGCGACGAACTGCGCCGCGACGTCCTTCGAGATGTAGCCGTGACCGGCACCGATGAAGTGCAGATCGAGATCGGCGAGCTCGTCGAGGAGCGCCGCCAGCTCCTCGGACGATTCGAAGAACGCGAAATCGGAGAGCAGGAAGAGCACGCGGCGCTCGTGATCCGGCTGCGACGCGAACTCGGTCTGGATGAAGCGCAGCGCCGCATCGACACGCGTGCCGCCGGTCGCGCGAAGATCGAGCAGCTCGTCGGCGACCTCGTCGAGCTCGCGGGTCGAGGCGAACTCCTTGACGACGTGGATGTTGCTCTCGAACAGCGCGAGTGCGAGCTCCTCGGGGCGCAGCCGACCGAGCAGCATCACGACCGCGATCGCGCAGATCGCGAGATCCTTGCCGTTCATGCTGCCCGAGATGTCGATCAGCACGCCGAAGCCCGCGCGCCCACTCGACGTGTCCTGGACGAGCAGGTCCTCGTGCGACATCTCGGAAAGCGACTTGCCCGACATCGCGAGCGCTTCGAGCGTGCCATCGATATCGATATGATCGAGCTCGTCACCGGCGCGGAACGGCCGCGAGCGAGTCTGCGGGATCAGGCCACGCTCGGCGCCACCGCTGCCCTTGTGCACCCACACGAGCGCCGCATCGAGGAGCGCTTGCTTCGCGAGCGCACGCACGCGGGCCTTGAAGTCACTCGGGATCGAGTCGCGATGCTCGAACCACTGGAGCAGGAGGTTCTCGCCGCCGCCGATGCCGCGATAGTTGAGGCTGTCGTCGACGAGCTGCTGCGGGAGGTCCTTCCCGACGAGCGCGAGCACCGGGCCAAGCGCGACCGCGAGCAAGAGTGCGAGCCCCATCCTGTTGCCATCGCGCACGCAGCAGGCGAGCAGGTGCTGCAACAACTCCTCGGGGATCATCGTGATCTTGTCGACGAGCTCGAGGTACCGCCGCAGATCCTGCACGTTGCCTTCGATCAGGAACCGCAGCTGTTCGAGCGGTTGCGCGAGGCGCGCGTAGATCTCGTCCTCGGCGATGCCGAGCTCGGCGCCCGCGGCGACCACCGCGGGCACGTCATCCGGCGCGAGGCCGAGATCGAGCACGGCATCGAGCAAGGGCAGGAACCGGGCCGGCGAGCCGACGAGGACGAGCGCTCGCGTGGCGAGTGTGCCCGCGAGCTGGCGACCGCCCGCGGTCTTAGTCTCGCGCAGGCGCTTCGCCATCTGCAGCGCACCGGTGATCGCGATCATGCGCTCGTCGACAGGTCGTTCGCGCGCGCGATCGAGCTCGGCGAGGAACACCACGAACGCCTGCTCGGTGAGCTCGGCCCACTGCGAGGTCGGAACACTGATCTCGACGAGCAGCTCGAGCGTCGGCGGCTCCGCGAGCGAGCTCGCCCACGCATCGAACACCGTGTGCCGCAGCTTCGGTCGCTCGGGCTCGGCATCGGGAGGCGCTTCGTCGTTGTCGTAGTCCCACGGATCGCGCTCGGGCCGGAACGCGGTGTCGAGCACGGTCGCAGCGTGCAGTGCACGGCGCACGTTCTCGCGTGCCGAGCGCGCGACGAGCTCGTCCGGAGGTTCGACGAACGCACCGAGCCCGTCGAGGATCTCGGCCCAATCCGCGAGATGGCGCGCCGAGGCGAGCGCGCGGACCTGGAACCCGGGTGCGAGGCCCGTCTCCGACGTGCGGACAAAGGCGAGCGACCTCCCGAGGTCGCGCGCATTACCGCGCGCGATCAGGTCGTCGAGCAGCGCATCGAGCTGGACCTGCTCGCCACTGGCGGCGTGAAGCCCTGCCCGCTCCCACGGCGCCGCGCCCTCGAGCGAAGCCGCGAAGCCCGCGGTGGCCGCGGCCGCGACGGTCTGCGGCTCGAGCGTCCCGAGGTTGCCGAGCAAGCGCTCGAGCACGAAGCGCCGCGCCGCGGCCTCGTCGTGGATCGCGTCGCCCTCGAGCTCGGCCGCGCCACCGTAGCTCGTCGCCAGCGTCGCGAGACTGCGCTGGGCTGGATCGTCCGACGTGGCGAGATTGGTCAACAGATCGAGCGCTCGCATCTCGGTCGACGCGGCGGTCTTCTCGTCGAGCATGCGATCGAGCGTGTCGAGATCGAGTGCGCCGAGATCGAGATTCATGCCGGCGAGGGAATCGAGCACCGACATGGCGCTCTCCCCGGGAGGTGCCGCCGCGCTCGCGACGGCTTCCCCGCCCTCGAGGATCGCCGCGGCTTCCTTCGCCGCGACCGGCGCGGTCTTGTCCTTCGGGAACAGCAGCTCGCGCGCGACCTCGAACGCGGCACCCTGATCCTCCGGCGCGGTCAGCAGCACCGCGGCCTCGACGTAGTCCTTCGCGGTCAGCTTGCCGAGCCGGAAGTAGCGCGCGGTCAGGAACCGCGGCAGCGCGATCGTCGTGCGCACGCTCGGGACGTGCGACAGCCCGCTCCGCTTGCGCATCGCGCGAACGAGCTCTAGCGCGAACGAGATCGGCGTGAACCGGGTGACCGCATCGCCTTCGAAGGCGGCCTCGGGCTCGGGCTCGTCGTCGGCGAGCTTCATCCGGTCGTGCCGAGGATCTCGGTGAACAGCGCATCGAGGTATGCATCGACCTCGCGGCCCGGCTTCATCTGGATCGCTTCGCGCAGGACGAGCCGGCCGGCCTGGCCGAGCATCTGATTGTCGATCGGCTTGTTGAAGCGCTTCGCTCGCTGGGCGGCGAGCCGCGCCATCGCGATGCTCGAGCGAATCGAGGCGGGCTGCGCGACCGCCGCATCGTCACGCGTCCTGTGCACGATCTCGAGCACGAGCTCGATCTGCTTCGGCTTGAGCTTGTACTCGCCGCAGTGCTGCTCGACGATCTTCTGCTCGACGGCCTTCTTCGGATAGCCGAGCTGGAGCCAGACCTTGATGCGATCCTTCACGGCCGAGGGCAACCGCCGCGTGCCACGCGCTTCCGCGGGGTTCATCGCCGCGATGAAGTAGAACTTGTCGTCGACTCCGAACCACTTCTTGAGGCTCGGGATGTACAGCTTCTTCTCCTCGAGTGCGTCGAGCAGGCTGTTGAGCACATACTCGTCGCCGCGGTTGAGCTCGTTCGCGAGGAACACGCCGCCGGAGAGCGCCGACATCGTGAACGGTCCCGGCACGAACGCCTCGAGCGCGTAGCCGTACTTGAACACCAGCGTCGGATCGAAGCTGCCGATCAAGTTCGCCGGGCGCACCAGATCCGAGAACGTGACCCACTCGAACGGGCGCTTGAGATCTTCGGCGAACCGGCGACACAGCGCGGTCTTGCCCGAGCCCACCGGGCCGATCAGGCCGACGTAGAGGCCGGCATTATAGGCGTCGAGCATCGCGTCGTAGGCCTCTCGGTACTGGCCCTCGAGGATGATCGGCGTGTCCTGCGCGAGGTCGGTGACCTCTTTTTCGGCGAGCAGCTTGATGGGATCGATCATGGTTTCTTCTTCTTCGCTGCTTTCTTCTCGGCGGCCACCGCGAGCTTTGCCTGCTTCGCGGAATCGACCTGCGCCGCGATCGCCTCGTCGAAGAACACCTCGGTCGTGGTCGGCTCGATCGTCTCGGGCAGCGTCAACTTGATCTTCGCGCAGGCAGCGACGAGCTTGTCGAGCTCGTCCTTGTCGAGCACGGTCTGGCGCGCGAGCCCGGACTCGAAGAGGAGCGCCTTGCCGAAGAACGTCTTCGCGAGATCCGCGACGTCGTAGCGCAGCTGCTTGCGCCCGCCCTTCTTGACGATCCGCGAGCGGGCGAGCTCCTTGACGCGCGCGGCGACGAGCAGCTGATTCCACAGCGGGACCTTCGTCGTCGCGAGAAAGCGCTGGTTCGCGCTCGGATCGGCATCGAGCTTGGCCTTGATCAGCAAGACGAGCGCCTTCTGGACCTGACCATCGAGCACGTCGGCCGAGACCGCCTTCTCGGGCACGGCCTTGTCGAGCTCGAGGTGCGTGATCAGCTCGGGCCGCTTCTCGGCGAGCGCGGCCTCGTAGGTGTCGTAGTGCTTCTGGATCAACTCTTCGCGATTCATGGTTGGCGCTCGATCGAGAGCTTGGAATCAGGCTCGTGGCCCATGTCCTGGTGGGTGACGAGTAGGATCTGCTCTGACGAGCCGAGCTTCGTGATCCGCTCGAGCAGCGCCTTGCGATGGCGCTCGTCGAGGCCGTAGGTCGGCTCGTCGAGCAACATGAACGGGAACGGCCCGAGCCGCTTCACGAGCGCGAGCCGGAAGGCAAGCCCGAGCAGCAAGCGATGGCCACCACCTTGCGCGAGGGAGGCGGGCATCACCTGCTTCGTGCTCGCCGAGGTGACGAGCACCTGATAGCGGGTCGGATCGATCTCGATCGATTCGATCTCGTGATCGACGCTGAGCGCCTTGTGGATCGCGAACGTGCTCTCGGCGAGCTCGCTCGCCGCACGCGTGCGGAGCTGCTCTTGCAACTCCTTGAACGCACCGGCGAGCACCCGCAGATCGGCGGCGCGCCGGACCCGGCGACGCAAGCGATCGAGCTCGTCGGAGAGCCGCGCGTGCTCGCGCTCGAGCTCTGCACCACGCCGCTCTTGCGCCGTGATCCGCGCTTCGATCTCGTCGATCGCGGCCTCCACGCCCTCGAGCTTGGCCTCGGCGCGCGCGCGGGCGGTCGCGCGCTCGAGCGTCTGCCTCTCGCGCTCGGCACGCCGCTCGGCCGCGATCACGGCGAGCTCGCGTGGATCGCCATCGACGATCGCGCGGATGCCTGCCTCGGAGCGCTTGCGCGTCGCGGTCACGCGCTCGAGCGTGCTCGCCGCGACGCCGCGGTCCGCGACCCGCCGGGAGACCTCGCGTAGTTGGCCGCGCAGCTCCGGCACATCGATCGCCGAGGCCTCGAGGGCGGCCGCTTCCTTGCGCCAGGCAGCAAGGTCCTTTTCTGCCTGGACCGGATTTATCGTCGAGCCACAGTGCTCGCACACCGGCTCGCCCGCCGCGATCAGCGCAGCACGCCGCGCGATGCGGGCGCGCAGATCGGCCAGCTTTTGCAGATCGTCCGGTCGCGCCGAGGCGATCGCGGCTTCGAGCTCGGCCTTTTCCGCGCCGAGCGTCGCGCCCTCGCCGTACGCCGCGAGCGTGGCCTCCGCGCGGGTGACGCTAGCCGTCGCATCGCGCCAGGCTTCGAATGCGCGCACGAACCCGGCATCGTCATCGACCGCGGGCTCGGCCCCGAGTGCGCCGACCGCGCCGAGTCGGGTCGCCTCCGCGCGCAGCTCCTCGAGCCGCTTGGTCGCGGCCGATTCATCGGTGCTCGACGTGTTGCGCTCGCGCTCGAGGTGCCCGAACGAAGCCTCGACCGCGGGCAGCGCCTCGGCCGCTTCCTCATCGGTCAGGGCGAGCGCGCGCATCTCCTCGTTCGAGGTGCCCGCCGCCGTGATCCCGAGTGCGATATCGAGGCGCGCATCACCGTCGAGGATCTGCGCGATCTCGCCCTGCCGCACGTGCACCGCGAGGTGCAGGATGCGCCGCGTGATGCCCGTGATCTCCGCGAGCTTCTTCGCGAGCGCGTCCTCGTGATCCTGGAAGTCCGAGGACAGCACGTAGCGCTCGTCCTCGGGCCCCACGATCTCCTTGAGCGTGAAGTGGCCGATCAGGCGCGACTTCGCGCGCGCGGGCATCTGATGCAGGCGCTGCAGCTTGTACGTCTTGCCATCGCGCGCCGAGAACACCATCTCGACACCAAGGCCCTTTGCATCGGGGTGCAAGAGGAACGCCTGGCTGCGCGCCCCGGCGACCGTTCCGGTCAGCGCGTATTCGATCGCGAGGACAGCGTGGTCTTGCCGGCGTTGTTGCGCCCGTTGATGAACGTCACGCCGGGCCCGAGATCGAACGTCTCGTCGACGTAGCGACGGAAGCCCTTCAAGCGAAGCCGCTGGATCACGTCGCGGACTCGTCGTCGAGCTCGAGCTCGAGATCGGGCTCGTCTTCCGCATCCTCTGCCGCAGGCCCACCGAGGAGCTCGAGCGCCCGTGCGCATAGCAGCTCGCGCCCCTGAC
Source organism: Kofleriaceae bacterium (assembly GCA_025357755.1). Taxonomy (GTDB): domain Bacteria; phylum Myxococcota_A; class Polyangia; order Haliangiales; family Haliangiaceae; genus JABFXX01. The sequence continues at coordinate 8,889 of JANXOP010000372.1, read as the reverse complement.
CGTCGAGGGCGCCGCCTTTCGTGAGGCGCTCGTCATCGTCGAGCAGGTACTGCGTGTAATCGAAGATCACCGCCGCGACCTGCGCCAGATCCGGACGGTCCGCGAGGATCGCCTCGAGCATCGCCCGAGGATCCTGTGCGTCGGGATTCACCATGGCGCCAGGCTAGTACAGAATCGTGCGGCAATGACCCTCTCACGACTGATGTCGTTGCTGCTCGCGCTCGCGTGAGTTACGGCGTCGCCTTCGCCGAGTCCGCCGGCATCGCCGCAGGCAGTGTCCACTCGAGCGGGCCCGGCGCCGGATCGTAGCGTCCGCCGCCGAAGCCGACGAGCAAGCGGCCATCGCGCGACACGGCCTTGACGTTCGCGACGACGTCTTGCTTGAAGCCGTTCTGGAGCATCGACCGCGAGGGCGCGACACCCACCGCCTGGCCGGTGGCCAGATCGACGAGCACCGGCTCGAGATAGAGGAACGTGCCGGCGCGCAACGTGGTCGGATAGCGTTCGACCGCACCGAGCACGCGCTCGTGCGCACCATCGATCGCGACCACGCTGTTGCCGCGCTGGACGATCGCGAGGTCGCCGTGCGCGTACTCGAGGTTCTGGAAGAAGCCGGTCTCGCGCTTGGTGCCAAGCTTCAGATCGATCACGACGCTATTGCCATCCTTGCCGCCATCGAACAGAAACCGGCCCTTTTCGGAGGCCTCGTCGGCGGTCGGTGGCGTGATCGCGACGCCGATCGATCGTGGCTTGACGCCCGGCCGGTATTCGATGAGCTGACCGCCCTTGCACGCGACGATGACGGAGCCGGCCGTGGGATCGCTGGACACGACGAACCCGGCGCACGTCGCGGGGACGAGCTCGTGCGTGGCGCCATTGGCGCCCTCGGTAACGATCGCGCCTGCCTTGGTCCGGCGCAGGAGCAGGGTGCCGAACGTGCGGATCAGATCTGGAACGACCCGCGCCGGCCCGCCGCCGAGCGGCAGCAGGGTCTCGGTCGGGGGCGTTCCGGACGAGGACGAGACGTCCGAGTTGCTGCCGACCCAGCACCGTCTCGGCCGATGCGACGCGTTGACGACCCACTGCCCTTTATTGGCGACCATCTCCGCGATCACCCAGCCATCCTCGACGCGGTACGAATAGATGACGCCCGGTCCCGGATCGAGCTCGACCTCGTGCCCGGTCGCGAGCTCGCGAACGCGGAGCTTCTCGGCCTTGCCCGCGTGCACCGCGTACACGAGGCGATCACCGGACGGTTCGAACTGCGCGCTCGTCGCGCCGAGCGCGGTCAGGTCGAGCTCCGGCTCTGGCGGCTGGAACAGCAGCCGTCGCTTGTTGCGCTCGATCACGAGCCGGCGATTGGACGGATCGTTCGCGAGGATGTCGTCGATCGCGGAACCATCACCGCTACCAGCAACCAGGTACGCCGCGAGCTGATCGCCGGTCAGCCCCCAGTTCGTACTCCTCACGTACACCACGCCATCGTGGTCGGTATCGGCACGTGCCTGACACAGCGCGATCCAGCTCCCGTCCTCGGCGGCGGCCTCGACCAGCGTCGGCCCGGCAGCACCCACGGTCACCGCGCCCGCTGCGGTCACCGCCGGGGTCGCGACGACCTTCGCCGGCTGCGCCGCAGCGGGCATCACCAGAACCAGGATCAGCAGGGCGTAGCGCATCTGTCGATAGACACCACTACCATGGCGGGGTTCCGGCGATCACGACCGGTTGTGCATCGCCACCGTCGCACCCGCTGCACCGAGCCCCAGCGCGACCAGGTTCAGCCCCGGGACGAGCAGCATGCCCGCGGTCGCCGCGCCGAGCCCGAAGGTGCGCGAGCGGTGATCGGCGAGATATGCGAGCTTCTCGCGATACGCCAGCCCGCGCCGCGCGAGCACCGCGTCGTAGCAGTCGTATGCCGAGGCGCGCGCCGCGAACAGGAACCCGAGGGCGAGTGCCGCGATCGTGCCGATGCCGGGGACGAATCCGAGCGCGATCACGAGCACCGTGCCGAGGATCGCCACGACCACGCGACGCACCGCATGTGCGGCACCACGCGCGAGCTCCTGCAGAAACTGGCGCAGCACGAACGGTGCCACCGGTGTGCCGCGCAACCGCGCTTCGAGCTGCTCGGACATCCGCTCGTTGAACGGCCCCGCGACCACGCCCGCGAGCGTCGCGAAGATCAACAGCCCGCCCATCGAGAGACCAGCGATCACCACGATCGCGAGCAGCGTCCCCGCGATCGATGCGACCACCGAAGGCAGGTGATGCTCGACCGACGCGATCAGGGGCGCCACGAAGTGCACGATCGTGGCGATCACCGCGACGAGGATCGCGAGCGACAGCACCGCCGGCGCGACGAGCCACTTCCACAGCTCGGGGTACCGCCGCAGCGCCGCGAGACCGCGGGACACGTCGTGTGCACCTCGGGCGAGCTCGCGCATACCCGACCTTAGCAATCGCGACTCGGTCTGGCGCTATCGCGTTCACCGAAACGGAAGGTCGAGCGCCGCCTTGCGCTCCGCGATCTGCGCGATAGCCGAGGCTAGCTGGTCGTCGGGGATGCCATCGTGGCGGGCTTGCACGAGCATCAGGTCGCTCTGTGCAGCGAGATGTTTCGTGAGCTGCTGTAACAGACTCGCCTGCCCCATCGCGATCGAGATCAACTGGTTCTGCTGTTGCCGCACCGGCGCGGTCGCTGCGGTCGTCGCGGCCTTCATGAACACGATGGCGACGAGGACTTGGAACAGTTGAATTCCAGACCTCCAACGATCGTACACCGTGGTAGTTCTCAGAAATGACGACCGACTACGTGCCGCCCGCGGTGTGGACCTGGAACAAAGCGAACGGTGGCCAGTTTGCCAACATCAACCGCCCGGTCTCCGGCTCGACGCACGACGCCGAGCTGCCGGTCGGCACGCACCCGCTGCAGCTCTACTCGCTCGCCACGCCGAATGGCCAGAAGGTCACGATCATGCTCGAGGAGCTGCTCGCGGCGGGCCACACGGGCGCCGAGTACGATGCGTGGTTGATCAAGATCAACGAAGGCAATCAGTTCGGCTCGGGCTTCGTCGCCATCAATCCGAACTCGAAGATTCCGGCGCTCCTCGATCGCAGCGGCACCACGCCCATCCGCGTGTTCGAGTCGGGCTCGATCCTGATGTACCTCGCCGAGAAGTTCGGGGCACTCGTTCCCACCGAGCCCGCCGCGCGCGCGGAGTGCCTGTCCTGGCTGTTCTGGCAGATGGGGAGTGCGCCGTATCTCGGCGGTGGCTTCGGCCACTTCTACGCGTATGCGCCGACCAAGATCGAGTACGCGATCGATCGATTCGCGATGGAAGTGAAGCGGGAGCTCGACGTGCTCGACAAGCGTCTCGCGACCACCGAGTACCTCGGTGGCAAGGACTACACGATCGCCGATATCGCGGTGTGGCCGTGGTACGGCCAGCTCTGCATCGGCGCCGGGCTCTACAAATCGGCCGAGTTCCTCTCGGTCCACGAGTACACGCACGTGATTCGCTGGGCCACGGCGATCGGCGAGCGCAAGGCGGTCAAGCGCGGCGTGATCGTCAATCGTCCGTTCGGCGACGTCCAGCTGCACGAGCGCCACGACGCCTCGGACATCGACGCCAAGCTCTAAAACAAGTTCAGCTGTAACGTGGTCGCAGCGAACATCGCTTCGATCGAGGCGACCTCTAACGCGCGACGAACAGCGCGACGACCACCTGCAGCACGACCGCGATGATGCCGTCGACGAACAGCGTGGGGCGCACACCGATCAGGTGGATGACCCCACCCGAGGCGAGGCTCCCGAGGGCTGCGCCACCGTGCATCGCCAGTATGTACAAGCTGACCGCCTTGCCCCGTTCGTCGGGCTTCGCGTGCAACTGCACGCTCGCGTGTTGCTCGAGGTCACCGCCATACCCTCTCCGACCCCGAGCACCGGCAGCAACCACACGAACGGCTGCACCGCCGAGGCGATCACGACCCCGCCATACAGCACCGCGGCGTCCGAGCTCCGTCACCGATGATCGATCGCCGGGTCACTCGCGAGGACGCCCGCCGCGCCGAGCAGGCCACCGATGCCGAACGCTGCCAGCGCGATGCTGAACGTGCCCGCGCCCGCCCCGAAGCCGTCGCGGATCAGCACCGGCAAGAACGTGATCAGCGGGCCCGCGAACAGCCCCGACACGAACACGGTCAACAACGCGCGCACGAGCGTGCGATCGCGCAAGACTTCACCCATCCCGCGGAGCGGATGGCGGATGGCGGAGCTCGAGCGACTTCTTCGCGGTCGCCGAGGCCCTCGGTAAGATCCACAGCGCGACCGCCACGAACGGCACGTACGACAGCGATCACCGTGAAGCAGCCGATCACGCCGAGTGATGCGAGCAGCACACCAGCGCCGGGCCGAGGATGCGCGACAGGTCGAACTGGATCGAGTTGAGCGCGAGCCCCGAGGGAATCTGCGCCGGCTCGACGATCGAGGGCACCACCGATTGGTACGACGGCATCGACAGGGCATCCGTGATGCCGACCACGAGCGCGAGCGCGACCACCATCCACGGTGCGATCTCGTGCGTGGCCAGCGACACGACTAGCGCGATCGGACACAGCATCTGGATCGTCTGAAAGATCGCGATGACCTTTCTGCGATCGCCGCGGTCGGCGAGCATGACGATGAAGGCGATCACGCCGAGCGTAGGAGCGCCGACCAGCGCAGCGCTCTCAGCTTTCCGTCGGCGTGTGATGGATGGTTCGCACGTCCCGCGTGCTCGCTGGAGCACCGCGCAGGCGCTACCGCCGGGTGCGAGGCTGAACCGCGGCGCGCGCTTCTTCGATCGTCGCGAGCACGGTCCTCGCGTGCGTGAGGAACGCCGTGCCCGAAGGCGACAGCTGCATCCCGCGACTCGAGCGCACGAAGAGCTCGGCGCCGAGCTCGTCCTCGAGGTTGCGGATCTGCCGGCTCACGGCAGGCTGCGCGACCCGCAACGCGAGCGATGCGCGACCCACGTTGCCGGTCTCGGCGACCGCGACGAAGTACTCGATCTGCGACAGGCTCACGCGCGCAGCCTACCAGATCAAAACGATCTTGGACGGCCGTCCTGATGTGGCCTCATGCTCGCTCGATGGGTCTCGTCGTTCTCTCCGACACCGAACAAGCCAAGATGCGGCGCGCCGGTGCCGCTGCTGCTGCAACGCTCGCCTTCGTCGGAGCGCGCGTCGCTGCCGGCATCACGACCGCGCAGATCGACAGTTGGGTGCGAGAGCACACCAAGGCGACCGGCGGCACGCCGAGTCAGCTCGGCTACCAGGGGTTCCCGCACGCGGTCTGCACGAGCCGCAACGAGGTCGTGTGCCACGGCATGCCCAGCCCGCGCGTGGTGCTTCGCGACGGCGACATCCTCAACGTCGACGTGACGACGCAGCTCGACGGCTATCATGGCGATACCTCCGCCACGTTCGTGATCGGTCAGGCCTCGGCGGAGGCGCGCCACGTCACGGAGGTCGCGGCGAAGTGTCGCGATGCGGGCATCGCCGTCGTGCGTGACGGCGCGCGGCTCGGCGATGTCGGCGCTGCGATCGACGAGGCCGCACGCGCGGAGGGCTGTTCGATCGTCAAAGACTTTGGCGGCCACGGCATCGGTCGGCGGATGCACATGGATCCGCACGTCGCGCACTGGGGGACGCGCGGCAGGGGGGGCCGGCTGCGCGCCGGCATGGCGATCACGATCGAGCCGATGGTCAATCTCGGCAGAGCCGAGATCCGCATGCTCGACGACGGCTGGACGATCGTCACCGCCGACGGCAGCCTGTCCGCGCAATGGGAGCACACGCTGATCGTCACGAAGGACGGCGCCGAGATCACGACGCTACGGAGTTAGCGCCATGCCTGCCGCGATGTGCTCGGCGCGATAGCGCAGACACTTCTCGTCACCAGGCTCGACCTGGCGGCACGGTGATGGTCGCTCGCGATAGATGCCGCAGGTCACCGCACCGATCGCACCGCGCAACGAGAGACATCGGCCGTCGTGCGCCACGCGCAGGTGCGGCACACCAGCGGGGTCGCGCGTGACGAGCGCCTTGACGAGATCCGGGCGGCGCAGGATGCGATCACCATCGGCAATCTCGACCCAGTACATGAAGCCCTGCGCGCGATTCGACGGCAGGTTCACGCAGCACGCACCACAGCTCCGACAGTCGAGCGTGTCCATCCGGAGGATAGATAGCACACGGTCGTGCGCCGCTTCAGCGCTTCCGTGGTCGCGGCTTCTTCGCGGGTGGCTTCTTCGCAGTGCGGCGCGGCTTTGCGCGCGTCATGGAGCGCAGGCAGGCCTCGATCCCCGCCTCGGTGTCCATATCGAAGCCCGCGTCGCGGCCCGCCATGGATACCAGCTTCGCCTGGCCGAACTGGGACGGATCCTCGAGCGCGCGAGCGAGCCGAACGGCCAGCGCCAGATCGAGGAGCTCGAGGCTCTCACGCAAAGCGTCCGTCGCATGCTCGCGGACCGCGAAGGCGATCAGGGCGCGCACGTCATCGACGATCGCCGCCGCATCTTTACCCGTCGCCTCTACGCTGTGCGGAAAGATCGCGAGCACGATCTCCTCGACCTCCTCGGGTCCGAGCTCTTCGACGAAGAGGCCGAGCTCGTCCGCCGCGCACTCCAGGAACACCTCGACCCAGAGCGGCTCGCGCCCCTTCCCTTCCGGTGCACGGAGGAACCGTTCCACCACCACGTCGACATCGTTGTCGCCGAGCTGAGTGCTGCTACCTCGCGCCTCGGGCGCCACGAGCGTGACCTCGATCCCATCCCCACTATCTGATCGTCGGCGGTGCGTGATCGGCACGCCTCCCGACCATGCTCGGCTGACGTCCGCACCATCGCGCGTGATCATGCCGTGCAGCGCCGCGAGGATCTCGTTCATCGCGACGAGCTCTCGCGCGGAGAGCATGCGCCGGTCGCCGTCGAAGAACGACAGGACGGGATACGCGCGTGGCCCAGCGATCTTCCAGCCTTCGCGCGCGACCTCCCGAGCACGGGCAGTACCGAGGTCCTGCTTGGTCTCGTAATCGAGCCGATAGTGAAGTGGGATCGGACCGGGGCCGGGACGCGATCCATGCGCGAAAGTCTAACGCAGGCGCTCCGCGTGCCACACGAGGTGATCGCTCACGAACGTCTCGATGAACCAGTAGCTGTGATCGTAGCCTTCGTGACGGCGCAGCGTCAGCGCCTGGCCCGAAACCGCGGCTGCGGCCTCGAGTGCCTCGGGGCGCAGCTGGTTCGCGAGGAACGGATCGGCGAGCCCTTGATCGACGAGGATATCGCCTGGGAACGCCTTCTCTCGCATCAGGAAGCTCGCGTCGTACGCCACCCAGCGCGCGCGATCCGCGCCGAGATAGTTACCGAACGCCTTCTCCCCCCACGGCACCACGAGCGGATTCGCGATCGGTGCGAACGCCGAGACCGAGCGATAGCGGCCCGGATTGCGGAGAGCGATCACGAGCGCGCCGTGCCCGCCCATCGAGTGACCCGTGATGCCGCGACGATCCGAGACCGGAAAGTTGTGCTCGATCAGCGCGGGCAGCTCGTCGACGACATAGCTATACATCCGGTAGTGCTTCGTCCACGGCGCTTCGGTCGCGTCGACGTAGAACCCGGCGCCGACGCCGAAGTCCCAGCTCGCCGCATCGCCCGGCAGATCGAGCCCGCGCGGACTCGTATCGAGCGTGACCACGACCAGCCCGAGCTCCGCCGCGAGCCGCTGCGCGCCGGCCTTGATCGCGAAGGTCTCCTCGGTGCACGTCAACCCGGCGAGGTAGTACAGCGCCGGGAGCTTCGCGCCCTCGGCATGCGGCGGCACGTAGACGCCGATCTTCATGTCCGTACCCGTCGAGCTCGACGCGTGCGTGTAGAAGCCCTGCGTGCCCCCGAAGCAGCGCTGCTCGCTGCGTGCCGTGATCGTCATCGACATGGTCAGAACTCGACGACCGCGCGGATCGAGGTGCCTGCGTGCATCAGATCGAAGGCTTCGTTGATCCGCTCGAGCGGGAGCTTGTGCGTGATCAGCGAATCGATCTCGATCTTCTTGTCGACGTACCAATCGACGAGCTTGGGTACATCGGTCCGCCCGCGCGCACCGCCGAAGGCCGAGCCTTTCCAGACCCGGCCCGTGACGAGCTGGAACGGACGCGTCGCGATCTCCTGGCCGGATCCCGCGACGCCGATCACCACGCTCACGCCCCAGCCGCGATGACAGCACTCGAGCGCCTGGCGCATCAGCGTGGTGTTGCCGACGCACTCGAACGAATAATCGGCGCCACCCCCGGTGAGCTCGACGAGATGCGCGACGAGGTCGCCCTTGATCTCTTTCGGGTTCACGAAGTGCGTCATGCCGAACGCGCGACCGGTCGCCTCGCGCGCCGGATTGATATCGACGCCGATGATCTTGTCGGCGCCGACCATGCGCGCGCCCTGGATCACGTTGAGGCCGATCCCACCGAGCCCGAACACGACGACGCTCGCGCCGGCCTCGACCTTCGCGGTCCACAGCACCGCACCGATGCCGGTGGTGACGCCGCAGCCCAGGTAGCAGATCGACGAGAACGACGCATCGGTGCGGACCTTCGCGACCGCGATCTCGGGCAGCACCGTGAAGTTCGAGAACGTCGAGCAGCCCATGTAGTGATGGATCTTCTGCCCCTTGTACGAGAACCGGCTCGTGCCATCGGGCATGAGCCCCTTGCCCTGGGTCGCGCGGATCGCAGTGCACAGGTTGGTCTTGCGCGACAGGCACGACTTGCAGTTGCGGCGTCACCACCGGCATCGGTGCGGTGCTGTGGACCGCGAAGGTCGAGGCCGGCGCGAGCGTCGTCGTGTTCGGGCTCGG
>JANXOP010000347.1 GCA_025357755.1 Kofleriaceae bacterium | reverse complement strand
CGGCGAGGCGCGTGCCTTCGGGGATCGAGCGCTGGTCGAACGTCATCGCCTTGAGCTCGGCCTGCGGGTCGGTCGGCTCGCAGTCCTTTTGCTCCTTCGCCATCGCCGGTGCGGGTTCGGGATCCGGGCGCAGCGGGGCAGGCGGAGGCGTGAGCTCCTGCTTGCCGTGACAGCCGACTAACATCGCGCCGATCAACAGAGCGCGAAGCATCAACGACCCACGGCCTGCATCGCGTCCTTGCGATAGCCCTTGAACCACACGCCGTTGTCGCCGACCGCATCGGCCGCGCGGTTCGCTTCGGTCGCGAACTTCGGATTGTTCGAGAGGGCGGAGAGCCGCTTGAGCATCGCGATCGCGCAACCCTTGCGAAGGACCTTGTCGTACGCGACCGCGAGCTTGAGCGTCGCGTCGGCGTTGTACGGGTCCTTCTGGAGCGCGAGGCGATAGCGATCGATCGCTTCGCGGATCAGGCCGACCTTCGCGTTCGGCTCCGGCGTCTTATCCGAGCTCGCGATAGCGGTGTCGCCGGTCTCGACGAGCGGACGCGCCATCGCGGGGACCGGATGCCACTTGCGCGGATCATCCTGGAACTGCGCGGTGCACTCGTCGATGTACTTGACCTGCTCGCCCGCATCCGGAGCCTCGGGCGGGCGCTTCTTCTTCTCCGGCGTGTGCATCTTCTCCGGTGCACCACCGTAGAGCGGTTGACACGCGGCAATGCTAAGGCACAGCAGCAGAGACGTCCCGAGTCGCATACCTGACGGTAACGCGTCGGAACTAATGAATCAAACGGTGCGGACGTAACGCAGCATCGGCAGCACGAACGGGGCCGCGGCCGACAGCAGCAGGACCCCCGAGATCGCCGGGACGAAGGCCATGTGGGTCGCACCCACGGTGGCCATGATGGCACCAGCGAGGCCGAGTGCGAGCACGCCCCAGGTCTTGGCCTTGATCAGGCCCCGGAGGCCGAAAGCCGAGCAGACCACGGCTGCGATCACGACGATCGCCGAGGATGGTTGCTTCGGAGCCAGCGCATAAAGCAGCACCACGGGGAGCGAGGCGCCCGCCTTGATGACCGAGTTGCCCAGGCGACGGACGGCGTTCTCGTCCATGTGGAGCTTCTCGCGCCACGCGGTCTTGCCGTCGAACGGCGAGGTCATGCCCTCGCCCCAGAGCGCGAGCACACCGACGAGGTGCGAGCCGCCGAGGAACAGGATCAGCGGTTCGGGCCCCATCTGCCACATTCCGATCGCGCCGACGAAGACCCCGTAGAGTCCGACGCCGATCGCGTACCAGCGCGCCCAGAAGTAGCCCGCTACCAGCGCGAAGAACGCCAGCATGTAGACGCCGCCCACCGCGTAAAACGCGGGCGACAACTGCGGCTGCATCATCGACATCGCGAGGACGAGATAGAACAGCGCCCAGACTACGAAGACGATTGCGGCCAAGGCTCGGCGTTCGCCAACAAACTTCATAGCCCTAGTGTAGCGCAGGTCCGGAGACCGGCGAGGCTCACTTTGGCGGACGAACCGGGAAGTTCTTCTGGACGATCAGCCGGAAGTGCTTGAAGCCGGCTTCCTTCTGCTTGGCGGAGTACATCACCTCGACGAGGAGGCGATATGGCGTGAGACGATCGGCGATCACCAGGAGCTCCGCTGGGGGCTCCTTGGCAGGATCCTTGCCGGCGGCTAGGAGTTTCTTGTTCGATTCACCCTGGAGGGCGCCGAGGTAGGTGGTCAGCCGCGGGATCTTGATACCCAGCGCGCCACCCTCTTTTTCCGCCGGATCGACATCGCCGTTCGCGACCGAGACGATCGCGCGGCCTTCGACCACGACGCCGGTGTTCGTGATCACGAGCGTCCACGACTTCTCGGGCAGCGGTGCGTCGGTCTCGGTCGACGGCAAATTCACCGTGCCGGCGATGACGTCGAGCGCGTTCGTCGATAGCTGGAAGATGAAGGCGACCAGGAGGATCGTCATCATGTCCATCATCGGCATGATGTTGAGGTGCGTGATGTTCTCGCCCTCGGGCACGCGCGCGACAGCGCGACGGATCATCTTCCGCGCCTCGCGATTGGTGAAGCCGGTCTCGCTCATTCGAAGCCCGAGCTGAAGAGGATGTCGCTGAACAGCGCCATCGTCTTCGGGTCGTAGGACGCGCGATCGGTGTCGAACGCAGTGTGGTCCGGCGACATCGCGTCCTTGGCCTTCTTGATCTCCGGGTTGTCCGTCGGAATCGCGCAGCCGGTCGGCTCTTTACCGAACTCCGGCATGTGGCAGCGCATCGCGGCCATCGTCGAAGCGATCGTGTTGTACGGAATCGCGCCGTCGGCCTGGAGGATGACCTGGTAGGTCTCGCGCTTGCGGATCTTGCCGGCGTAGCGACGATTCGCGATCTCGAACAGCGCGTTCGAGAGGCCGCGGAAATCGAACACCGGCGTCGGCGTGATCGGTAAGTGGGTGGTCGGCGCTGGGCCACAGCGCAGGGTCTCGTTGCAGAAGCCGCTCTCGCACATGAACGCGCCGTCGCAGGATTCGCCATCGCGACCGGTGCGGGGGAATACGGCTTTCGGTGCGGTGACCGTGCCCTCGAGGCCCGAGATCGACCAGAGGATCATGCGGTCCCGCGTGATCGACACGATCAGCTTGAGGGGCTGATCATCGGGGTTCGGATTCGGGGCAGCCGCCGTCGTCGAAGGAGGCGCCTTGTCGGGCAGCTGTGTATCGATCTGGGTGAACACGATGCCGGCCGCGACGGACGCGAGCAGGAACAACATCAGGTTCGTGACCATGTCGAGATAGGGGATGAGGTTGAGCTCACCGCTCTCCATCTCCTCTTGTTCGATCTGCGCTTCACGACGCCGAACGGCGCTGCGCATCTTCGAACGTAACCGCTGGGCCGTGAAGTTCACGGAGTGCTACTCGAGATCCTCGGTGGGAGCGGCGGGGGCACGGCTCGCGGCCGCACTTCCACCCTCAGCCAGCAAGTTCTCGAACCGGAGGCTGAACGCCTCGAGGTCGGAGACGACCTTCTTCATGGCGGCCGACAGCAGCAGGTGGCCGATCATGCAGATGAGCGCGATGCCGAGGCCGAAGGCCGTATTGTACATGGCCTCGGAGATACCTTCCGAGAGCTTCTGCTTCTGCTCTTGTGGAGAGAGGTCACCGATCGCCTTGAACGTACGGATGAGACCCGTGATGGTTCCGAGCAGACCGATCAGGGTGCAGATGTTCGCGAGCGACCACAGGGCGCCGATGCGAGTTTTCACCTCGGGCAAGGTGTCCGACATGGTCTCTTCCATCGCCTGAGCGACGGCGGCCTCACCCCGATGCAGCCGGTTGAGGCCTGCTTTGGCGACCCGCGCGACGGGCGCGGTGGTCGCATCGCAGAGCTTCTTGGCGCGATCGATGTTGTTTGCCGAGAGCAGCTTGCGGAGCTGCTCGAGAAACGCCTTCGCATTCAAGTGTCCACGCCCGAGGAAGTAGATAGCGCGCTCGACGATGAGCCCGATCACCACGGCCAAGAAGAACGTGTTCACGATGAAGAACGGCCCGCCCTTTGAAAAGACATCACTTAGCCAGCTCATCGGTTCCTACCTGCCTCGGTGTATTTGTAACGAGCGATGCGCGGGTGCGTCAAGCAAGCCACCAACGAATTCGCCAGGGTGAACGATGACTTACTAATCGGGGATCGTGGCATCGCGGTTCAGTTATTCAGAGCGCCGGCCGTGATCCATGCCGAAATGGCATCGGCCTTCTCACAGCACATCGTTTGAGCGTTGTAGGGCATCGTCCCGACGACGGCGCCGTTGAGGCCCTTGGGAAGGGCGTCCATCGGCGGGGTAGCCTCGGACGGCTTGATGACCCCGATCATGGCAGATAACAGGCTCGCGTTCACGTCGCCGGGCACCACGAGCTTGCGAGAGGTGTCGAGCTGCGAAGTCGCGTTCACCAAGAGCGTGTAGCTCTTGGCCGCGGTCGACAGGTCGAGGTCATCCTGCGGATGGACGTTCGTGTGGCACGAATCGCTCAGCGCGCATTTCGGCGTGAGGATGTTGGTCTGGATCCACGACAGCTCCATGTGCCCGACCGCGGCGGTGCACGACGCGGCCGGCGGGTTCGAGACCACGCACACGCGGGCCGAGCCCAGCGTGACGTCGGCGTCGCTGTACTCGTGATGATCGAGATCGATGCGGCAGGCCGCGATCGCAGGGAGTGCGATCAGCCACAGCGCGACGGGCCCTCTCATGGCGCGAACCGTAGCACGATCACAAACACGTTAGGTCGCCGCACTTCTCGCTAACCGGCGGTCGCGGCACGGCGGGTGCGGGCACGAGATCATCGAACGATCGTACGCTCGGACCCGAGAGAAATTTCGTGGGTAACGTACCGCGCACGAAGGGCATCCACACGGCCTGGTTCGGATCGCTGCTCGGGCCGGTCGGATCGCCGCTCCATGGCTCGACGCGCGTGAACGAAACATTCGCGGGCGGAGGAAAATCGCGCACCTTCGTCGGCGGGTGCGCCTTCTGCATCACCTCGAGCCAGATCGGGACGGCGGCGCCACCGCCGGTGATCTTGTCGCCGATCGGCGTCGAATCATCGCGACCGATCCAGATCGAGCACAGCAGATCGGTGGTGAAGCCGTTGAACCAGACATCTTTGTAGTTCGCCGAGGTGCCGGTCTTGCCCGCGGTCGGCCGGCCGAGCGCGAGCGCGTAGCGAGCAGTGCCGCGCTGGACGACGCCCTTCATGAGGTTGATCATCACGTAGTCGACCTCGGGCGAGATGATCTGCGGCCCCATCGGTTGCTTGCGCAGATCGTCGAACACCTTGCCGCCCGGATCGGTGACGAGATCGTAGAACCGCGGCGTCACGCGACGCCCGCCGTTCGCGATTCCGGCATAACCGGTCGCGACCTCGAGCGGAGTGAGGTCGGGCGTGCCGAGCGCGATCGAGATGTGGCGGGGAATCGGCGACGTGATCCCGAACCCACGCATGATCTCGATGATCCGGTCGAGTCCGACGGAGACCGCGAGTTGCACGCTGATCGTGTTGAGCGAGAACGCCAGCGCGGTCATCAGGGTCACGTCCCCGAGGTATTTGTTGTCGTAGTTCGCGGGCGTCCACGTGCCGGTCGCGGTCTGGACCGAGAACGGGCCGTCGCGCATGTGCTCGACGGGCGTCTTGCCAGCCTCGAGCGCGGCCGAATAGATGAATGGTTTGATCGACGAGCCGACCTGGCGCTTGGCCTGGGTCGCGCGATCGAACTGCGACGCGGTCCAGTCGTAGCCACCGACCAGCCCGAGCACGCGGCCGGTGTGGGGATCCATCACGATGATCGAACCCTGGAGCGCGGGGCGCTGCGCGAGCGTGGCCGCGGTGCCTTCGGCATCGAGCCGCACCGCGAGGAGGTCGCCGAGGGCGATCCCCTTACCATCTTTGCTGCGCCACGCGACGACGTCCTTGGCGTCCTCGGGAACGAGCGGGAGGCGCTTCGGGCCCAGATCGACCGTGAGTGCACCGCTCTTCTGCTCGACGATCATCGCGCCGTAGCGCTGCTCCGGAAGCAGCTGATCGGCGAGCGCGGTCGTCGAGTCATTCGCGCCCGAGAGCGGATGGGCAGGGCCGCCGCCCCACGCGCCGCGCTGGTTGTTCGCGACGGTACCGATGGGGCCGCGAAACCCGAGCTTGCGATCGAGGCTCTCAAGCCCGTGCTTGAGCGCCGCTTCGGCCGCCGCCTGGACCGTGCGATCGAGCGTCGAGTAGAACTTGAGCCCGCCCTTGAACAGCGTGTTGTTGCCGTACTTCTTCGTCGCGAGCTCGCGGATGTACTCGACGAAGTAGGGGGATGCGAGGTGGTTGAGGTCGCTCTTGTCGACGAGCGCGATCGGCTCGTTCAGCGCCGCGGTGTACTCGGAGTCCGAGATGTAGTGCTCGTCGCGCATGCGGCCGAGCACGTAGCGTTGGCGGTCGCGCGCGAGCCCCATGTCGTGGGTCG
>JANXOP010000333.1 GCA_025357755.1 Kofleriaceae bacterium | reverse complement strand
CGAGCAGGCGGCACACGCGGAGCATGTTGTACGCCGCGGCGACCATGGTGGCCGCGAGCTGCGTGCGTCTGCGGCCCTTGAAGCGCGTGCGCCGGAAGCCGCCGAAGGTCTTCATCCAACCGAAGATCTCTTCGACGAGCTTTCGTTTTCGTTGACTCACCAGGTAGCCGCTGTGACGCGTCGTTCGATCATCGATCGCGGAACGACGTCGAGTGTCTCGGGTTTGGGCGATATGGGGCGTGACGTTGATCGCTCGGCAATCGCTCACGAACTCCGCCGTGTCATAGCCCGCGTCGCCTGCGACGGTGATGCGGCGATCTTTGGTCGCGTTGTCGTAGAGCATCTCGATCGCCGTGCGCCGCTCGGCGTAGCCGTTGGCTTCCTCGATGCGGAAGTCCACGATCAGCCCGTTCCGGTTCTCCATGAGTGCATGGGCCGAGTAGCTCATCCTCGCTTCCTTGCCGTCGCCCTTGCGGGCGAGCTTCGCCTCGGGGTCGGTCGTCGACGCGTGGGTATCGTTGGAGCGTTTCTCGCCGTGGAAGTTCACGGTCGGGTTCCGAGGATCGTCGGGCGGCTCGCGATCCGCGGGGTCTTCGTCCTTGGGGCGGAAACTCTTGAGCGACGCCATCGCCTCGATGAGCGTGCCGTCGACGGTGAAGTGGTCGTGGCTCATCAAGTGCGCCCCGCGGGCTTGGTCGACCACCCCGGCGAAGAACTTCGTCGCCACGTCGTGGTCCAGCAGCCGGTCGCGGTTGCGCGAGAACGAGCTCGCATCGAACGTCGGCTCGTCGGCGTTCATGTCGAGGAACCAGCGGAACAGCAGGTTGTAGTCGAGCTGTTCGCAGAATTGCCGGTCGCTCCGAACCGAGTACAACGCCATCAAAATCTGCGACTTGAGCAGGCGCTCGGGAGGGATCGATGGCCGACCGACGCTGCTGTACATCGCGTCGAAGGTCTTCGTCAGACCGACGAGGATCTCGTCCGCCATGGCCTTGATTCGACGCAGCGGATGGTCGGCCGGAACACGACGGTCCGGCGAAACAATCGAGAACATCGAAGCCTGCTTGTCGTCGGCGCCACGCATGCGCCGAACCTATCCGGACAGGATCACCGCGTCGATCCCCAGACTGGGGTTTCTCAGCAGCCTGCTAGAGGAAATCCGCGCGAATCGTCGAGCGTGGCTCGAAACGGCAATGCCATCGCACGTCGTCGAGATCGCGGAGTTCGAGATCGACGCCTATCCGGTCACGAATGCGCAGTGGTCGGCGTACGTCGATGTGTACGGTGCGCGGCCAGCGGCGCGTCGCGGCCCTCCGGAAGACTTCGTCACCGGCATCTCGTGGCAGGAAGCGATGCAGTACGCGCTGGACGATGGCGGCGAGTTGCCGACCGAGGCCGAGTGGGAGTGTGCGGCGCGCGTCGATCGCCGGCTGTTCACGTGGGGGGATGCGTACTTCCCCCAGGGTGACGTAGCGTTCACGCCGCCAACTCTCGAGACGTACCAGGTCGGCTCGCGCCCCGCGACGGTGAACCCGCGAGGGATCCACGATCTCCTCGGCACCTTTGGCGAGTACACGGCGAGCAAGTTCGGGCCGTATCCTGGCGCGAACGTCGCCGCCTTTGAAACGCTGTGGCCGAACTCGGCCGGCCAGCGCGTGCAGCGTGGCGGATACGACACCCGCCAGGACGCGACGACCGTATCTCGGCGCGGCGTGCCCGAAACCGAGCGTCGTGAACACATGAAGTTTCGCGTGCTGCGCCGCACGTCCGCCGCGTCACTGACGAAATCGACCGGTCCGCTCACCGGCGAGGCAGCCGACGACTTCTTCGAAGAGATCCGCGCGCGGAACCTCAAGACGCGCGCCGAGTCGCTCGCTCGTGCCAAGGCCAGAGGTGCGTTGTACGGGAAGGAGCCGTTCGACCTCACGAAGCTCGAAAAGCTCGTCGATACGAGCAGCGAAGGGCGGATGGATCCGAAAACCGTGCGCCACGCGCGTCTCGAGGAGAAGTACTACGTCGAGTATCCGCACGTGAAGACGCTTGCCGAGTTTGCCGAACAGATGAAGGTCCTCAACTCGTGGTCCTGAAATCCCGGTGCGGAAGTTCGGCACCGACTGCGGCATTGGCAAGGGCGCCGAGCCTTGCAGCCATTTTATGAACGGACTCATGACCGACCTGGAACTGGCGGCGACGCGCGCACTCGACGATGTCGAGACCGGTAGAGGCCGCTTCGAGCAGTTCATGGAGCTCGTCGCACAGGTCGCTCGGGCGCCGGGCGACCACGACGAGTTCGTCGCTCGCACGGCGTACATGCCTTCTCGCAATGGATACTCAGATTGTCGACGACGAGGTGGATGATCTTGGCGCGCTTGTAACGCCGGTCAATCTTGGTGAGGGCGTGTGCAAACTCGCGGTAGCCGCGGCGCGGGGTTGCGTGTGTGAGCCGGCGACCCGTTAGCGGTTCGACGATGCAATACGCATTGGCCGTCCCGAGCCGTCGGTACTCGTAGTCACGACGGGCGACTTGGCCGGGGCGCACGCCGCGGCCCGAGCGCTTGGAGCCGTGAAGTACGAGCGGTTTCTCGTCGAGGCAGATAACCGGCTGCGTGGGGTCGAGGCGCCGCGCGTAGAGTCGCAGCACGTCTTCCATCCGCGCGATAAACTCCTGATCGAGGTGCGGCACGCACCACATTTTCCCCCCGCCACGGCTTGAGCTCGTGGGTGGCAAGGACGACGCGAATGGTTTCTCGTCCAACCTTGGGTGTGATGCCCCGGCGGATCGCGTACTCCGCCACCAGCCGCACCGTCCACCGCGCACGCCCCTCCGGCGCGGGCCCACACACCATCGCAACTACCGCCGCACGCTGCGCACTGTCGAGGGACGGCTCGGGCTTGCCGCGCGGCTCGTCGGTCAGACTGGCCTGCAGACCGCGCGCGACATAGCGCTTGCCGACGCGAGATACTTCTCGCGGAAATGTGCCCACAGCTTTCGCAGTCGCGCGCACCGACAGTCCTTGATCAAGGAGCTCGAGCACCCGGACCCGACGCCATGTGCGGGCAGACAGCGTCTTGCCCTTGCGCTGCATCGCCGAGAGCTCGGCGCGGTCCTTCTTCCTCAGTTTCAGGCCAGCGAAACGCTTCGGAGCTTCCACCCTCTTCTTAGATCAGAAGTGGATCCCGGCATCAAGCCCCAACGTGATCACCAAGCGTCGGTCGAAGGACTAGGCGCGATGCGAGACCTCGATCGCCTCGCCGCCGCTGCGCTCCGCGAGACCGCACGCAGGAAGAAGAAGCTCGTCGAGCGAGATGTCATGGCGCGCGTCATCGAAGCCGATACACGCGAGCGCGACCGATGACCGATCGACCGCGGAACCCAGACAGCGATCGTTCGTTTTAACC
>JANXOP010000326.1 GCA_025357755.1 Kofleriaceae bacterium | reverse complement strand
GTTACTTCGCCTTCACGTCGTTCACCGAGCCGCAGCAGATCTTTCGGACCTCGATCTCGACGGGCGCGACCACCGAGTGGGCGCGTATCACCTTGCCGATCGACACGTCGAAGATCACGACCGAGCAGGTCTGGTTTCCTTCCAAGGATGGCACCCGGATCTCGATGTTCATCATCCACAACAAGGAGGTGAAGCGAGATGGCTCGAACCCGACGATCCTCTACGGCTACGGTGGGTTTTCGGTCAGCATGACGCCGGGCTTCGCCGGTTCGCGCATCGTCTGGCTCGAGCAGGGTGGGGTCTACGCGATCCCGAACTTGCGCGGTGGTGGGGAGTACGGTGAGGACTGGCACAAGGCGGGGATGCTGCTCCAAAAGCAGAACGTGTTCGACGACTTCATCGCGGCGGCGGAGTATCTCCAGCGCGAAGGTTGGACCTCGGCTGCGCACCTGGCGGTCAGTGGCGGTTCGAACGGAGGGTTGCTCACCGGTGCGATGGTCACGCAACGCCCGGAGCTGTTCGGCGCCGTGATCATCGCCGTGCCGCTCCTCGACATGCTGCGCTACCAGCTGTTCGGCTCGGGCAAGACCTGGGTACCCGAGTACGGCTCGCCCGACGACGCCGAGCAGTTCGCGGTGCTGTGGTCGTACTCGCCGTATCGCGTCGCGATCGATGCCGGCAAGCGCGCGTATCCCGCGGTGCTGTTCGAATCTGCCGATCACGACGACCGCGTCGATCCGATGCACGCGCGCAAGCTCGCGGCGGCGTTACAAGCGTCACAGAGCGGCGAGGCGCCGATCTACTTGCGCATCGAACGCAACGCCGGTCACGGTGGCGCCGATATGGTGAAGTCTGCCGTCAGTCGCGTCGTCGATCAGTTCGCGTTCCTGCTGCACGAGCTGGAGTAGCGCGCTATCACCGCTGTATGCGCTTAGCGTTGGTCCTATTTGTCGTCGCGTGCAGCGGAACTGCGAAGAGCACCCGGCCGTATCCCGAGCCGAGCGTGGAAGAGGTCGTCGCGCGGCTCGCGAAGGCGCGCGCCGAGCTCACCTCGTTTCGTGCGGACAGCACGATGGATTACTGGCTCGGTGGGCAGCGCGCGAAGGGCGAAGTGCTCGTGATGGGCGCGGTCGGCGCGAAGATCCGGTTCGCGGCGCTCTCGCCCGCGGGTGGCAGCTCGATGGCCGAGATGGCGTGCGATGGCCAGAGCTTCGTGTACGTCGACTATCAGAACAACTGCTCGATCACGGGCCCGTGCAACGAGCGTTCGATCGCGCAGTTCTTCCACATCGAGCTCGCGCCGGATGACTTCCTGCACCTCGCTGTCGGCACGCCACCGATGGTCGCGAACCCGAAGGGCACGCTGACCTGGGATGCGAACCGCGGCATCGAGCACGTCGAGCTCGTGGGCACCGAAGGCACGGAGAAGCTCGCGATCGATATGAAGGACGGCCACTTCGACGTCCTCGATGCCGAGCTCGTCGGCACCGACGGCAAGACCAAGTGGTCGGTCACCAACACTGACTTCATCGACGTCGGTGGCAAGCGCGTGCCGAACAAGAGCCAGTTCAAGTCGCCGACCAACAAGCAGGACCTGCTCGTCGATTGGGGCGACGCTGCGAACCGCTCCGTCAACGTCGCGCTCGGAGCTGCCAAGTTCCAGCTCGCGCCGCCGGACGGCCTGCGCAGCTGCCAGTAAGCCTACGGCAGCGTGATCTTGCGAACGTGATTGTACGCGGAGCCATCGCCGTCGTTGCCATCGGCGACGATCAGCGTATGGCCATCGGGCGTGACGTCTAGCCCCTCGATACCGTAGTACAGCGCGGCCCGCGGATCGGCCGCGTCGGCGTACCCGCCTTCGATCGCGCCGGCGACGGTGGTGACCATGCCGTTGGAGATCTTGCGAATGGCGTGGTTGCCCGAATCGGTGATGTAGATGTTGCCGGCCCCGTCACTCGTCATGCCCTTGGGTTGGTTGAAGAGCGCCTCGGCGACCGTGCCGTCCTTGAACCCCGACATCCCGACGGTGCCTGCGTAGACCGTGACGTCGCCGTTGAGGGTGACGCGACGGATCACGTCGTTGTCGAACTCGGTGACGAGCAGGTCGCCGGTGGCCTGATCGACCACGAGATCCCAGGGCACGCCGAACGTGGCGCTCGTCCCGTTGCCATCGTTGGCCCCTGCGATCTTGGCTGCGCCGGCGAGCGGCGTCACGAGCCCGGTCGTCGGATCGACGATCTCGACGACCATGGCGAGATAATCGCTGACCGCGATCCGACCATCACCGAGCTCGGTGAGCCCGCGCGGTCGGGTCAGGTTGGAGACGAGCTGCGTAGCCTCCGTGGTCGCTGGATTGATCTTCCAGATCGTCCCCGACATGTCGCCGTGACCATCGGCCGCGTCGTTGTCGGTCTCGACATACAGAAAACCATCGCGCGCGAGCAACATGCCGAAGGGACGATGGAACGTCGCCGCGGAATAGATCGTCGTGACCTTGCCGTCGGGATCGATCTTGCGCAGCCGGCTCGAATCGAAATCCACGACGTACGCGATCCCGCTCGCGCTGATCGCGACGTTCACCGGGTTCGAGAACCGCGCGACGCCGCGGATGCCATCTTGCGTACCTGCATCCGCGCAACCGGACAGCGTCGCCGCCTGATCCTCGCCGAGCGCGGGCAACGTACACGCGGGCTGCACGCCGGAACCTGCATCGCTACCGCCACCATCACCGATCACGCCTCCGTCGGTGCCACTACCGGGATTGTTGTAACCGCAAGCGACGAGCCCTACCACGACCACCAGAGAGCGCATGATTCCTCACTGTATCAAGGGGTGATGCCATCACCCAAGAGATCAGATGCGCTCGCTTCGCTGGCCGTGCCCTGGTTCGCATCGGGTACGTACCAACCCGGGTCCTGCCCGGCGACGAGACGATCGCGAACTTTCACGACCGTGAACATGCCGCCCATATCGATGACGCCGTGCGGCCCTTTGCCTCCGACCATCGAAATAGCGTTTGCCGGCTGCGGCATACGCATGACGCTCATCTCGTGCATGCCGCGCCCACCCATCGTCATGTACCCCGGCACTACCCGAGACAACTTCGCGTCGAGCCCCTGCGGATCTGCACCCACCAGGTTCGCCGCGGCATGTCCCATCTGATTCATAGCGTGATGGGTCATATGACAGTGCAAGGGCCAGTCCCCTGCGGCGCGCGCTCGAAACTCGATCACCCGCACCGTGCCGGTGGGCACGAGGACGGTCGTCTCCGGGACGCGAGCGCTCGGTGGCACCACCCCGCCGTCGGTGGCGACGACCTCGAACGCATGGCCGTGAAGGTGAATCGGGTGGTGATCCATCGGACCCAAGTTGCCGATCCGAATACGAACCGTGTCACCGATCTCGGCGACGAGTGAATCGGTCGCGGGGAACGCCTTGCCGTTGAACGTGAGAACGTTGAAGTCGTTCATCGCGAGCGGTTCCGCACGGGCCGCGCCGATCGGCACCATCATCTCGTGTGTCATCAGCGCGTAGTCGCGCACCCGCGCACGGTCACCACCGCGCGGATGCACCACGATCATGCCCATCATGCCGAGTGCGATCTGGGTCATCTCGTCGACGTGCGGGTGATACATGAACGTGCCCGCGCGATCGAAGACGAACTCGTACTTGAACGTCTTGCCGGGCCCGATCGATTCCTGGGTGAGCCCGGCGACCCCGTCCATGCCGTACGGCACGAACACGCCGTGCCAGTGGATCGTCGTTGCCTCGGGCAGCTTGTTCGTGACGTAGATCCGGACGTGCTCGCCCTCCGTGGCCTCGAGCACGGGCCCGGGCGTCGAGCCGTTGTAGCCCCACGCCTTGATCGTGAGACCGGGCGCGATCTCGTGGTCGAATTCTTCCGCACGCAGATGATAGATGCGGACGCCGTGCTTCTTCACGGAAGGCAGCACGCTGCCGTTCGGCACGACGAGCTTTGGCGGTGAACCTTTCGGTTCGTCGGGCGCATCGGGCGCGGGCGCCGCGTGCGCGACGCGCGCGGCACGTGTTTTTGTTGCGAGGGCAGCGGCACCGACGAGCGTCGAGCCCAGGAGCGTTCTACGGCTGACCGTCATCGGACCTCCGGATCATGACGCCGCGGCGAAGTGCCGTGACCTCGGTCATCGCATCCGCGTAGTGACGCAGTGCTTCGAGATATTGCTGACCGGCATCCACGAGATCGCGGCGCGCGACGATCAGCTCGAACGGATCGGCATCCATCGCATTGTAGTGGAGCAGTGTCTGATCGACGATCGTCTGGCGCAGCGGCAGGACGACCTCGTGG
Source organism: Kofleriaceae bacterium (assembly GCA_025357755.1). Lineage (GTDB taxonomy): Bacteria > Myxococcota_A > Polyangia > Haliangiales > Haliangiaceae > JABFXX01. The sequence continues at coordinate 1,508 of JANXOP010000326.1, read as the reverse complement.
AGGTGGCGCGCCTCGCGGTACGCCGCGAGTGCCGTGACTCGCACGCCGCGCGCACGCGCTCGCAGCTCGACGGCGGTCGCGGTGAGCTCGTGCTCGCTCCGCTCGGCCGCCGCCCGTGCCTTCGCACGCTCGCCCGCGCGCTGATCGAACAGGGGAATCCCGATCCGCACCGCGGGTCCCACTTCGATGTCGCCATCGCGATCGATCACCGAGACACCGAGCCCGAGCTCGGGGAGAAACGCATTCGTGGTCTCGGCGCCGAGCCGGTTCGCGGTCGCTTCGGTGCGCGCGCGGCCGGCCGCGAGCTCGAGGCTCGCCGCGACCGATGCAGGCTCGAGATCATCGAGCGCGGGTGCCGCCTCGGGAGGAGCCGCGAGCTCGCCGGTCGCCGTCCAGGTCGTCTGGTCGCCGGACAGGCCGAGCAATGCGTTCAAGGTCTCGCGCCGCAGCTCGATGGCCGCTTCGGCGCGCGCTTGATCGATCCGCGCTTGCTCGCGCGCCGCACGATCGCGCGCGACCGCGAGGTCGGTCGTGTTGCCCGCGGTGTGCATGCGCTCGCGCAGCGTCGCGGCGACGTCGGCTGCTTCGAAGGCCGTGTGTCGGAGCTCGGCGACTTGCTGTGCGGCGATGAAATCGCCGAACGCGATCTCGGTCCGCGCTGCGAGCTCGAGGGCGGCCGCGCTCGCTCGGGCGCGCGCGGCGGCGAGGTCGGCATGTGCCGCCGCACGACGGCGCGGCGCGGTGACGAGGCCGATCACGTTCTGTACGGCATCGACTTCATACTCGTGGCCTTTGTCACTCCAGCGCAGCTGGCCATCGACCGTCAGCGGTCCGAGCCCGAGTGCACTCGCGAGCTCGCCACCCGCGATGCCGAGATCATCGAGTGCCGCGGCGAGCCGCGCGTTGTTCGCGAGCGCGATCGCGACCGCGGCACGTGCATCGAGAGGCTTGGCGAGTATCGCGGAGATGTTTCCCTTGCGATCGAACCCCGAGCGCTCGGTGATCGTGGCCTCGACGGGATCGCGGAGCTCGTGATGCGAGGGCACGCACGCGACGACGAGCGAGACCAGCCAGAGGTACTTCACGGCATCGACATTCCGGGCATCGGAGCCATCTTCGCGGGCTCCTCGTTTTTTTGGGGAGCTGTACTCCCCAGCTCGGCAGGCACCTTCGCGAGCCGACCCGAGGGCGCTCGCGGATTCGCGGGGTGTCGAGCCGACACCGCGGGGATCTCCACCGCGCAGCTTGCCAATAGTAAACAGACCAGGACCTTCACGATCGTCTCGGGTATATCCGGTGTAGGCGCGAACCGGCCCGACCGTGACGTTATTTCTGTCGAGCTTCGTATCCCGCGGACTCGACCGCTGCGACCAGGGCAGGAAGCGTGGTCAGCTCGTCGTGGACGACCTCGGCTGACGCTTCGGGCAGGTTCACGGCGACGGTCTTCACGCCCGGCACGCCACGCAGCGCTTCACCGACATGGTGCACGCACTTGTTGCAGGTCATCC
>JANXOP010000297.1 GCA_025357755.1 Kofleriaceae bacterium | reverse complement strand
ATGATCTCGGCGCCGAGCTTCGCGGCGAACGACTCGACCCGGATGTGAGTCGCATCGCGGACACCAAATCGATGCAGCAGCCCATTCGCGCATCGCTGCGCGTCCCGTTCCCATTCGCTGCGCATGCCAGCTCCTAATCGTTGGATTCGGGATCGAGAGTATCCACCAGGCGGCGCAGGTCGTCATCGCTCAGACCTTCGAGGTTACGATGCGCGTACTGCAACGATGGTCCGATCTTGCTCGTCAGCTCATTCAACTTCGCGAGGAGCGCGTCACGGCCCATAGCGAGCAGAGAAGGGCGGATGGGTTGTGCCCTGGTGACAGTCGCTGTCGCGGGCACAAGGTTGCGGCGCAGCTCGGCGAGGCGCGCCTGGACGCGCTTCGAGGTCTCGCGCGCCCATCGCTCATCTTCGGGCGTGCTCTTGCCGTTCGCAGCCGCATCCAGCGCGGCTTCCATATAGATGGCGTCGAGGATCTCGAGACTGTTTTCAGGCTTGTCGGTCATCACGGTAGGTCCTCAGGCGCGCGCCACGGCAGCGTCGCGAACATCGTTGGGAAGTTGTTGGACAAGGCGGATCATGCGCTTGCGGGTCGCTTCGTAGCGTTTCGAGCTCCAGCCTGCTGCACTCATGATGTTGGCCTTCTTGATGATCGTGTCGCCGTATAAGGCGAGGAGTTGGAGAACGTCTGGATCCTTGCTCGCGTGTTCTCGGAGGTGATCGAGAACGCGTTCCGTGGCGTTGCCGCGCCGCGAGCCATCGTCACCGCTTCGTTGCGCGAGCGCGACCTCGGTCTCAGCGAGCGTCGATCGCGACGAAGGTCCGGTATCGAGGCGCTCATGCGGAAAGTTCACGGCGTGCGCGTAGTCGTGACGTGTGCGCGAATGGATCACCGCGACCAAGAACATCTCGAGCGGTCCGCGCTCGGGCTCCCAGCGAAGGACGCCGCCGAACGTGTCATCGAGCGAATCTTGAACGAGCTCGTTGACATAGAACTCGTCAACGACACGGCCACCGTGCGCGACCAGTCCCGCGCGAGCGCGCGCGAAGCGTTTCAGCCTCGTGTAGAGCTCGATGCTCGCCTGGGCCTCGAAGGCTTCGATCCACTCCTCGGAAGGAACGAACGGCACCGCGCCGCCACCCTCCGCCTGTCCGAACGCGACCGTCATCTATAAGCGAACCTAACTGATCGATATGACACCACTGTCCGAGCGTTCAGTAACCAACGGGAATGGCTCCGGGAGTCGGATTTACGGCCATCCTGGCGAACCACGTCCGCCGTGCGGACGCCGTGCGGTGTCAGAGCAGACCGGCCGGCAGATGGCGTTTCTATGATGCGGAGACGGAGTCGTCCCACGCTCGGATCTGCGCGGGGGCGGCCTGACAGGCCCGTGCCTACCGCGCTCGCTTCCTGCTAGAGCACAAACGACGTCATCGAAAACTTGTTCGAGGTCGTGTCCACAATCTCGAAGGAGTCACGTGCGCGCTGCGTGGGGAGAATCGCCTTGATGCTCGCAGCTCGGCCACTCTCAACGATTACGAAGTAGCGTCGCCCCAGCGGCGCAAGAGAACGATCGTTCAGATACTTGAGCAACGGCGCCGAGGTGTCCACCTCGTTGAATCCGGTGTGCATCTCCGGAGCCCAACCGTAGATCTCGTCGCCGGACCAAAAGTTCTCCCCCCGCCAATAGACTTGATACGCGAGCAGTCGGTCTGCATCGAGGTAGTGCACGGGGGCACGGCCAAAGAGTGCGTCGCGTGGGGTCTTGGGATTCACAGGCGGCGGCGCATCGATGCGCCGCTTGCAGTCTGCGATCAGACCGTCGAGCCTGGCACGTTCCGCGACTTCGAGAGTGATTGTCACCGTATGATCAGAGACGAGCGTTACCGTCCCGGCGAGCACAAGTTGTTGCTCCATGACCCGCGCATCACCACTCGCTTTATTGAGCTGGATGGTCACTGCCATCGGTTGCCCGACCTGGAGCGCATCGGGGATGAACGTATCGAAATGAAAAGTTCTGCCGGCATCATGAAGATCCGCCCAGAGTTCGCCCGGACCGAAGTAGATGCGTTTCTCGCCATAGATCGTGCGGTTCACGTAGTAGCTGCGCATCGCCTCGCGCATGCCCCAGTGTGTCCCGGCGTGTGGCATGTAGCTCTGCAACGACCAGATGCCGATCGTAAGTCCGGCAAGCCCGAGTGCGATCACTCCTGCTCGGCGCCACAGCGCAGTGAGTGCGATTGCAATCGATGCGAGCGTCCCGAGTGCGAGGAATCCGTCCGATGGGTCGATCGACCATGGCTCTGCTGAGGGCCACGGCCGATCGTAGCGATATATAAACATCTCGATCCACCGGTCGGGTTCCCACACGAGGTCGCGGCAGATGAGCAGCACGATTCCGACGCTCAGCGCCGCATATATTGGATGCAGGCGAGCACGACGTGCGAGCAGCTCTTCGAGGAAGAATGCGACCAAAATTCCGAGCGCCGGGACGATTGGAAGAATGTAGTGATGGAATTTCGTTTGAACGATCCCAAACACAGCAAAACCGCAAACGGCCCACAGCGTGACCATGAAACGAACGCGACCCTCGCGCGTGTCGCTACGTGCCTTAACGACCGCGGCACCGAATGCCGCTGGTAGCAGCGCGGCCCAAAGCCACATTCCATGGCCGAGCTGCGATGTGTAGAACTCGAAGGTGCCTAACGACTTATCGGGATCGCCGCCAGCGCGGTTGAGTATGTGCGTGAACAAATACTCGTCGATGAACGGCAGTCCTTCCTTGAGCCACATCGCGATGTGCCAGGGAAGGAACACGACGATCATCAGCAACAGCCCGCGCTTGATCTCGAACGCGCCGTTGTAGAGGTGTCGCCAGCGATTCAGGAGCAGGACGTGGAAGAACCCGATCGCGCCTACCACTACGATGCCCGGCGGCCCCTTCGCGAGGATCGAGAGCCCAAGGAACGCGTAGCACCACAACATGTAGACTTGACGCATCGAGGTCAGCGGCGCCATTCGAAGAACAGCGTTAGCGATGGTCGCCGTCTCCGACCAACCGCCTCCTCGGGCCCAAATCACGGGGAATGCGATCACGCGAATCACGAATCGATCTGGTGCGAAGTGGTCCCAACGGTCGATACCTTCGAGAACCGGCGCCCGGGTGAGCACCGCGGCGGCGGTTCCAACAGTCGCACCGACGATGACCGGAACGAATCGGACGACTATCCAGCCGCCCCGCCAAAGGCCCGCGAACAGCAAGGCCATAAACAGTGGGAAGAATAGAACCGGAGTCGGAAATCGGAGCACCGCCAATTGCGGAGACTGGAAGAAGTAGAGTGCGTAGTAGATCGCCTGCACGCCGACGAACGCACCTGTGAGCAAAAGCACGAGGTGCGCCTGATTCACCAATAGGACGCGCGTTCCGAGGCGCAACGTGAACACCGGCGAGATGGCGCGTTCACCGTCTTCGATCGCGAGCGTGAACATCGAAACGGCACCCATGACGAACGCGCAGTGAGGCATGTCGGGGATGCCCTGCCTTGAGATCAGGCAGAAAAATGGTGTCGAGCCCACGACAAGCAGCGCTAGCCACGCGACTCGGCGTGACACCAGCTTCGCCAACATCAACCACATCATGGTGAGCCCGAGCACAGCCGTCAGTACGATAGGTAGGCGGATGCCGATCATCGTGCGAACGGTCGCGACCATCTCACCCGAGTAGCCACCATCTTTGCCGACGCCCATGGCAGCCAGCCCGGCGGTGGTCAGCCACATGGTCAATACGGGCTTCGAGCGAAAGCCTTCGTTCGCAGTCGACGTGTTGCCACCGGTCCACGTCGTGTGAACGAGGTCGTGGTTCTGGAGCATCTCGCGCGAGACCTCTCCGTAGTGCGTCTCCCACGGATCGACCAACGAGTACTTCCAGATTCCTGGAACCAGCACGGCGAGCGAGACCAGTAGTACGAGCACGACTTCAGCGCCCGATACCTTGGTCTGCTGAACGCCGCCACTCACGCCCGCGAACGCTATCACGGCGAATGGACACGCTCGTCTCGGGCCTTACCTCATTCCGTGGACAGCGTGGACACCGTTGGCACCGGTCACCCCCTTCCCCTCGTGATGCGAGGTGTCCACGAAGAAGTTGTCCGAGGCGGCCCGCAAGCGCAGTCCGGTCACCGGAGTTCGGGTGTGGTCCGAGACGAAGGATTGCGCCGGGTCTCTCGACGGATCCGTTGCCGGTCGGCAGAGCGCTCCGTGGCTCAGCGCTCGAAGTCCTCGAGGGGCTACTACCGGCGTTTGAGAAAACGCGATGCGGTACTCGGAAAGTCTGGCGACGGCCTGCCGCTGCATCGCCGCCGCTATCAGTGGCTCGACACGAATGCACCGCCTGGCTGAACGTTCGATCTCGACTCCGCGGGTCCTCTCTGTCTCCACGGGACCGCTTCGACGATCAAACAAACCAAAGAGACGGGGTTCCGCATGCTCGGATGCGCGCGGGGCGGCGGGCCTGCGCCTACCGCAAACTCAATCCCGGATTCGCCGCCGCGCTTGCGCTTACGCTCAGCCAGCGCGCGGGCGACGCGCGAGACCCAGCAGGTGGGTCCCGGCGTCGAGGTAGCCGGGCTCGGCGCAGGCGACCCGCTCGAGCTCAAGCACGGCGAGCCACGTGGGACCGTCCGCCGGGACGACCGACGATGCGACGCCGGTCGATAGCGCGCTCGACGCAGAAACCTCGACGTCAACGAGGCCATGCGCCTGGAGCAATGCGCGCAGCTCGGCGGCGCGATACATGTGACAATGGTGCGTGCTGCCCGGGCTGGTTGTGGCCGTCAGATCACCCGTGCGAACGATTTCGCCGGCCGGGGCCGGGCCTCCGACGAGCACCGCTTCGAGGTAGCGGTGGGTCGTTCCCCACAGCGACATCACGCTCACGGCGATCGCGCCGCCCGGCCGCACCACGCGCCGACACTCGGCGAGCGCATGGTCCCGCTGCTCGAACACATAGCTCAGCGGCCCGCCGAACGCGACGACCGCGTCGTACGACGCATCCTCGAAGGCACGCAGGTCACAGATGTCGAGTTGGTGCCGGGCCTCGACGCACGCCCCGAACCCGCGCGCCCCGGCGAACTCGCAATGTAGCGCCAGCTGGGTCGACGACAGGTCGGCGACCACGACGCGGCATCCGAGGCCGTGGAGCAGCTCGGTGAAGCGACCTGGCCCGGCCCCGACCTCGAGGACGCGGCTGCCGCGCGGCACCGCGCGTTCGAGTGCCTCGGCGTGGAGCACGAACGACACGCGATCACCAAGGCTGCGATCGAAGCGGTCCCACTCCGCCCGTCCGAACCGATCGAAGTACGCCGCGACGCTGGCGGGGTCGTAGGGCATCGCGCGCTAGATCATAGGATACCCCCAGCCTATCGCGGACCACAACGGCGACTAATCCCGCCGACTGGCTGCCACAACGTGACCGCGTCATCAAGGCCGGTAACCCGCGCGGTCTACCGAACGCTCCCACTGACGCCGGAGTGGCTCTCGACCGAAAGGCTCAAAGAGGATGACCTTCGCCTGACGGCGGGCCCTGACGATCCTCGAGAGATTGGCGCGAAGCCACGCATCTCGTGTCCTCCCTGGCTGCGTGATGGTTTCGCCGTGTCAAGCGCGTTGTGAACTGCCCTCCGCGACATCACGCAACGACTGCGCAGCGGCCGATGTCTCAGCGCATGAGCAAGCTCTTCGACAAATGCCCCCGACGCCTTACCTCAGTTCTACGGTTCGAGCCGAACGCTTGCGATCGGACCGGTTGACGCGGTCGGCATGTTTTGCCATCCGCCTGCATGACCACGGAACAGGCCGACCTCGACCGAGTACGCGCCAGCTGGATTCGCGACGCCGTTCGCGTCGATCCCAGTAGGAAACGAAAAGCGATCCACGATCACATCGCCGGGATTCCATCCGGTCGTGCTACAGCGTCCACTCTGAGGCGTATGGTCAGCATTAATCCAGCGATGCTCCCCCCCGGCGATGTGTACGAACACGTCGAACGGCAGGTCGATCGAGTGAAGAGACTTGAAGTAGAGCGTCATCGTCATCGGATCACCGACGTGAACGCTCTGCGGAACGTCCCAGCCGATGAGCTCTGCGCGATCGTCCCAAACTACGCGTTGCGCGGGCTTGGAAGTGGGATTCGCTGTTCGCGAGGGCTCGCAGCCTCCGACCACGACGGTCGCGTTGGATCCCGCTTCGGCCGTCGCCGTCCCAGTGGCCTCGCCGGTATCGGCCTCGAGCGTATACGTGCCGGCCGCCAGACCTGCAAAGGTGAACGCACCGTGGTCATCCGTGAACACGTTCGCTAGCGGTGCGGTGTTGCCTTCATGACCATTGCTCGCGACCACCCGCGCCCGCGCGACTGATGCACCCGATCGGTCTTTGACGGTTCCCCGAATCGCGAGACGGCGCGCATCGACGACAAGGCGAAGCCCGTCGACGCGCGCTTTGCCATTTGGAAGACTGATCGGTTCGTGGTCGAGGTGGAGGTCGGGTTGCCCGTTCTCGGTGAAGAATACGCGGGGCCGGTACGAGCCACCTGCCATGTGTCCGCATGTGAACTCCCCGTTTGAATCTGTCGTGCATCGACCTCGGTCGAAGGAAGAGCTGGCCGTCACCTTCTCGAAGCGAACGACCACGTTTGCAACCGGCGCGTTGAGGTTGTCGACCACAACTCCGTCGACACGACCTTCTTCGTCGAGCTCGATGTCCTGTTCGATGTCGCGCGCCTGGACCGTCCAGTCGAGCTCGGCGAACGCGGTGTCGGTGTCAGCGCCCCCCGTGTAGTGGCCAGCGGTCATGCCGGGTAGTTCAAACCGGCCGAGAGCATCGCTGTAACACGCGTGGTAGTTGTCGCCATCCGCGACCATCAACCGGGCATTCGGAACACCTGTGCCGTGCTGGCGGATCGTTCCCCGCACCATGACGAAGGGCTCGACGTCGATGTTGATATCGTTGGTCCCGGCATGCAGCGTCAGCGTCGCTGTCCGCGGTCGGTACGGGGCAAGTCGCGGTTCCGTCACGCCGCTCGCAACATCGTCGATCACGAAGGACCCGTCCGTCGCAGTCGTGGCCGCAATCTCTTCGATGACTACGACCGCGCCGCCGATCGGAACGGTGCCAACCATCACGCGACCGTGAATTGTTGCGGAAGGCAGCATGGTGATCGTGAGCATGTCATTGGCGTCATCGCGCTTGTGAGCGTCCGGTGGACCGCGCCGGGATCACGTCTTGATCGCGGTCGGTAGCCGTGGTGGGGGCTAGGTCGCGGACGTCGCCGCGCGCGCGCGCGCGGCAGCCGTGGTGGCGGCTACGTCCCGGACGTCGCCGTACGCGCG
>JANXOP010000295.1 GCA_025357755.1 Kofleriaceae bacterium | reverse complement strand
CCACGCCGGCTAGATGGCGCCGGCAAGAGCGAGCTCGATCGTGAGCTCGTGGTTCAGCATGCCCGCGGCGAGCGAGCCGGCGGCTGCGGCACCGAGCGCGGCCTGCATCGGCGTGACCAGATCGCCGGCCGCGTAGATGCCGCGCCGCGAGGTCTCGCGCATGTCGCCGATCTTGACGTAGCCCATCGCATCGAGCTCGAGCCCGAGGCTCGTGACGATCGGGACCTGGCGCTGCTCGGGATGCATGAAGTAGATCTCGCGCGCGAGCGACTCACCATCGGTGAACACGACGCGGCTCGGTTCGAGGCGTGCGATCGCGCGCTCGTCGAGGTGGACCTTTGCGGTGGTGAGTTGTGCACGCAACTCGGAGGGGAGCGCGAACGCGGCGTTCGTGAGCACCGCGACATCCTTCGACCAGCCGCGCAGCAGCAGCGCCATGCGCACCATCTCGGGCTTCGCCGCGATGTAGGCGAACAAGCGATCCTGGACCTCCCAGCCGTGGCAGTACGGGCAGATGAAAATCTGGCGGCCCCACAGCTCCGCGGTGCCCTCGATCGCGGGCAACCTGTCGACCATGCCGGTGCATAGCAGGATCCTTCGCGCGGTGATGGTGCCGTCGATCGTGAAGGCACCGTGCTCCCCGGTGATCGTCTCGACGCGCTGATCGCGAACCTCGACCGAGCCGTACGGGGCGAGTTGCTCGCGGCCGAGCCGGCGGAATACCTCGGGCGGCGTACCGTCGCGGGTGACGAAGTTGTGGATGTGCGTCGCTGTGGCGTTCCGGCGCGGCCCGCCATCGAGCAGGAGCACGTTGCGCCGGCTGCGTCCGAGTGTGAGCGCCGCGGCGAGTCCACCCGGCCCACCGCCAATGATCACGACGTCGTAATGCATGCGTAGATGGTACGCACTCCCGGCGTGGTACCCAGTGCTACGGTTTCGCGAAACCAAGCGGATCTTTCGATGGACCACCACCACCACGATCACGACTACGCCCCCCGTGGCGGCCACGCAGGTCACGATCACGGTCCGCCTCCGAGCGGAGGAGGGCGCGCGTTCGCGATCGCGAGCACGTTGAACCTCGCATATGTCGTGGTCGAGGTCGTCTACGGTTTGATCGCACACTCGACGGCGCTGCTCGCCGATGCGGCCCACAACATGGGCGACGTGCTCGGGCTGCTGATGGCCTGGGGTGCCGCGGCTCTGGCGACGCGAGCGCCGTCCGCGAAACGAACCTATGGGTTCCGCTCGATGACGATGCTCGCCGCGCTCGCGAATGCACTGCTGGTCTTGTTTGCCGCGGGCGGCGTGGGCTGGGAGGCGATCAGCCGCGCGCGCTCGACGGCCGCCGTCGAAGGCGGCACCGTCGCGATCGTCGCGACGATCGGCGTCGGGATCAATGTCGTCTCGGCGCTGCTGTTCGCGCGAGGGCGCGGGCGCGACGTCAACCGGCGCGCCGCGTTCGTGCACCTCATGGCCGATGCCGCGGTCGGTGTCGGCGTTGCGATCGCGGGGTTGCTCGTGATGTGGACCGGCAAGGTCTGGATCGATCCGATCGCGAGCCTGGTGGTCACGCTCGTGATCCTCGTCGGCACGGTCCAGCTCTTGCGCGAGACCTTCAACCTCGCGCTCGCAGGGGTGCCGGCGCACATCGATCTCGAGAAGGTGCGGGTGTACCTCGCCGGCCTGCCGACCGTCTGCGAGGTCCACGATCTTCACGTCTGGCCGATGAGTACGACCGAGGTCGCACTCACCGTGCATCTTCGCGTGCCCTGGCCGGATGCAGCGCCGGCCTTCATGAAGTCGCTCGCACACGACCTCGAGCACGCCTTTGGCATCCATCACGTGACGATCCAGCTCGAAGACCTCGGCGCGCACCGCTGCTCCCAGGCCGCCGCGACCGCGGTCTAGACCGGGACCGTGCCCGCCCTCACGACGCGCGGCGAGCGTCAGACCGGGCGCAGCTGTTCCGCGACGCTGCGGGTGTGCTCGGTGACTTCGGTGCCGGTGTGCAGCGTCGTCTTCTTCTCGACGAGCATCACGAGGCACTCCTCGGCGGCGATCGGATGGTGGCGCACGCCGCGCGGCACGACGTAGGCCTCGCCCTCGCGCAGCTCGACGGTCATCGCCTCCATCTCGATCGTCAGGTGGCCGGCGAGCACGAAGAACAGCTCGTCCTCGCCATCGTGCGCGTGCCAGGCGAGGTCGCCGCGGAGCTTCGCGACTTTGATGTACGAGTCATCGAGTGACGCGATCACGCGCGGTGACCACAGCTCCGTGAGTGAGGCAGCAACGGTGCGCGGTGAGACGACAGCCATGGATCGAGCATAGCGGCTGACACCCCGCGCGTGCGAGCAGCGATGTTCAGCGCTTCTTCTTCTTCGCGACCTCCTGCTTGCCCTCGCCATCGAGCTCGACCCAGCTCGCATCTCGTGACTCCCAGACCTTCGACTGGATCGCACCCTTCGCCGCCGGCCGCGGCGTGGCGTTGCCCGACTTGCGCTCGGTCTCGACCGCCGCGTCGGCGCTCGACTCGATCTTCTGCGAGAGCTCCTTCGGCATCCGCGTGGCGCCGACGTCGAAGGCGTTCTTCGAGGACGGACTGCCGCGATGCGAGTCGATGCAAAATACGTCGAGCGCGACGTCCACGGTCGCGCCCGCGGGCACCTCGATCGAGGCCTGCTCCTTCTTGGTGTCGGTCGCGAGCTGCATCGGGCCGACCGCCCCGAGTCGCTGGGGTGCGGTATCAGGGTCGCCTTGCGGTACGAAGTACAGGCCGGTCGCTGCAAACTTCTGCGTGGTCTTGGCGGTGTTCTTGACCTGCACCTTCAAGGTGCCGTTGACCGCGCCATCGTATTCGACGGCGCGAATCTCCAGCGACGATCCGGGGACAGCCTTGAACTTGGTGTCATGGCGCTCCGCGCTCGCGACAGCAACCACGAGGGACACGACGAGAAAGACCAGGTTGCGAACAGAATTTCGAACGGACATGAGAGCTCCTTTGTTGGGGTGCGGGTCCAACGTGCGAGCCCTCGATCGGATCCAAAATCACTCGATCATCTCTGCGCACCTCGATCGATGGGGCGATTGCGCCGGCGCTTTACGAGCTCGAACCAGAGGACGCAGACGATGCCGGTTCCGATGCTCAGGACCGCGTCTGCGGCATGCAGGGGAGCGAAGTGAAACAGGCGCTGCGCGAAAGGCACCAGCAGCGCCACCACGAGAAAGCTGCATGCGCCGAACAAGACCCATCGCAACGCCGGATTCGGTACGCGCAGCATCGAGAGCGCGGAGCGAGTCCACGAACGATTGATCAGGATCACCACGAGGATAGCGACCACCAGCGTCGCGAACGTCAGGGCGCGTGCGGCATCGTTGCCGTGCTCTTGCCGGACGAGTACGAAGAGGCCGAGGCAAACACCGAGAATACTGAGCCCCTGGAGGAGGGCGATGCGAAGGGTCGCGGCCGAGAACAGTGTCTCGTCGCGCCGTCGCGGTGGCCGACGCATGACATCCGGCTCGGCCTGCTCTGCTTCGAAGATGAGCGAGCAGGCAGGGTCGATCACGAGCTCGAGAAACACGATGTGGATGGGTAAGAGGAGCAGCGGCCACCCCGGCACGAACACCGGCAAGATCGACAGGCCGGCGATCGGCACGTGCACCGCGATGATGAAGACGAACGCCTTCTTGATGTTGTCGAAGATGGTCCGGCCACGGCGAATGGCGGCGACGATCGAAGAGAAGTTGTCGTCCAACAAGACGAGAGACGCTGCCTCGCGCGCGACGTCTGTTCCTCGTCCCCCCATGGCGATTCCTATGTGCGCAGCCTTGAGCGCCGGGGCATCGTTGACGCCGTCGCCCGTCATCGCGACGATCTCGGCATTTGCCTTGAATGCATTGACGATCTGCAGCTTCTGCTGAGGCACGACACGCGCGAACACGTCGACATTCAAGATCCGCAGAGCGAGCTCTTGCTCGGTCATGCGCGCGAGGTCGGCTCCGGTGAGCACCGCGTCGTGACGTGCGATTCCCGCCTGCCGCGCGATGCTCTGCGCGGTTGCGGGATAATCACCGGTGATCATGACCACGCGCACACCCGCCGCCTGACACTCCGCGATCGCGCCGGGGACCGTTGGCCTCACTGGATCCGCGAAGCCGAGCAAGCCCACGAAGCCGAGCTGGAGACCGCCGTGCTTTTCGGCGAGCGCGTCGTGCCGCACCGTCGCATGCGCGACGCCGAGCACTCGCAGGCCCTCGGAGGCCAGGCGCTCGACGTCGCGTGCAAGGGCGGCGCGCTCCTCGGCGCTCAGGTGACAGAGGTCCGCGATCGCCTCGGGTGCGCCCTTGCTGGCGATGGTGACCTGGCCACTCTCGCCATCGCGCCACGCATGGCTCACCGCGAGCAAGCTCGGGGTCAGCGGATACTCGCGCACCAGCGACCAGCTGGGATGAAGGTGCTCGGTATCCTTGATCACGCGGCCACCGGCTTCATGGAGCGCGCGCTCCATCGGATCGAAGGGATCGCGCTTGCTCGCGAGGATCGCGTATTCGAGGAGGTCGTGAAATAGCTCGGGCAGGGCGCTCGCTTCCGCGCGCAGCTCGACGGTGTCACCCGCGATCGCGAGTCGGCGCAACGTCATCTGGTTCAACGTGAGCGTGCCAGTCTTGTCGACGCACAGGACCGTGGCGGCGCCGAGCATTTCGACCGCAGCCATGCGTCGCGTGAGGACGTGGCTGCGTGACAGCCGCCACGCGCCGAAGGCGAGAAAGACCGTGAGCACGACGGGGAATTCCTCCGGAAGGATCGCCATCGCCAGCGCGATTCCCGCCAGCAAGCCCTGCTTCCAGACCTCGATCCCGCCGCCGCGCGTGATCCCGAAAGCCACGACGACAACTCCGCATGCGCCGAGCCCGACGATCGCGAGCGTACGAACGACGCGATTGGTCTCCGTTTGCAGCATCGTGGGTTCGGTTTTGGTCGTCGCGAGCGCCTTGCCGATCGTGCCGAGCTCGGTGGATGCGCCGGTCGCGACGACCTCGACGATCGCCTGCCCACCGGTGACGAGAGTTCCTGAAAACACGGAGGGCCGGTCGTCACCTCCCGGTCGGTCGAGCGCACATGCATCCAGGGATGCGAGCTTGCGCGTCGGTACCGACTCCCCGGTCAACAGGGACTCGTCCACGGTTAGGGCCCTCGAATGGGTGAGTCGATCGAGTCGAGCTCGGAAATGGATCGGCTGGGATCGACACGACGCACCTCGGCGTGATCTACGTGCGATGTGGACGCGGAAAAGTCGGTACGCCAGAAATGGCGCCTGCTGAAGGC
>JANXOP010000294.1 GCA_025357755.1 Kofleriaceae bacterium | reverse complement strand
GCACGCCGGCTCGGGCGAGCTGCCGCGGATCTTCGAGCGCGGCGAGGTCGCGATCGTCGTCGACGATGACCACAAATCGATCATCGGCTTGCTGACCAAGATGGACCTCATCGAGATGCTCGCGAATCGTCGCGCGACCTCGCAGAGCTAGCTACTTTGTACCGCGAGCGACCAGGAGACCGCGTGGTTCTCCTCGACAGATCGGGGTGGTCGACGGATCGATCGAGGGGACCTGGCTCGAGAGTCACCCGCCGCCCACCCGCGTAGTCGATCGGCCCACGTCTCGGCGTCGACAAACGTCGCCATGTGCGATTTTTACATCGGGGCGAGGTCGGCGAGCAAGGCGCGTGCATCGAGGCCGGATGCGGTCACGGTGAGCGCGTTGCCGAGCAGCGTGACGACACAGCTCCCGAGCGGATCACTCGCCGTGGCGAGGCGGGCAGGTGAAGAGACCGCGACCGCCGACTCACCCGGGATCTTCGAGACGCAGCCTCGCCCCCCGATCAGGTTCGCCATCGCCTCGAGCCAGGGCGGCCGTGCGGTCCCGACGGCGCGGCGCTTCCAGGCGAGGGGAACGGGTACGGCTTGCGCGGCTGCGAGGAGATGCGCCGACACGCCGGTGCCCGCGGCTTCGCGCGCGAGGAGCTGCCTCGTGCGCGCGGTGAACTGCTCGAGCGGTTCGGGTTGGCCGTCGATGAACCGCACGCTCGCGATCGCCGGTACGACGCGCCGCGCGAAGCGCTCGTCGTCGTCGCGGTCGCCCGGTGCGACGGGAATCTGAAATGTCGGCGAGAACCGCGCCCTACGATCGCCGGCGCGGTGGTGCAGCGCGCAGCCGAGCCGATGCGCGAGCTCGAGGGCGCGCGGTGCGACTTCGAGCTCGGCCCACGCGACGTCGAGCGCGGTCGCCTCGAGCGGGATCGCGGGCGGCGGGAGCGCGGATCCGCTGCTCGATGAGGGACCGCGCGCGGACGCGGTGCGGATCGCACTCGCGAGCAACCCGTGCCCGTAGCCGTCGACGACCATGTGGCAGGTGGTGACGAGCTCGAGGCCTTCGCTCCGCGACAGGCCGAGCCACGGGCCGGCGCTCACACCATCGCGTTCGGTCCACGCGCGACGATGGCCGTGACGCGCGGTCGCGAGCGGCTCGCTGCCGAGTGTGATCGTGACGAACGGCACGCGCCCTGTCTCTCGATCGAGTGGTGGCAAGCGGTGGGGGTGCGCGAGCTGATGCGCGAGCTCGGGATCGTCGATCCGCCCGAGGTAGCAGCGATCGCCGATCGCGAAGGCCGCGACCTCGAGCGCGCTTGCCACGACGCGCGCGCCCGTCGCGTCGCGCTGGATCGTGACGGCCAGTGGCTGACCCGGCAGCTGGCCATCGAGCGCACGGATCGCGCTGCGCGCCGCGTGAGCACGCGCGATCGCCTCGCGAATCGGATCTCCGGGAGGTGGGGCAGCGTGACCGATGAACGTATCGGCGGCGGGTTCGGCATCGGAGATCACGTAGGTCGCGGCGCGAGCCCAGGGCAGGGCCGCGCCTGCTGCGAGGACCCACCAGCGCGGATCGATCGAGCCGAGCTCGGCGACCTCGCGCAGCTCGCGATGGAGCTCTGCTGCGAGGTTCGCCCAGCGCCGCGCTGCGTCGAGAATCACTCGCGCACCATAGAATAGTTCGCGACCTGGGCGAGCCGCATCGGTTCACTACCGACAAACGTCGTCGCAAACGTTCATTCAAATGATAGGGTGCCGCGCGTATGGGGACCTTTCGTATCTGTAGCTTGTTGGTGGTCGTCGCGGCGTACACGGCGTGCGGTGACAACTCGAACAACACCTCCGGCATCGCCGACCAGTGCAATCCCCTCGGCGGCCAGGGCTGCATGTTGCCGTGGCCTTCGAACGCGTACACGAAGGTCGATGCCTCCTCGGCGACCGGCCTGCGCGTCGACGTGCCGTTCGCGGCGATGCCGACGAACCTCGACAACATCACCGTCGATCCGACCAAGATCAATCGCTGGGACGGGTTCTCCCCGAGCGGCCCGCTGCTCGCGATGTTCCCGAACGGTGTGATGCGCGATAACCTCCCGCCGTTCCACGATCCCGCGGCCTCGCTCGCGGCGGATTCGCCGATCGTCTTGATCGATCTCGATACCGGCGAGCGCGCCGCATTCTTCGCCGAGACCGATGCGACCTTCATCAACCCCTCCGACAGCGCGCTGATCATTCGCCCGCTGCAGCGCCTCCACGAGAAGACCCACTACGCGGTCGCGATCACGAATCGCGTCAAGGCGGCCGACGGCAGCGCGCTCGAGTCGCCGCCGGGTTTCATCGCGCTCCGCGATGGCACCACGTTCGCCCACCCGCGGTTCGACGCGACCGCGAAGAATGCGGCGCTGATGTTCGGCACGTTCGCCGGCCTCGGCATCTCGAAGACAGACATCGTGCTCGCGTGGGACTTCACCACCGCGAGTGACGAGTTCTTGCAGAGCGACATGATCACCATGCGCGATGCCGCGCTCCCCGCGATCGGCGATGCGGGCGCGAACCTCTCGTTCAAAGCGACCGAAGCACCGCCGATCACGGGCATCTACAAGGCCTACACCGGCACGTTCAAATCGCCGAACTTCCTGACGAACGGCGAAGCGAACGATTCGGTCCTCGTGCGCGACCCCTCGACCGGCAAGCCGGTGCTCGGCGGCATGCGCGATGCGAACTTCGCCGCGCTCGTGCCCGATTGCGTGAAGACCACGCCGGGGCCGCACACGACGATCGTGTTCGGCCACGGGCTCCTCGGCTCCGCCGCCGAGTACCTCAACGATTCGTTCACGCAGAGCCTCGCCGAGCAGTACTGCTTCATCATCGTCGCGGGCGACTTCATCGGCTTCACCTCGCGCCAGGTCCAGCTCGTCACGCTCGCGGTCAACGATCTCAACCTCGGCTACGGCGTGACCGAAAAGCTCGGCCAATCGATCATCGACTTCATCGCGCTCGAGAACGTGATCCGCGGCCCGATGTCGACCGCGCCGGAGTTCCAGTACAACGGCGCGCCGGTGATCGATCCGGCTCACACCTACTACGTCGGCGGTTCGCTCGGCGGCATCATGGGCAACGTGTTCATGGCGTACGACCCGAACATCCCGCGCGGTGTCCTCGCCGTCCCCGGTGGCACGTGGTCGATGCTGATGGAGCGCTCGAACGCATTCCACATCCTGCAGCCCGCACTGATCGGCAGCTACAACCAGGACCCGCAGGTCTACGAGCTCAACGTCGCGCTGTTCGGCATGGCGTTCGAGCCGTACGACGCGATCACGACCGCCGGCAACGTGCTCAAGAACCCGCTCCCCGGCGTGCCCGCGAAGAAGATCCTCATGTGGTACTCGATCGGCGATTGCCTGGTGTCGAACATCACGACCGAGATGGTGGCGCGCACGATGGGCATCGGCCTGATCGGCCCGGCCGTGAAGTCGGTGTGGGGCCTCGAAGAACACTTCGGGCCGCAGACCGACGGCATCAACGTGTTCAACGATCACCCGACGCCGCTGCCCTCGGATCTCAACATCCCGCCCGGCCAGGACAACGGCACGCACGGCGGCATCAACCGCAAGCCCGCCGCGCTGCGCGAAGTCTCGGCGTTCATCCTCGGGGATCAGGTCGCGGCGCAGACCTGCTTCGCGAGCGATCACGTCACGCCCGCAGCGTGCGACTGCGCGACCGGCGCGTGCGACTGAGCCGGTTACTCGATCGGGCCCGTCGGGACCAGCGCAGCCCAATCGAGCTACGTGTTGGACAGCCCCGGCCGCAGCCCCCGCCGTTACGTCGACGTCGCCGTGCGAAGCACGCGTGAGCCAGCCATGACCTGACCTTATCATCGGGATGCGGCCTGGCCACGGTCATCATTTGGGAGTTGGTTGCGGGCGGCGCTCGGCGTTTTCGACGTGTTCGACATCGCGTGGCGGCGCGTGGGGTGTGCCACTGCGTCCATGCCCGTCGAACCTGAGCAGCCAGATCACTCGCTCGGCAACTCGGTAGGGACCGCAAGGTCCCAGCGGAGCCCACTCCAGCCTTCGCCGGTACCGACGCTGCGGGAGCGCGCGACCCAGATCTCAGTACCTCCGAACGAATCGCGGGCCCGGCGGACGCGACGCACGACGCGCGCGCCCTCGCGTGGGATCTCGGTCTCGCGAACCCGGTAGTGCTCGCCTGCCGAGATCGACGACGGTGCAAGGATCCGCCCGAGCGGCTTCGGCACGCTCGGTGGGCCATCGAGCGAGAGCAGCGCCGACAACTCGAGAGCGATCTCATCGCCCGTAGTCAGCTTGACTGGTTGGAACGGGAACCAGTTCTCTGGCACCGGGGTCTGGATCCGATAGGCAACGGGGAACGTCGACGCGGGCGCAGCCGGCGCGACCGACGGGATGCGGTCGGCGGCGGACCACGCGATGCCGAGCGTACCCTCAGTAGCGTGCTCGACTCCCCACGCGAGGCTCGCGGTATCGTCACGCAGCAAACGGACCTCCTCGATCGGCGCGCCGTCGAGCACGACGCTCGCGCAGCTCTGTGGCATCACGAAGTACGGCGCCGCGGCCCCGTTGGTGTCGGCGATCGAGAACATCGTCCAGGCCGGGTCGATCGCGTCGGCGCGCGAGATGGCCGTCGACGTGCCGAACACGTCGACCACGGTCAGCGCGGTCGACGCGACCCCGCCGATCGGCATCTCGTACGGTACGATGAACCAGTCGTTGCCGTGGACGAGCATGAAATCCATCAGCAGCATCGACGCGAGGTTGCGACGATCCGGACGCAGTCCGCCGAAGTCGACACGGCTGTCCTCGAAGTCCCAGAACCGCTCGTTCGGCATGCCGCGGAACCGGACCGGTGCCGGGATCGCGCTGGCGGCAATCGTCACCGGACGCTGCGCGGAGACGAACCCGGTGACTGGGTGGCCGTCCATATCCAGCGAGTGCCACGACAGGTCACCGTCGCGATGCGGTGACGCCGCGAACGCGAGCACGCTGCTACCGGTGGTAGGCGAGCTCGAGAATACGCGGGCAGCATAGTCGAGCTGATCGGGTTGCCAGGCGACCGGATCGACGTCGGCGATGGTGCCGATCGTCGACGTCACCCAGGTCGTGAGCTGGCCGACCACCATGCCGGCGTCGGTCCACTGGGCGGTTGGCACCGCCGCCGGCACACCCGGCGGTGGGTGGCCGGTGACCGGCGGTTGCAGGCTCGCGAGGTGAAGTGCGACACCGTTGATCGCGCGCGCGCCGACAAGCGCGCGCAGTCGCGTCGTGCCCGGATCCTCAGGCTGCGCGGCGGCGCCGATCGGATACGCCGCCAGGAATGCGTCGCGTAGACCGGTCATCCCCGCCGCGATCAGCATTCGGTCGAACGTCTGGCCGAGCTCGATCGCGAGCGCGAGATCATTGGGCGACGCGCCCTCGGGTGTCACTGCGCGTTCGAGCGACGTGTTGCCGCCGATCGTGATCGCGTTCGGATCGATGCCGGGCGCCCACGCGCCGATCGCGCCGAGCGAACCCTGGATCCGGACGTAGGCGGGGGAGCCGGCGTCCTCGCCGTGAAACTCGCCGAGCTGCCACTGCCGAGAGAGGAACCATGCGGGATCCCGGACGCGGGCGGCGAGCGCGTTGGCGAGATCGTTGGAGCGCGGACGCGGCTCGAGACGATTCCAGAACGTGATGGATGGTCGCAGGGCTGGCATCGTTACTCCGGTTCCAGAACGACAGCCTCGTCGATGCAGTGGTACGCGAGGTCGAGTCCGATCGTATCGTCGGCGATGTTCGCGGCGATATACGTCGTCGGCACGAACTGGCTGTAGTCGCCGAGTAAGTCCGAATCGACCGCGCGAATGTGCGCCAGATCGGCGGTCTCTCCAACGATCGCGGCGAGCGTGTCGAGGTCCCAGTTTGCGCCGGTGTCGGGCGGCACGGCGAGGACCACGCATTGCGCCGCCTCGGCGCCGGGCGCGTCGTAGTTGACCGCGAACGCCGTGTTCTGCGTGCTGGCTGGGATGGCCTCGGACCACTCGTCGAGCGCCAGTCCAGCCCAGCTCGCGGCGCTGGTGTCGAATACGACCTGAAGCACGAGCGACAACGTGCCGGCGAGTGGACGGGCGGTGCTGTTGCGGTCGTACTCGAGGCCGACCCAGCGTGTGCCGAGCGGCAGCTGTGTCGCGGCGAAGTCGATCGGCGCGCCGCCGAAAGCTTCCCCGGCTAGCGCAGCGAGCCGAACGCGGCCGAGCGGTGCGCGCACGCGCGCTGCGCCTTCGAACCAGCGCCGTGCCGCGAGCACGTCGTTATCGACGAGGCCCGGTGCGCCGGCGATCGCCGCGAGCACGTCGACGCGATTGTCCGCGCCGAAGACCGGCAGTGGCAGCAGCTCCGCGCCGAACGCGGCGGTGAGTTGCGCGAGGCCGTCGCCGGGCACGGCCCCTATCGCCGCGAGCCTGCGATCGGCGTCAGCCACCGCCGACGTTGCGCCCGCGATTAACGCTGCGACGTCGTCGGGATCGGTGCCGCGTGCGGTCGCGGGCACCGCGGGCCGAACGCCGAACGCCGCGAGCGTCCACAACGCGCCGCGCACGTTTGCGACAGCTGCGGGCGCGCCGCCAGTTGCCGCGATCGCCGCTGCCGCGAGCGCATCACGTGCGGTCTGCAGCGCGGTCCGCGCGTTGTCGCCGCGGGTCGCGAGCTCTTCCGGGTCTCCGAGCTGCGCGCCGGTCGCGTCGCGCGTCAGGTCGACGGGCAGCAACGCGCGCGCACCGGCGAGCATGTCGCCGAGGCGGCGCGCGACCTCGAGCAGATCGAGGAATGACGCGCTCGCCCCATACGTGATCGCGATCGGCTGCCCGATACCGAGCCCGTGCACGACGTGCCATCCGATCCGCGTCGCGAGCTCGCCTCCGCCGTCGGGCGGCGTCCGGCGCGCGAGGTCGATCAGGTCGAGCGCGCACAGTTCGAGATCGGGAAGCGCAACTGTGACGTCGACGAGCTGATCGGGGTGCGCCGCATCTGGCGCGTAGCTGGCGGTCGCACGCACGCGCGACGGATCGCCGAGCCGCGCAGCGGCCCATGCGTCGAGCCGTGCATTTGCTTGTGCGCGCGGCGCCGCGCCGTTCCATCCGGCCGGCAGCGCGGCCGGCGCACCGAGCAGCACCGCGACACGATGAATGAACGTGGTGGCACGCGCGGGGACCTGCGCGATCTGCGGCTCAGGCAACACCGCGCCGCCAGCAAGCGCTGCGAGCGTGGCGCTGGTGCGATCCGTGTTGCCTTGCACCGCCTGGTAGATCGACTCCGCGAGCACCAGATCGGCCGTCGCGTCGACGTCGGCATCGAGCTGGAGCAAACAGGTCGCCACCGCCGTGCGATCGGTCGTCGTGATCTGCGATGGGTAACTCGCCCAATTGACTTCCGCCGCCGTCGTCGCACCGGCGAGGGCGGTGCGTAGTGCGAGCCCGTCGACCACGCTGCGCGCAGGGATTCGGTCGCTCGTCGAGATCGGCGGGCTGCTCGGGTCGGCGCCGAGCGGGAACGTTGCGCGGAATGGCTGGATGTACTTGTCGAGCGCGGCGGCGTGCATCGCGCGCTCGAACCGGTAGCCGAGCAGCGCGCCGAGCGGCTGGCCCTGTCGCACGCCGTCGATCAGATCGAGCCCGGTGCGCACGCGGCGCGATGTCAGATTGACCGCGATCTGGTCGCGCTCGTCGCCGGTACGCGTGAGGTAGCCACTGCGCAGGATCGCCGCCGCAGCGGCGTGCGATGCCGATGGCGCGTGGATGAACCCGCCCGATTTGCCGGGCCGCAGCGTGGTCTGTGGTCGCAGATCTTCGACCCACGCGTAGGCGCCGAGGTGAACACCGATCGGGTTTGCATCGCGCAGCTCCTGGAGCCGGCGGGTCGCGAGCGACGTGACCCATGCGTCGATCCGATACGCGCAGGTGTCGAGCGTCTCGGCGGTGAGCCGGTCGAGCTCGGCCGTCGGCAGCACCGCGAGCGTGTCGAGCGCGGCCCTGAAGTCGCGCACCGGCAGCCGATCCACATCGCTCGACGACGGATCGAGCAGCCAATCGCCGAGCGCCGTCGGGCCCGAGACCGCAGGCAGCGCGGTCGCGAACCGCGTCCAAGGAGTCATCCGAGTCTCGGTGCCGGGACCGATGTGGAGGAGCTCGACCTCGACGCGATCGAGGTCCGTCGCCGCCCCGTGTGCGACCGCGAGATCGAGCGCGACGCGACCGTACTCGACGAGCGCGGCCTGGCGCAGCAGGTGAAACAGCAGCGGGTTGCCGAATGTCGCGGAACCTGGAACGCCGGCTGCGCGCAGCGTGCTGATCGTCGCGTCGCGGATCCACGTGATGTAGTCGTCCGCGAGCGTCGCGGTCTCCGACAGTGGTTCGTTCGCGGCGAGCGCTCGGTTGATCCGCGGCGCGGCTGGCGTGAACGTGAACTGGCCGAAGCGGAGCGGTACATTGTAGAGGCCGATCGGCCGCGCGAGCCCGTGTAGGAGGTTCGTGCGTGCGGTGGCCTCGGCGGTAGCCGAGTAGCCGAGCAGCATGAACAACTCGGACAGGTGCGCCTGACCGATCGCCTCCCGTAGCCGAACCTCGCGTGCTGACGCGTCGAGGGCGAGCGCGCCGAGCAGATCCGCGTCGGCATCGCCGGTCTTGCCGACGCGCGCGACGCCGCTCGCGAGCCGGAGCACAACCTTTCGCCACGTCTCGAGCAGTGGCGGGAGCATGACCTCTATGGTGTTGGTCGACGTGGTCTTCCAGCGCGATAGCGATGTCATCGGCAACACGCCGTACGGCACGCGGCCGACTCGGAACGCCGCGTACGGACCACGCCCGCGGACGAAGGTGGCGACGTGCGAGCGAACGTCGGCGATCTGCACGGGCGTCGAGCTCGCCGAGATCTGTTGAAGGAAGTAGCCGAGCGTGCACGGCCACAGCGCGTTCGCCATCGCCCTCGCATGATCGTCCTCGTGGCGATCCGCGCCCTCGACGTGATCGAATTCGGCGATCGCCACACCGAGCGCTGTGGCCAAGCGCGCGCCATCGCCTCCGGCCGTCGCGAGCGCCGCGCCACGCTCGATCGCAAAGCTGTACGAGGGTGTGCTTGGCGGGGGATAGCCAGCGGGCTCGTCGCCGGTGTTGTTCGTCGGCGTTCCCTGACGGACGAGCGCGAGGCCGCGTGTGTAGTGGTGTGCCTGAAGCAACTCCTCGAGCAGCTTCGCGCCCTCGAGCGGATCGAACGGCGCCTTGACGCCGAAGACCACCACGCGATCGAACCCGAGCTGGAGGTCCGTGCTCGTGATCGGCATCGTCACCGCCATTCCGAACTGGGTGGCGAGATCGAAGTCAATCATCCACGCGAGATCGCGCTCGAGCTTGAGCTCGTCGTAGCTCTGGAGCGAAGGATCGTTCTCGTCGAGATCTGTGCGGAATCCGAGTTGGAGCGGCGATGGGATCGCGCTAGACACGAACCGCGTGATCTCGGAGCCGCCGCGGTACGCGATCACGACCCACGCGCTCGGCAGCGCGTTTGTCCTCGCGTTCGGCAGTTGGTTCGCGCGATGGTTGACCGACCGAAACACCGGAGGCACCGACGGACGGTTCACGACGTTGCTCGGCGTGCAGATCTTCGCGATCCACGCGGCGCGCGGTGCCTGGTATCGCGTGACCAGCTTCGCCCACGCGGATGGTTCCTGCGTCGGTGTCCACGCCTCGGTCCAGAACGCGACGCCATCTGCGTACTCGCCGTCGGTCAGGTCGCCCTCGTGGAAGTTGGCGAAGATCTCGTCGGGATAGATCCGCACGCGGAGCCCGGCGGGCGATGCCGAGAAGCGCGTCTCGATCCGGACCGGCAGGAGCGCGATCGGGAACTTGGTGGACAGGGTCTGGATATCGGCGGACGGGTTCGGCATGACGACCTCGATCAGGACAGCAACATCAAGGAGGCGTGCATCGCGACCCGCACCGGTCGTTGTTGGGTGATCGCCGCGTGGTCGGCGCCGCGCGCGAACGGCTGGCCCGCACCAGCCGCGGTGAGGTGCCACGCCGGCCCGTTGGGAACTTCGAGCGCGGCGGTCACGGGCAAGCTCGCGCCGAGATCGATGTAGCCGAGCTCGTCGGGCGAGTGCCCGGTGGCGACCAAGTGAGGCCACGCCAGATCGTCCCAGCTCGCCGGCGTGGCGCCGGTCTGTTCTGGCGCGCCGACGTCGAGTCCAAACCGCGGTGCGTGTGGCTGCTCCTGGAATACGAAGAACCAACCGGGATCCTCTGTGGTGCCGGTGCCGCGCGCGTCGGCCTTCGCGAGCGCGAAGCCGAAGAACGCGAGATCAGGATCGAGCCGGCCGCCGAACGCCGGCATGAGCTGCTCGGTGCCGAGCGAATAGACGCCGTTAAACGCCGCGCGTTGCGCGTAGACGACGGTCTTCGGGTAGCGACGAAGCACCTCGCTACGCACGATCAGCACGAGGTGTTTGCCGTTGTCGCCGGGTGGCGTCGGGCGCGGGCTATGCGTGCCGAGCAACGACGATGTCTGCCAACTGTTGAGCGGTGTGATGTCCTTGGCCGTCTCCGGCGTCGGGCGCCTCACGACGCCGGCGGGATCCCAGAATTGGCGGAAGTAGCTGCCACGTTGGTCTGTCGGGTAGTCGTTCCACAGCAGTTCTCGCGCCATCTCGTGATTGAGCCCGATCATGTACGCCTCGATGAACGAGTCGTTGGTCACCGCCACCGTCGCGACATTCGCGCCGACATCCGACAGTCCGGGCATCATCCAGTCCTGCGACTGCGCTGCGAGCGGTGCGTACATTGGCTGTGGGAACACCGGATAGGCCATCACCGGATCGATCGGATCCAAAGGATTCCACGCGAACGTGAGCACGCCGGCGAACCGCTGGCGAAAGCCCGCGGGGATCGTCGTCACCGGATCGGTGGCCGCGATCATCGTCGTGCGCAGGGTCGGCAGCGCGAGTCGGCGATAGGTCTCGCCGGCGTCGAGGTTGACCCGCCGGCTGGCGAACGCGAGCGCCGCGGTGCGGAACGAAGCGACCGACGGGCTATCGCCCTTCGTGCCGGTCGTCGCGAGCGGAGCTTTGGGCTGAACGCCGTAGGCGGGATCCCACACGTCGCGCGGGCGCGGCGGTGCCGCGGTAATCGCTTTTGCGACGTTCTTCCACTGCCACGACTTCTGCTGGCTGCGTACCCAGTCGTGCGAGATCAGGTGTGCACCGGCCACGGGCGTAGCGACGAGCACGTTGTTGTACGCGCCGGCGTTGACGTTGCTAATCACCAGACCCTCGGTCGCGTCGGGACGGAGCTGTCGGCGGCCGATCGGTCCGCGCGCGCGGCGGATTCGGCGGAACTGCGGCGAGAACAGCGCGGCGCGCGCAGGGCTCAGTCGTGCCAGTTTCCCCATCGTCACTGCGCCCGTCGACGTTCGCCCGTGGATCGGTGCGACGAGGTGGAGCATCCGATCGACCGAGCCAGACTG
Organism: Kofleriaceae bacterium; assembly: GCA_025357755.1. Taxonomy (GTDB): domain Bacteria; phylum Myxococcota_A; class Polyangia; order Haliangiales; family Haliangiaceae; genus JABFXX01. Next base: position 6,919 of record JANXOP010000294.1, on the reverse strand, counting down.
GACGAACCGCGCATGCATCCGGCGACTCAGCTCGCGCGCGAGCTGAGCGGAGCGCAGTTGTGCGTTCGCTTCGCGGATGCCGTCGACCTGCTGCCACGCCGACGCCATCAACTCGTCCTGCTGCGCCTGCACGACGGCGGCGCCGAGCGCTGCGGGCACGCGCAGCCGCGGATCTTGGTTGAGATCGTTGAACCAGTGGGGCTCGAGGCCGTGGGCCAGCCGCACCTTCTGCGCATGCCAGGTGCCGTAGAGCGGCGGCGTGATCACCGACGTGCCGCCGTTGGTGATCGCGTCCGGCGCGATCGCGATCAGAGCGGACAGCGAATCGACGAAAGTGTTCGAGAGATCGTCGCCGAGGTTCGCGTTCGGCGAGATCAGCGCGCCGCCGAGCATGAGCGGTCCGCCGTTCATGCTCGCGATCGAGAGCTGTCCACCGGGCGCGCTGACGTCGAGCGGACGCAGACCTGAGGTCGCGGGCAGCGCCGCGGGGACGAGCTTTCGGACGAGCGATTCGAAGTCGCCGTAGGCGCCGGTGCCGAACCGCCAGCGGTAGTACACGGGCAGCGTCACGTCCTGAGCGAGCAGGCCGGCGCTCGTCGTGGCCCACGCAGCATCGAGCGTGTTGCCTGCGCCGTCGAACGCCAGACGCAGGCCGGCGCGACGCCCGACCTCGAACGTCGGCACGAGGAACGCGGAGTACGTAGTGGTCGGCTGGAGCCGGCGCGGACAGAGCAGGCGCGCGATGCAGCGCTCGGGCGCGGTCGTGATCGCAGTCTCGATCGGCGTGCCATCGTCGCCGCTGACCTGGACATGCGCCCATGCCCACGCCTGCGCGATGTTCGGCATCGCAGTGCCCGCGGCGACCGTGATCGCTCCGAGCGCGCGATCGGGAGGTGGGATCTCGTATTGCGTCTCGGCGTCGGTGAGGACGATCAGCGCGCACCACGGGCGGAGCCGTCCTTGCGCGTCGCTCTTGCGCGGCGTGTAGCGCCAGGGCAGGTCGGGCTGAGCGACCTCGACGAGCGGGAAGAAGTTGGATTCGGCGTCGAGCGTGCCTGCCGGTGGCCACACGCGCGCGATCGCGCTCGGGTCGAACGCGACGATGTCGCCCGGCCCGACCAGATCGAGCGTCGTCGTCGCGACCTGCGCGCCTCTGTTGAACTCGATCGACACCGGCAGCGACACGCGCGCCGGGCCCGGATCATTGTCGGCGACGCTGATCTGCGCGGCGACTCCACGGTGGAGCCACGAGACGAAACGATAGGCGGCGTCGGTCTGAGTCATGCGACGATCTCGTGTGTGGGGACGACGATGACGTTGCCGACATCCTCTGGATGAGCGGAGAGGTGCGCGAGGAGGGCGAGCTCGGCCATACCGCGCGGTCCGGGCGCGACGATGTCGTTACGCACAGTGAGGTTCTCCGACGACGCGATAACGAACACATCTTCGAGAAGTCCACCAGGGGTGACGAGCTGCGTGCCGCGCTCGACGGTGCCGAGCTGACCGGCGAGGAGCTGGGCAAGTAGGGTCGGGCGGTAGTGGCTGGGCGGCGGTGTGGTCGTCGGCGCGATCGTGACGGTCTCGTAGTCGAGCGGGACGACGAGCTCGCTGCCGGCGAGAATGGCGTCGGAGCCGAGCGAGACACCTGCATCCATCAGCTCGAAGCCGTCGCGTGACAGACGGTCGGCGTCGGATAGATCCTCGAACTGTGCGGGCGCGAACCAGTCGGTGACGGGCGTGTACGAGGCGCCGCCGGTTCCGATCGTGGCGCCGGTGACGATGAGTTGGGTGACGTCGCTCGGGGCACCGTCCGCGAAGCGCGTGACCGTGCGATCGAGCGGGACGATCTTTTGCCGAACGGTGAGCGCGGCGGTCGGCTCGATATGCGCGGCGGCGGCCTCGGCGGCGGTGGCGTCGACAGGCGGTGCGGTAGTGACCGCGCGAGCCGCGGAAAGTGGCAGCTCGGCTGCCCAGCTCGCGGGATCCTCGAGAGCCGGCTGGACGATGGGCCAGATCGCGCTCGGGGGGAGCACCACAGGGACACCCTTGCCGAACGAGGCCGTGAACGGAACGGAAAGGTCGAACAGCCAGCACGATAGCGAGGCCTCGCCGGTGATGTGCCATGGCGTGGTGCCGGTGAGCGTGGCGTCGAGGTGGACACTTGCGAGCGTGGTGGTGCCGCGGCGGAGCGCGACCCCAGCAGAGAGGTCGACCCGAAATGCGAACGGCGAGAACTGGAACAGGGCCTCGAACCCGACGTTGCCCTGGATGTTGAGCGGCCCGGCCGAGGCGTAGAGCTCGATGCTCGCGCCGATCTGCGCGGTGTTCGAGGTCACCGCGAGGAAGCCCGTGATGTCGAGCCGCGGATCGTCGTCGGCGCCGATCGGAATGCGGACGCGGCGGAGCGTGGGGAAGTCTGGCGGCGGGCGGAACTGCGAATGAAACCCGCCGACGGAGAGAACCAAGGTCTTCTGGCTGCCCCACGACGTGCGGAGCGCGAAGTCTCCGACGATCGGGAACGTGAGCACCCGGCTGTCGCGCAGAGTCGCGTCGATCGCGAGCCGCTTCTCCGTGATGTCGAGCTCCCCGACGACGTCGATCTCCAGCTGGATCAGCGCTTGGTCTTTCGTGGGGAGCTTGATGCGCGCGGTGCCGAGCAGGAACAGGCGAATCGGCGACGGCATCTCGAGCAGGATGGCGAGCTCGGCCTCGACGATCGTTGGCGTTGCCCACCCGAGCTTGACCGCGGGGCCGAACACGTACCGGCCGTTTGCCGCCGGGAAGTAGGTCGCGAGGTCTCCGAGCAGTCGCGCGGCCTGTGCGATCGGATCCGATGGGAAGAAGATGTCGCTGATGCCCGCGCCTCGGAGCGCCGCGCGCAAGGCGTCGCCGTCGACGCGTCGCTTAATTCCGACGAGTCCGCCGACTCCGTTCAGCGTGAACCCGAGCCCGAGCTGGATTGGCCGGAACTGCGCCGACACGACGGCGACGAAGCTGCCGTGGTGCTCGGGCGAGTCGTCGAGGATGCCTAGGGCGCTCAGTTGGACGCCGAGCAGATCGAACGCGAGCGCGCCGCGGTAGTCGCGACCGGCGACGTGATCGATCGCGCCGCCGCCGCTGAGAATCGATGTGGTGACCGAGACTGCACCGCCGGTCGGCGCGACGGAATCGGCGCCAACGTCGAGCGGCCCGAGGTTGCCGCCCGCGCCCGGGAACCGTGCAACGAGCGTCGCGCCGAGCCCGAACAACGTGATCGTGACCGGGCCGAGATCGACTACGACATTCGTGGTGAGCGTTGCCGCGAAGCCTTGGGTCACGCCGGCGAGCGCCACCGCGCCGTCGCGCAGCTGTACCGGACCGATCGAGATCGGCGGCAACGGTATCGACGACAGCCCGCCCGCACCGAGATAGACGCCGCGCCGATACGACACACCGACGGTGAGCGGCATCGGGATGGTTGCTTGGTCGCCGAGCCCCGCGCTGCCGAGCAGACCACTGCCCCCCGTCGCGATACCGAGGCTCGCACCCGGCAATCCGAGCTCGAGCGCGACGTCGCTTCCGCTCGACGACGCCGTGGCCGCGAGCTGCAGTGTCCAGCCCTTGGTGGTGAGCGCCGCCACATCGCCGATCGTGCGCGTCGTCGGCGCGACGGTGCCGGACGGCCCAAATGCGATCGCGAGCGCCGCGTTGGGCGCGGTGGCGCCGCCGGCGCGAAAGTCGCTGACCAGATCGATCGAGGTCGGCGAGATGACGAGCGCGATCTGGTCGCCGCCCGTTGCCATTCCGGCGAATGAGATCTGGAGGTCGCCGAACACGACGGCGGCGTCGAGCGTGCCCTCGACGTAGGGGATGATGGCGAGCGCGGGCAGCCCTGCCTGATCGAATACAAGCCAGCGCAGCCCGAGTTCGTACTCGCCAGCTGCGTTGCCGCCGACGAGAAGGCGATTGATCAGATGCCAACGGCCCGACCCGACGTCCTGTCCCGAGCTCTCCGGCGTACTCGCTGGTACGAGCTGGAACCCCGACGTCACGCCGAATCGGCGGAACGCGTTGCCGATCTCCTGAAGGAACGCGGTCGCATCGAACGAGGGCTCGCCCCACGCCCACGCCGCACGCAGCAGGTTCGATGGCGACGCGAGCACCGCCGAGAAATCGGGAACCACGAACCGCTCGTCGCGATACGGCACGCGCCCGGCGCCCGGATCGACCTGCTTTGCGACGACGATGCCGGCTGCGCGTAGGACGCCGAGTAGACCCGGTTGCGTTCGGCTCAGGTGCTCGATTACTGCCCAGTGGAGGAGCTGTGTGGGAAACTCGCCCGCGAACCCGAGACCGTTTAGTGCTGCTCCGAAGTCGACGGTGCCTAGTGCGGCGATGGCGTTGGCGCCGCTCGCAACCGCCTCGAGCAGCGAGTGCCACGCGGTCGGCGACTCCGGATCTGCTGCGATCGCGTCGAGTGTCGGCTCGATCGTACGCAGCGCCACACCTAGCGCGGTGATCGGCGGTGGCACGTTATCGAGCTGCCAACCGAGTCGGTGAGCGGTCGCGACGATCGCCTGATCGCGCGCGAGCAACTGGCCCAAGCGAAGCACCGCGCCGCCAGCAGTTTCGACGATTCGATTTACAAGATCGTCCGACACCCTCGCACCCCCTTCATACGACGACTGTCACGCTAAGTGAGTAGCTCGCGCGAGGTCAACCGTCGCGTGCGCGAGAGTCGTGGTAAACTTGCATGGGGTTGGTCAGGTTGTCGAACATGCGGATAGTCGTGCTGGTGGCCCTGGGCGGTGCCGGATGTGCTTCAGCCGATACACCGGTGCAGCGAGTTGTCGTGTCTACGCCACCACTCCCCATGGGGCGCCTCGCCGGTCCGCTGATCTGCCCAGATCAACGTCCGCCGGTCCGCACTGACTCCGCGTGTGATGATGTGCCGCTTTATCTCGGCGGACATGGCCTGCGGATTAGTCGACCACTCGGACCAACTGCTCCTCCACCGATCGGCGTTCCGCGCGCCCGTCGGTGCAGCCTTGTTGGAATCGCTTTGTGCGACCACTTCGCCGAGAGTCCGATGGGTAGCTACGCTCTGACGTGCCGCGATCCAGTCGGCGAGCTCACAGGCGGGGCTCGCCTAGTCGCGCCCGACGGCTCGGTCGTCACGGAAGGCACGTGCGATCACGGAGACGCATCGGCGCCTGGTTGTCGTGGTCAGGTGGTCGCTTGATCAGAGTCTCTAGCATGGCCAACCGCGTGCCCATCGGGCTCGGGCTGCTCTGGCAAGACGGCCGGGATCACGAGGTTCCGAACAACCCACCGACGCGAGCGATGGAATAAGCATGGGGCGCATCTCTCCAACCAAGCTGCAATCTCCATTTCGATCTGTGCGCTTTGGGATGCTGGCGTCTAGCGCGGTGCTTGCCCTGGGATGTGGAGTTGCTGATCGACCACTGCCGCACACCAATCCCGCAGTGCTGCCGACTCCGACCGGCCGCGTTGCAGATCCGTTGCAATGCCCCGATCAGCGACCACCCACCCGCGACGCCGCTGCATGCGAACCTCAGACGCTCGGTGAGGAAGGAAATGGAGTGCGCCTCACTCGACCGAACGGACCGACGCCGACACCGCTCGGTTTACCGGGGCGCAGTGAGCAAAATCGGTGTGGTCACGAGAGCATCGTGTTGTGCGGCTTTTTCGCCGCAGGTCCGGCCGGCAGCTACGCCTTGTCGTGTCGCGATGCGACAGGCTCGCTGACTGGCGGCGTGCGGTTCGTTGCGCCCGACGGTTCGGTACTCGCAGAAGGCACGTGCGATCGCGGTCGCGCGATCGGTGCGTGGTTATGGTGGTCGGATGGTCGCCTCGTCCGCGCAGCCGCGATGGTTGACCGCGTCAGCGTCGGACTCGAGGTCATCTGGAAGGATGGTGGATATCATGCTCTGCCACACTGCCCATCCGTGCGAGGGCCGGAGTGAGCGGGGAGCGTCTATCCGAGCTGCGATCTCCATTTCTATGTGGGTGCGCCCGGGCTGCAGATGCGTGCGTTCGGAAGAGGCCCGGGTGGCTGGGGTGATCTATCGACAGCGCAGAACTTCACCATGCAGCTGACCCCGGTGCCACCCGCGCCGTCACCTGCGATCGTGACGCTCAGCGGCACCCGGCTCGATCCGGGCGTTGAGGGCGTCCAGCTCGCGACTCTTGGGTTTTCGTCGCCGGATTTTACTCCACCGAACTTGAGCGTCGCGATCCGCGCGACCGTCCACCACGAACTGCGCGCTTTGTTCTTGCCGGTCCGCGCACTGACGCTCGAAACCGGCCGTTCGGACCGCGTGCTCACGGTGTATGGGCAGTTTGCCGACGCGGGCGGCGCACTCTCCACGTTCGACATCACACGCCACGACTATCTGCAGTACGCGATCACGCCGTCCACTGGCGCGTCAGACGCGGTTGCTTCGGTGATCGATGGCCGGATCACGACGGGCAGCGCCGCCGGCACTTCCCTGATCACGGTGTCCGCGACCGGTGGCCCTTCGGTACTACTCGCGGTCACCGTCGTCGCACCGCCTACCGAGCGTGAGATCAAGCGCTTGTTCGAGGGCGCCATGTTGCGCAAGCGAAGCGTCCTGTTCGTGTCTGAAGGGTTCACTGCGGCCGAGCAGCCCCGGTTCGAGACGATGTCCCGCGATCTCGCGGTGCAGTTATTCCAACACACGGCACCCTACGACGTGATGCGCGAGTCGTTCGACGTCTATGCGCTGTTCGCGCCGTCGGCGGAGCGTGGGGTGACGCTAGCCCTACCTTCGCGTGATTTGGCGCCTCGAACATCATGACGCCGACGACGAAGCGTTCTTTTTCTTCCGCAATGCCATAGCTGAAGAAAGTGCTGGAAGCCAACGCTCAAGCTGGAACGTTTTCACAGCTCGTCGCT
>JANXOP010000330.1 GCA_025357755.1 Kofleriaceae bacterium | reverse complement strand
CGGGTCTGGTTGCCGGCGCACTTGTCGAGTGCCTCGAGGATTCGCTGCTTCTCGAGCTCGGCGACGGTCGCGCGGACCTGGCTCGGCATGTCGTTCTGCGCCATCTGGCCCGGCATCGGCGTCATCGTCGAGGTCGGCGGCGTGGTCGGCGAACGGTAGCGATTCGGCGCGCGCCTCGGCTCGTCGATCGTGAGGTGCTGGCGCTCGATCACCGAGCCCGTCGCGAGGAGTACGGCACGCTCGCACGCGTTGCGGAGCTCGCGAATGTTGCCGGGCCAGTCGTGCGAGGTCAGCCAGGTCTTCGCATCCTCCGCGAGGACGAAGTGCCGACCGAGCGGCCCGGAGGCCTGCGCGACGAACTGCTCGGCGAGCGGCATGATCTCGTCGATGCGGTTGCGCAGCGGCGGGAGCGTGAACGATGCGCCGGCGAGCCGGAAGTAGAGGTCCTGGCGGAAGCGGCCCGCCGCGATCTCGGCATCGAGATCCTTCGAGCTCGAAGCGACGAACCGCAGGTCGAGCGGGTGCGGCGTGCCCGAACCGATGCGGCGTACGGCATTGTCCTCGAGGACGCGCAGCAGCTTGAGCTGGAGCGTGGGCGAGAGCTCGGAGATATCGTTGAGAAAGACCGTACCGCCCTCGGTGAGCTCGAACGCACCGGGCTTGTGCTCGGTGCCGAAGATCTCGGCTTCGAGGATCGGCTCGCTGATCGCGGCGCAGTTGATCCGCACGAACGGCGCCGCGCGCCGCGGCGACATCTCGTGGATGCGCTCGGCAAAGCGCTGCTTGCCGACTCCGGTCTCACCGAGCACCAGGATCGCGAGCTTGCCCACCGCGATCCGCGCAGCCGCCTGCTCGAGCGCCGCGAGCTGGCTCGATTTCGGCGTCGACTCGCGGCGCGAGCCGGCGCGCGTTTGCACCATCAAGGTGACGCCGCCGACGAGGAATGGGATGCCGATACCGAGCCGCACGCGCTGCTTGTTCGGCAGGCGCGCGCCATCGACGTACGTACCGTTCGAAGAGCCGATGTCTTCGATCTCGACGTCCTGGCCGAGTACGAAGTTCGCGTGGTGCCGCGACACCGATCCGGAATCGATCGTGACGTCGCATTGCTGAGAGCGGCCAACGGTGAGGGTGCCAGCGCCGGGCAGCGGCACTACTTGAAGGGACGCACCATCGATCACCAACAGCACCCGATCGCCAAATGGCGCCTGGCGATCGATCTGCTCGGTCGTTGCGCCTTTGTCGTCGTCGAACACGTGCGTAGAGTAGGGAAACAGCTCGCTTTCCGCAACCACCGCAGGCCTATCGGCACACAGTGCGCGACGGTTCCAGCCGGCTCCCGACTACCTGGATAGGCACTCGGCAGTCGAGATCGTGGAGCAGCTCCGCGGCCGGCCGCGTATCGCGAGGGATATCGAGCACACCGATGACATAGCCATCGATTTCGATCCGGCCGTCCGCGAGGACCTGACTGACGACCGCGGGTTTCATGAGGTCCAGGTTCCAGACCAATTCGTCACCGGTCGCCCGCTCCCACACGGTCATCGCCCCTCGGCTCGGTCGGATCACGAGGTCGCCGGTCGGATCGAGGATCGCGGCGCCGCTATCGGCATCGGCGGGCGCGAACGTCCGGACCGGCTCGCCGGACGCACCATCGAGCACGACCGTGCCGCCATCGCCGAGCTGCGCGACGACCCACCTGCGATCGGCCGAGGTGACGAGCGAGTCGATGCGGGCCGCCAGCTTCGTGGTGCGAACGATCGTCGCGCCATCTTTGCGGAGCTCGACGCGACCATCGCCGAACCCGACGACCCATCCCCCGGTCGTCACCGCGATCGCGGTCGCATCCCTGAGATCCGCGGTGTGCCACCACTGATTCGTGCGCACGTTCCAGCGCTCGAGACCTTTGTCGCCGCGCAGGATCACCGCGAGTTGATCGGCATCGATGAACGCGAGCGGGCCGGTCTTGTCGGCTTGCGCGATCACCTTGTTCGCGCGATCGAACACGCTGATCCGCTCGCTCGCGAGCGCGACCATGCCGGTGACCGGATCGAACGCGACGTTCGTGAGATCTGACACCTCGGCGATCGCCCGGCGGCCGATGTAGACGTGCTGGATGCCGTCCTCACAGGTACCGACCATCGCGATGCCCGTACTCGTGGTCTCCATGTGATCGCACGGCGTCTTGTCGACGACGAGCTGCGCGGCCTTCGCGTCGTACATCACGAGCGACGAATCACTCGGCACGACCGCGAGCAAGGGCCCGACGAGCTCCATCCCTTCGACCGGGCCCGCGACGCCCGGGAGTGAGGCGACGAGCGTGCCCTCGTGATAGCGGCGCACCGTCCCGTCGATGCCGCCGGTCCAGAGGTCATCGCCGTGCAAGACGAACATGCCTTGATCGGGCTCGATCGCGAACTGCCACAACAGCTTCGCGGTCGCGGTGTCGTAGATGATGATCGAGCGCAGGCCGTAGGTCGCGAGCCGATCGCCGGTCGCCGAGAGCGCGAGGCCGATCGGATCGTTCTTGCCGCGAAACGAGCGCAGGTCCTTGCCGGTCGCACCGACGATGTGGATGTCGCGATCCTTGTCGAGATACGCGACGACCGAGCCATCCGCCGAGGCCGCGGGAAACGTGTAGCCACCGTGATCGAGCAAGCGGCGCTGCATCGTGACCAGATCGATGAACGACAGCGTGCTCTGACCACCGACGATCACGAACTTCGAATCAGTCGAGAACGCGGGTTGCCAGCCGGTCTCACCGGGCTCGAGCTTCACGCGCCGGTGCTCCGTGCCATCCCGGCCATAGATCACGAGCGCCTCGCGTTCGCCGACGATGACCTCGTCGCTGCCGGGTCCGAGTTGCGCGATGTAGGCGGTCGTCTTCGGCTTGAAGTGCTCGACGAGCTGATGGTTCGCGACGATGCCGACGCCGCCCGAACCTGCGACGAGCAGCCGACCACCGGAGATCGGTTTGAGGTTGCCGATATCGCCGAGCGAGGTCGCGAGCTCGCCGGCGGGCTCGCCGGTCGTGGTCCACCAGTGGAGCCCACCTTTCTGATCGCCCGCGACGAGCTCGGTCGGGGTAGCCGCCATCATCGTGAAGGTGCCGGGGCGTACGACGCGCTTCTCGTAGCGCCAGCCGCGCGTGCCGATCGCGATCATCTGGCGCAGCGCGATCGAATCCGAGCCGCGGCGCAGCGCTTCGCCGAAATACGCGAGCGCGGGCAACGCGCGACCATCGTTGAGCTCGCGCCGGCCTTGTGCGATCAGCCCTTGGGTCAGCCGATCCTCGGCGAGCTTCGCGGCATCGTGCGCGGCGTTCGCACTCGATTCGGCCTCGACGCGTAGATAGATCATCACCGCCGCGACGCCAGCGAGTGCGAGCATCGCCGCGATCACGAGGCCACGGCGGACGCGCCGCGCGCGCTGCTCCGCGCGATCCGAGGCGGACGCGAACTCGCGCTCGTTGGAGGTGAGCACCGTCGAGCGCGCGACGAGCCGGCGGAGCTCGGCGAGCTGCTCGCCGCGCCACAAGAGGTCCGGCCGGCGGCCCTCGCTCCACCGCTTCGCTGCGGTTCGCACGTCGCCGAGCAGCGCGCGATCGGCGGCATCTTCACTGCGCCAGCGCGCGAGCCGGGGCCAGCGCTCGGCGAGGCACTCGTGCACGATCTCGACGAGGTCGTCGCCATCTTCATCACGCACGACGAGCAGACGCGCCTCGATCAGGTGCGCGAGCACGCCGCGCGCGCCCGCGAGCTGTTCGAGATCCGCGCGCGGAGCCGGGATCCGCGTGCCATCGGCCGCGACGAGCCGCGCGAACAGATCGCGCACGGTGTCCTGATCGCGTCGCGCGAGCGAGGCATAGACCTCGTCGGCGTAGGTCGCGAGTGCACCCTGCACGCCACCGAGCTCGGCGTACGCCTCCCACGTGATCTTGCGGGCCTCGCGATCGCGCGCCTGCCACAGCAGCGATCCGGTGAACGACAAGAGCGGCAGCGAGGCGGGCCGGCCTGCGATCTCGGTGACGACCTCGTCGACGACGCGCGGATCGACGGTGACCGCCATCCGGCGCGCGGGTTCCGTGATGATCCGGCGCAGCGCTTCGGGGGGCGGGGTCGCGAGTACGAACACGTCCCACCGACCGCGCAGCGCGAGCTCGGCCTCGATCACCACGGCGAAGTCATCGCGCAGCGTCGCGACCACGCGCACCGGCGCACTCGGGCCATCCGCGGCCATCGCGAGGATCTCGGCAAACCGCGTGCGCTCCACGGGATCCGCGCACAGCGTGACCAGCTCCTCGAGCTGATCGATCACGAGCACCACGCCGCGTTGCGCGCTCTCGCCGAGCTCGCGCAACCGCATCGCGAGGGCGCGCGGATCTCCGACATCGCCGCTGACCGCCGGTAGCGCGGCGAGGCTGTGCATCGGATGGCGGCCCGGTCGCATCGTGAGGATCCGGTAGTGCTCTCCGAGCCGCGGCATCAAGCCGGCGTGAATGAACGAGCTCTTACCGACGCCACTGGGGCCGAGCACCGCGAGCAGCGGCGCACGGACGAGCCGATTCGCGAGGGATTCGACCTCGCGCTCGCGGCCTACGAAGTGATCGGCATCGCCCGAGCTGTACGCGGCGAGGCCGGGGTAGGGCGACCGATCGTCGGCGGGATCCGCCGACGTATCGAAATCCTCCGTCGACAAGGCGGCGAGGCGCGAGCCGGCGGCCTCGTCATCGCGCTCGAAGCCCCACGGTGCGGCCATCAAGCGCGCGGGCCCTCGACCACCGCGCCACAACAAGAACAGCTCGGGCTCGGCCGAAGGCAGTGGCGCGATCACCTGTGCGAGCGGCGACAGCCGCGCGACGACCTTGCCGCTCGCGTCGAGCAGCGCCACCTCGCGCGGCGCGAGTGGCTCGCCCCACACCACGCGGCGTTCGCGATTCTGCTTGCGCGGACCCTGCCAGCTCTCCGCGGATCCGTCGTTCGTGCCGACCACGAGCTCGTACGCGAGCAGCGGCTCGAGCGGGCCGAGCGCCTCGGCCGCCGCGTTGACATCGGTCGCGAGGATCGCAGCGGTGCGCGCGCGATCGCGTTGCTCGAGGCGGTCCGAGAGCTCGCCGAGTGCTGCCGATCCGGCGAGCGCCGCGACGAGGCCGGGCGGGGGTGCGGCGCTCGCATGGGTCGCGGCTCGCGCGAGCGCCAACCACACGCTACCGTCGTCGCGACCGATGACGCCTCGCGCGTGTTCGCGGACGCGCGGATCACCGCTCGCGGCGTCGAGTGCCGTCATGCTCGAGAGCCCGAGCACCGCGAGCCAGCGACACGTGATCGCGACGAGGTCGCGCAGAGCGGCATCGACTTCGACGGTGGTCGCGGCCGAGGTCAGGTGGGCGATCGCATCGGCGATCGGTTGCGGCCCGCCGCGGATCCACGTGTCGCGCGTGATCGGATCGAACGGAGGCACGGCTTCGGGAGCGGTCGTTCCGGACGCGCGCTGGATCGCTTCGCCAAAGCTCACGGCGGTCGCCCACCGCGCCTCCGGCGCCTTCGCGAGCGCGCGCAGGACTACCTCGCGCAGCGCCGGGGGCACGCTGTTCGGTAACGGCGGCGGCGCGAGCTTGGCGTGTGCCTCGCCGAGCTTGCTCCGTTCGACGCGCTGGAACGGCAACACTCCGCACAAGCAGCGATAGGCGAGCACGCCGAGCGCGTAGATATCGGCGCGCGCATCCACCTCGTGAGGACGGTCCCATTGCTCCGGCGCCATGTAGGCCGGCGAGCCGAGCGTGACGCCGTGACCGGTCAAGCCTCCGGTCTCGACGCCGGGCGAGACTTCACCGTCGTCGGCTTTCGCGATGCCAAAATCGAGGAGCTTCGGCAGCAGCTGGCCGGCCCGCTCGATCACCATCACGTTCGAACCCTTGATGTCGCGATGGATGATGCCGAGCTCGTGCATCGTGTGGACGACCTCGCACAACCGCACGAACAGCGGACCGAAGATCGCCGCGGGCATCGCACCGCGCTTGACGACCAGCTCGTCGAGCGTGATGCCTCGCACGTGCTCCATCGCGATCCACAGCACGCCATCGGTCTCGGCGCCGAATGCGTAGACGTGCGCTGCATACGGATGATCGAGACGCGATGCGAGCTTGGCCTCGCGCAGGAACCGCTCGACGCGGGTCTCGGCTGCCTGGTTGCGCAGCACCTTGATCACCGCGGAGCGACCGAGCTGCGCCTGCTCCGCGCGGAACACTTCGCCGGAGCCGCCCTGGCCGAGCCGCTCGAGGATCGCGAACTTGCCGAGCGTGCGGCCGATCAACGCGAGCTGCGGTGACGCGCGTGCCAGGATCTCCCCCGGAAGGATCTCTGTCGACGCATCCTCCGGCGGCACGCGCCTAGTGTAGCCCTTGCCGCCGCCGACCGCTCAGCGTCGCTCGAGGATGATCAGCTCGACCCGCTCGTTGATCGACGTCGAGCCCTTTTGCTCTTTCGGCACGAGCGGCTTGGTGCCGCCGAAGCCGCGGGCTTCCACGCGCTTGCCATCGATGCCGTAGCCCACGATCCAATCGCGGAGCGCCTTCGCGCGCGCATCGGAGAGCGCTTGATCCTTGTCGGGGTTATCGGTCGGCTGGACGTGCACGGTCACGCGGATCCGCACGATCTCGGTATGCGCGCGCAGCGTCGCGCTGATCTGACCGAGCAAGTTGTTCGCGGCCTTCGTCGGCTTCTCGCCCCGGAAGGGCAGCGCTTCGAGGAGCTCCAGCCGATCGGGGCTCATCACGACGAGCGCGTCGCCGCGATCCGGACAGCCGTCTTCGTCCTGGAACCCGTTGATCGTCTCGGGCTCGTTCGGACACTTGTCCTTGTCGTCGGGGATGCCGTCTCCGTCATTATCGAGATCGGGGCAGCCATCGAGATCCTGGAAGCCGTCCTTGTCCTCGGGCTCGTTCGGGCACTTGTCCTTCGCGTCGGGGATGCCATCGCCGTCGTTATCGAGATCGGGGCAACCGTCTTCGTCCTGAAAGCCGTCTTTGTCCTCGGGATCGAGCGGACACTTGTCCTTGTCGTCCGGAATGCCATCGTGATCGTTGTCGAGATCCGGACAACCGTCGTCGTCCTGGAACATGTCCTTGTCTTCGGGCTCGTTCGGACACTTGTCGAGGCTATCGGGGATGCCGTCGCCGTCACGATCGCCGTCGATCTTCGGTGCTTCGGGACGCGATGGCCGGATCTTCGGCACGTACGAGAGGCCGACGCCGAACTCGCCGTAGCCCGCGTTCAACGTGTACGGCGCTTGCTCCGAGGGACCGCGCAAGTAGCGACCGTCGATCCGCACCGCGATCGAATCGGTGATCCAGAACCGTGCACCCGCGCCGACATGAACCGGGAAATGGGTGCTGCTGCCGAGGAGATCCGAGCTGGTGTGCATCGGACCCCAACCTGCCGCCACAAACGGTACGAGCCCGTTCGCGAGCGGGTATTGAAACACCAGCTGCGCGCGTGCGTTCCAGATCTTCGCCGAGCCATCAGGCCCCGTGCCGCCGACGTCCATGCCCTTCGTCGTTGCGGTGATCATCGACAGCTCGGCTTCGATGCCCCAGTTCGAATCCAGGTAGTACGCGTAGCGAATGCCGAATTCGGGGCTGACGCGCCGGAGCTCGGGGCGCGTCAGGCCGGGGAACTTCGAGGTGTCGTAGAACTGATGGTAGTAGTTCGAGATGAAGCCGCCGAAGAACAGGCCGACCTCGCCGAGGCTCTTCTTCTCTTGATCGTAGTCGTGCGTCGTCGGCGTCGTCGCCGAGAGGCCCAGGCCATCGTCCGCCGCCGCGACGCGCGCGGCCAGGAGCAGCGCGCAGAGGCTCGCCTGCCGGAAATGTGAAGGCGCCCTCAACCCGTAAATTCTAGCGCGGCTCAGGACTGCAACGCCACAGGCTGAACCTGCTGCGCTTTGAGCACTACATAAGCGGTCATGTTGACGATGTCCTCGACCGACGCGTCGTTCTGAAGCGCCGCGCAAGGTTTGCCGAGACCGAGGAGGATCGGGCCAACCGCGGACGCGCCACCGAGCTCTTTGAGCACCTGATACGACGCGTTGGCCGGATCGAGGTAGGGAAAGACCAGCATGTTCGCCGACCGCGTCAGGTGCGAGAACGGGTAGTACTGCTTGCGCCGGGCCGAATCGAGCGCCATCTCGGGCTGCATCTCGCCATCGATCTCGAGGTCCGGCCGCTCCCTGCGGACGATCGCGAGCGCCTCCTGGATCTTCTTGACGCCCGCGCTCCGGACCGTGCCGAAGTTCGAATACGAGATCATCGCGGCGCGCGGCACGACGCCGAAGCCCTGCACGGCATCGGCCATCTGGACCGTGATGTTCGCGAGCGTCTCGGCATCCGGATCGATGTTGAACACCGTGTCACCGAAGAACTTCACCGCGTTCTGCAACACCATCATGTACATGCCGACCGCGACCTTGCAGTGCGGCTGGAGCCCGAAGATCTCGAGCATCGGCTTGACGGTCTCGGGATAGTTGAGGCGCAGGCCATTGACGCAACCGTCGGCGTCGCCCTGATCGACCATGAGCGCCGCGTAGTAATCGCTCTTCTGGAGCAGCGCTTGCGCGGCAAAGGCGGTGAGCCCTTTGCGCTGGCGCAACTGGTAGAGGCGATCGACGTAGGTCGCGGGCACGGCGATCCGCGGATCGACGATCTCGGCGCCGCGCTTCAACAGATCGAGCGACATGTCGTTGCAAAGCTGCTCGATCTCGGCTTGCCGACCGAGGAGGATCGGCTTCGCGATGCCTTCCTCCGCGATCTGCTGCGCGGCGCGGAGCAACCGCGCATTCGCCGCGTGCGGGAACGCGATCCGCTTCGGCGCTTGCCGCGCGGTGCGACCGATCGTGCGCATGATCGAGTACGCGGCGTTCGAGCCCTTCGACATCAACCTCTCGCGGTACTCCGCGATGTCGAACGTGATGCGCGCGACTCCCGATTCCATCGCGGCTTGCGCGACCGCCGGTGCGACCCACCACAGCACGCGCGGGTCGAACGGCTTGGGAATGAAGTAGTCGGGGCCCATCTTGAGCGACTTGCCGCCGTAGGCATTGATCACCGCATCGGGTACCGGTTCGCGGGTGAGCTGCGCGAGCGCGTGCGCGGCCGCGAGCTTCATCGCCTCGGAGACCTGGCTCGCGCGGCAATCGAGAGCGCCGCGAAAGATGTACGGGAAGCCGAGGACGTTGTTGACCTGGTTTGGATAGTCGCTGCGTCCCGTCGCGACGAGCGCATCGGGGCGCGCCGCGATCGCCTCGGGATAACCGATCTCCGGATCGGGGTTCGCGAGCGCGAAGATGATCGGCCGCTCGGCCATGCCCATCAGCATCTCGGGCTTGACGGTGCCCGCGACCGACAGGCCCATGAACATGTCGGCGCCGATCATCGCCTCGGCGAGCGTGCGCCGGCCGTCATCGGGGATCGCAAACTTCGCCTTGTGGCGATTGAGATCCGTGCGGCCCTGGTGAATCACGCCCTTCGAATCGACGAGGATCACGTTCGAGGCAGACATGCCGAGGCTGCAGAAGAACTCGACGCACGCGATCGCGCCGGCGCCAGCACCGGAGACCACGAGCTTCATCGTCGCGAGGTCTTTATGTGCGAGCTCGGCCGCATTGAGCATGCCCGCGCCCGAGATGATCGCGGTGCCGTGCTGGTCGTCGTGGAAGACCGGAATCTTCATCCGGTTGCGCAGCTTCTCTTCGATCTCGAAGCACGCGGGCGAGGCGATGTCCTCGAGGTTGATGCCCCCGAACGTCGGCTCGAGCGACGCGACGATGTCGCAGAACTTGTCGACGTCCTTCTCGTTGACCTCGAGGTCGAACACGTCGATGTCGGCGAACTTCTTGAACAGGCACGCCTTGCCCTCCATCACCGGCTTGCCTGCCGCCGCGCCGATATCACCGAGGCCGAGCACTGCGGTGCCGTTCGAGATCACGGCGACGAGGTTGCCGCGCGCGGTGTACTCCCAACTCGCGTCCTCGTTCTTCTGGATCTCGAGACACGGTTCGGCGACACCGGGCGTGTAGGCGAGCGACAGATCGATCTGGCTGACCAAGGGCTTGGTCGGGACGACCTCGATTTTCCCTTTGCGGCCACGGCTGTGGTACTCGAGCGCGTCTTCCTTGCGACTCATGCGGCGAGTCTATCAGCCGTCGACGAGGATCGGGACATCGAGCTTCGCGGCGAGCGCCAACGTGCGCAGGAAGGCCGCGAACTGTTCGATCTCGGGATCGGGGTGCGAAGCGATGTGCGCCGAGGCGAGCACGCGCTGACGACCGGGGCCGTCCTTGAGATCGTGCAGGCTCGTGTCGTGCGGGATCACGCCGGTGAACAGCGCGAGCATCAAGCAGTGTGCGGGGTTCAACGGTCCGACGAGGAACATCATCTGGAACAGCTGATCGGAGGACATCTCGATCAAGCTCTTGTCCGCGGCTTCCCAGCGCACGCCGTACGGAGCGCGACTCTCGAAGTACGTGGTGCCCGCGGCGCGCAGCTTCGCGGTCGGCGCGCCGTCCCAGCTGAACTCGCCGAGCCCACGCACGAGCAGCGCTCCGGCAGCGCATTGCAGATTCGAGGGCAGCTGCGCCATCAGCCACTCCTCGACGCGCTCCGGAATCGGATAGCGAATCCGGCGATGACACGCGAACTCGCGGGGCAACTCGGCCGGGCAGCTCTTGCAGGCCTCGGCGACCGCATCGAGCGGGGCAGACTCGTTCAGCAGGTCCTGCAGCGTGACGCCGCGAGCGGAGTCGCCCCCCGGGTTGCGCATCGTCAGCTGGATCTCGATCTCGCGGGGCTCGCGGGCGTCGCCGTCCTCGCGCATGTGCAACAGGGCCGAACGCGCCAAAACCCTCGTCCGGTGGAGCTCGACCAGCTTTTCGGCGCCAAGCCCCTGCTGGGGCTCACACTTCACCGACAGTAAGTAGTCGATTGCCATGGGCCATTCTAACAACCACCCTTGTGCCCGAGAGCGTTAACCGCTAGAAAAAGGGCCCTTCCGCACCCGTAGCTCAGCTGGATAGAGCGTTGGCCTCCGAAGCCAAAGGTCACAGGTTCGAATCTTGTCGGGTGCACGTTAGATGAAGACGCTCGCGGAAATCGCGATAGAGGCCGGGTTGGTGACGAAGGATCAGGCGGTGAAGGCCGGCCGGATCGCGGCGACGCGTCAGCAGCCGCTCATCCACGTCCTCGTCCACGAGCTCAAGGTCGACGAGGTCGCGCTGATCGGTGCGCTGCGCAAGCAGACCCGCGTGCCGCTGATCGATCCGGGCGATATCGAGGTCGACCCCGAGGCGCTGCGCATGGTCGCGCGCGATATCTGCGCCCGGCTGCGCGTGCTGCCGCTCTCGCTCTCGCTCGACGGCCAGACCAAGGTCCTGCGGATCGCGATGGCGGACCCCACCGACACCTCCGCGATCCTCGAGCTCGAACAGCTCGCGGCGTGCGAGATCGAGGTCACCGCACTCCCGTTGTCCGCGATCGAGGAGCTCGTCGAGAAAGGCTACAAGCAATTCTCGACCGCCGTGGTCTCGCGCCGGGACAATTTGTTCGTCACCAAGACCCGGACCGGGCCGATCCGCATCCACCACGATTCCGAGTCCGAAGTGAGCGTGACCGCTCAGATTCCGCTCTCCTCGCTGATGGGACCAGACCTCGAGACGCGCTTTTTAGCCCTTTGCCAGCTGCTGGTGAAGAAGCAGCTCGTGACCGAGGCCGAGCTGGCCGACGCGCTCAAGAAAACCGAAAAGCCGTAGGTTTTCGTAACAAGCCCGGGGCTGGAGCATGCGCTATGATCGGCGAGTCGTCCGTCAGGCGACTTATGCCCGCTCATGACATGACCACGGCTTCGATCACCTGTGCTGGCTGTAAACACGCCTACACCGAGAGCGCGCTGTTCTGCCCGAATTGCGGGCGGCCCAAGCTCCGCGAATCGGGCGATGCCGGGCATGACCCGCTTGTCGGCAAGTTGCTCGTCGAGCGCTTCCAAGTCCAGGAGCTGATCGGACAAGGCGGCTCCGGCACGATCTATCGCGCCGAGCACGTCACGTTGCGCCGCAAGGTCGCGATCAAGGTGCTCCACAACGAGCTCTCGCGCGATGACCTCGCCGTCGAGCGGTTCCGTCGCGAAGCGACCACGGTCGCCGAAATCGACAACGAGCATATCGTCGAGATCCACGATTTCGGCCGGACGTTCGATGGCCGGCTCTATCTCGCGATGGAGCTGCTCGAGGGCGACACGCTCGATCACGTGCTCGCGGCCGAGAAGACGCTCTCGATCGAACGCACCGCCGACATCTTGATCCAGGTCGGAGAAGCGCTGATGGAGGCGCACGCGATCGGCTACGTCCATCGCGATCTGCGACCGCGCAACGTTTATCTCGCCGTGCGTCGCGGCAAGGCGAACTTCATCAAGCTGCTCGACTTCGGGCTCGCCAAGCTCGTCGAGACCGATGCGCAAGCCGCGTCGACGAGCCTCGGCATGACGTTCGGCGATCCGCGCTACATGTCGCCCGAGCAGGCGCGTGGTGATCGCATCGATCGTCGCGCGGACATCTACCAGCTCGGTTGCGTCGCCTACGAGATGCTCACCGGTTCGCCACCCTTCACCGGCAACCGCGTGTTCGACATCCTCACCAAGCAGGTCACCGACATTCCGGCGCCGCTGCCGACGCGCCGCAAGGGCATCCCGCTGTGGATGGAAGCCGCGGTCACCAAGATGCTCGCGAAGGATCCGGAGAACCGGTTCGCCACGACCACCCGCATGGTCGAAGCGCTCCGCCGCGGCCTCGAGACCGGCGAGGTGATGGACGACGAAGTCGCGCGTCGCCGCGAGAGCGTGCCGCCTCCGTCGGTGTCACGCGTGATGCTGAAGATGGGCATGTCGCAACCCGCCGAGATGGAGCGCGATCATCAGCGCGAGCTACCGCCGCTTCCTCCGGCCCCCACGCAGCCCGAAGCGGCCGTCGTGATCGCGCCTCCGGTCGAGCGCAAGCGCACCGGCACCCCGCAAGTGGGCGTGCCCGTGGTGCCCGCCGTCGCCACGCAGCCCGCCGTCGCGGGTGCGATCGAGAGCCCGAAGTACGACGTCACCGACAAGATCGAGCGCCCGAACCACGCGAGTAGCGGCAAGGTTGCCGCGCCGATCATCAACGACAGGTCAGCGCCCGCGGGGCGTGCGAAGCGCACGAGCTCGCACGGCAACGGCGGCATCGGCGAATCGAGTGCGTCCTGGTACGAAGAGGGCGAGCGCGCCGCGGCCGCGGCCGATCACGACGACGATTTCGACGACCACCGCGGTCGCGAGGCCAAGAAGAAGCGCGCCCGCGAGGTGATCTCGCCGAGCGGGACCGAGTCGATGTACGACGCGCCTGCGAGCAACAAGCGTGGCCTCGTGCTGTTCGCGTTGCTCGGTGTCGCGGTCATCGGTGGTGGTCTCGCCTTCGCGCTCACGCGCGGTGGCGACACGACCAAGCGCTCGCCGCTCACCCAACCCGTCGCGACGATCACGATGGATGCGGCACCGAGTCAGATGATCGATTCGGTCGCCGACGCCGGCGTCGCGCTGGCGCCGACCGATGCCGCGCAAGTCGCGATCGCACACCCGGCGACCACCCACGCGCCGAACCCGACCACGCACCTGACACCGACCCCGACGACTGGTGTCACCTCGCACGAGCACGATCGCAAGGGCGGCCCCAGCGACTTCGACTTCGGCGTCGACGATCCCTCGCGTCGTCACCCGACGACGACCAATCCACCGACGCCGACGCCGACGCCGACACCGACGCCGACGCCGACGCCGGGCATCACCGATGGCCCGCAAGATCCGTACAACCCAGGCGGAACCTCCGATCCGGGCGACGCCGCGTCTCCCGAGAAGAAGGCCGAGTTCTTCGCAAACCTCGGCTCGCAGCAGCTCGCCTCGGCCGATACCGCCGGCGCCGCCGCGAGCTTCAAGAAGTCCCTCGAGCTCGATCCCAAGAGCGTCGGCGCGATCACCGGCATGGGCGAGATCGCCTTGCGCCAAGGCCTGTTCGGCGACGCGATCGCGCACCTCAAGAAGGCCGCGCGGCTCGCACCGAAGAGCTCGCGCGTCTACACGTTGCTCGGCGAGGCCTACTTGAACAGTGGCCAGAGCTCTGTCGCGGCCGACAACTTCAAGAAGGCGCTGCAGCTCGATCCCGACAACAAGCGCGCGCGCGAAGGCTACGACGATGCGTCGAGCAAAGTGCCGCCACCGACCGACGACTAAAATCCCGAGGGAGGCTACTCACATCACGGCTGCGACGTGCAGCAGCCGGATCGCGCGCAACGGTTGAAGCCGGCCGCGACGCAGCTGTCGTTGCTCTCGCACGACGGCCCTTGCCCCGGACGATTGCATGCGTGCTGACCCCGCGGTCGCGCATCGTGGTTCGGTCGCTTCTCGGCGAGCTCGCAGCTGCCCGCCGCCGGAATCGTGACGTTCGCGCAGCCCCGCGTGACGCAGCCGTTGTCGTACTGCGCGTTCGTGGTGTTCGTCGGACACGCGAGCGGCTGGGTCGGCAGATCCTTCGCATCGTGCGCGAGACAGAAGCTGACTTGTGATAGCCGGCACTTCGCGTCGCAGGAGAGCAGCACGCTCTCGACGGGAATGCCGAACGCATGCTGGAGCTCGGCGAGCGGCACCGTGCTGCCGATCGCCGTGCGCAGCGATTCGGGAGTCGGGATGGCCTTCATCGCGCCGAGCGCCGCGGCGAAGTAGGTTTTCGGATCGAGCCCCGTACAGCTGCCGTGCTTGGGCCATTCGTGCGCGGCGAGAAAATCGTTGTCGCCGATGTAGCCGGGGCCGAGGTCCTTCATCTCTGCGGGGAGCGTCATCGGATCGGGCTCGCAGCTCGCATCGTGGCGCTGCTTGCAGTGACCGTACGTGCCGCAGAACTGCGGGTACGTGACGCGGCCGTGCGATTCGGCATCGCTGAAGTTGGGCCACAGGCCGTGCAGTGTCAGGTGCGTGCCGGCGTAGGCGGAGCCGAGGTTCGCGCACTCTTGCTTGTCGGGATGACCACAGCAAAAGCTCGGTGCCCACGACAGCGCGAGCACGTAGAGCCCGAACGAGCCGGGCGCATCTTCACCGCGGATCGGTTGGACCGTCGTCGGTTCTGCGGCGGGTGGAGGAGGGGTCGAGGACGACGACGAGCAGGCCACCAACAGCAGCAAGAGCGCACGCATCACGCGACCGGTGGCGCGATCTTCTTGAACCACACGAACGCGACACCCGCGCCCGCAGCGGCCCAGATCAACATCGCGAGCAGCGCGGCGTTACGACGGTCCTCGAGCTTGTGCTCGAGCTGCGTCGCACGAAACGCATCGAGCGAGGCGTACGTATCCGGAGCATCCGATTGCTTCTGGACCTCTTCGACCTTCGCATCGATCTCGGCATACGCCGATTTCTCGCGCAGCGATGCGACGAAGTGCGCCGGGATGAACCCGACGAGGATCGCGATGATCACCCCGGCCGCGAAGCGGGTCTTTGGATCGGCGAGCCCACTCGGCCGCGGACCGACGGGAAGCGTCGGCGCTTGCATCGACGGCCGCGATTGGCGCGTGGGCGGGAGGGGCGCGGGCTCGGTCGCGGGCGGAATGCTGACGCGCTTGTTCGCGGCGCGCGTTTCTTCTTCGGGCGCGAGGTGGACCTGGAAGTTGTCGTCCTCGGCATCGGGCGGCGCGAACATGTCGATCGGCTCGGCGCTCGCGGCGGGCTTGGCACGCTCGATCGGCTTGGGCGCGGGTGAACCGCTGCTCGGCTTCGGCGGAGGTGCGAACGATGCAGCGGGTGGTGGCTCGTCGGCGCCGTCGATGCCATCGACCGAGGACAACTTGAACACCGTGCCGTCATCGTCGAGCGCGCCCAAGCCCCCGACGTGTTGCTCGCCAGAGAACGCGGCGGACAACCCGCTCTGAAAGTTCTTGCTGCCACTGGTCGTACGCGCGATCGCTGGCATCACCGGCGTGATCGCGGGAAACGGCAGCGGCGTCTTCGAGACGTTCGTCTCCGATGCGGTCTCGATCGAACAACGTGCGCCGAGCAACTCGAGGTCTCGCACGTACGTGTCGGCGGTCGGACGGTCCGCATTGCCTTTGACCCGAAACCGTCCGGACGCGATTCGCGTGCGGAGCTCGGCGACGGGCAGGCCGTAGTGAGCCGCGATCGCTACCGCGAGCCGCTCCTTGCCACCGGCCGAAGCGTCGACAGAGCCATCCACGAAGACGTGATAGGCAGCCATCCCGTGATCATCATCGCATGGAGAGATCTCGCCACGCGAAAGTGGCTCGGGAAAAGTTGCAGCAGAAGATCCGCGGCTCGTACGCTGGACTCATGCTGATTGCAACGAAGCGTCCCAAGCTCGGGGTCTCGTTCACGACGCGTCGCCTTCGCCTCGGAGTGTCCCATCAGGGATCCCCCTCCGCCTGGGAGGCTCCCAAGAAGGAAGTCTCCGAGCGCAAGCCCGACAAGAAGCGCCGCTAGCTACTCGCGGAACTTCTCTTCGTTGAGCTTCGCCTTTGCCTCGCGCCTCTTCGTGACGCGCCAGGCAAAGAGGATCGAGATGTTGTAGAGAACGATCATCGGCGTCGCCATCATGAATTGCGAGATCACGTCCGGACCGGGCGTGAGGACCGCACCGACGACGAACGCGATGACGATGAAGTAACGGCTGAACTTCCACAGGCTGCGGTGGGTCACGAGGCCGACCATCGCGAGGAAGTAGATCAGCAGCGGCATCTCGAAGATCGCGCCGAACGCGAGCATCGAGTCACGCGTGATGTCGAGGTACTCCTGCATCGTCGGCAAGGAGATCAGCGTCGCGCTGTTGTAGCCGAGGAAGAACTCGTACAGCCGCGGCAGCGCGAAGTAGAAGCAGAACAGCGCACCAGCCACGAAGAACACCGCGGAGAATGCAGCGAAGGCCACGCCCATCCGGCGCTCCTTCTTGTAGAGGCCGGGCGCGATGAACTTCCACAGCTGATAGAAGACGACCGGGGATGCGATGAAGATGCCGGCCCAGAGGCCGACGGACATGTCGACCCAGAACGGCTGGGTGAGGCTCGTGAAGATCAGCTTCGGCGGGCCCCAGTCCATCTCGGGCTTGATGCCCTTGCCGATGCAGAGCTCGGTGCCGATCACGACGGACTTGGTGCAGTGCTGGTACCAGATGTCGAACAGCGGCTGACGCAGCCACTTGAAGATGCCCTCGGCGAAGTACCAGCTGACGAGGAACGCAAGCACGAACGCGATCGCGGCGTTGCGCAGCCGATCGCGCAGCTCGACGAGATGCATGAGGAACGGCATGCGCCCGCCCTCGAGCTCGACGGCCGGTTTCTCTGGATTCTCGTCCGCGTCAGCCATGCTTCAGCTTCGACTCATCTGCCGTGACAGGTTCGCGAGCCGTCGTCTCGCCGGCGGGCGGCTTGATCAAGGCAGCGAGCTCGCTCGCATCCATCGTGCCCTTGAGATCGTGGCTGTCGGCTTCGCCGGCGACGGGCGGGAGCGTGACCATCGGCGCGACGGCGACTTCGGGCGGTAGCTCGCCTTCGTGCGGAACGGCGAGCAGATCGGCTTCGTGCTTCGCTTTGTCAGCCGCGGCGATCGCTGCTTCTTCGGGGGTCGGCGGCGTGGGGCCGTCGCCTTCGATCTTGTTGACCGGCTTGCGGATCGGTCGTGGCTGGATCTCGTCGCCGCGGAGCGCGGACTTGAGGTCGCGGATCGCACCGCCGATGTGCTCGTCGTTCTCGACAGTCTGTTGGAGCACTCGCGATTGCTTCTTCAGATCGCGGACGACCTTGGAGATCTGCTTCGCAGCATCAGGGAGCTTATCGGGCCCCAAGAAGAGCATCGCGATCACCAAGATCACGAGGATCTCGCTTCCTCCGATGCCAAACACCTGCGGAGCTTAGCATCGTTAGAACTCTCGCGTCGTGCGGCCGAAGTCAGTAGGTGATGTGCCAGGCTGCCCCGAGACCTCCGTGGGCGCGGTGCCGGTCCGGAACCACAGATCGAGCCCTCCCGTCCGGGGCGGCGCGAGCAGGCCGGTTTCCCTGTCGATCGCCACCTGTTGCATCCCCGAAGGCGGTTCTCCGGGGAGCGAGATCCTCGTTCTTGCACCTTCGGCAGCTCGGATCGCGCGGATCCACAGTGGGAGCGCCGCGTGCGCGCCATCGCCCTGCGCACCGAGCTTCGTGATGGGGTCGTCGAACCCGATCCAGACCGCGCCGAGCTCGCGCCCCGTGAAGCCGAGAAACCACGCATCGGTGTTCTCGTTCGTGGTCCCTGTCTTGCCGGCGGCAGGTCGTCCGAGCGTCGCGCCCGCGGCTGCGGCAGTGCCGCGCTGGACCACCGCGGTCATCATGTCGGTGAGCTGGAACGCGATCCGTTCGTCGAGCACCTGGCCTCCCGCGGCGCCGACGCGCTCGGCGGGGTCCGCGCCCGCGGTCGCCGCGAAGCGATCGTAACGCCGCGCGGCTTCGAGGTTCGGATCCTCGGGCACCGCGGCATCGAAGATCACGTGATCGCCACGCCGCACGCGCACCGCGAGGCGCGGTGCGACCGCCCAGCCATGGCGCGCGATGATCGCGAACGCGCGCGCGAGCTCGATCGGCTTGACGCACGAAGCCCCGAGCGCGAGCGGACGCACCGGATCGAGCTTGCTCGTGATCCCGAGCTTGTGCGCGAGCCGGATGATCGGCTCCGGTCCGACGCGATCGAACACGTCGATCGCGGGCGCATTCAACGAGGCGGCGAAGGCATCCTGCACGAGCACGACGCCGCGAAACTTACCGCTCGAGTGCGGCTTCCAGTGCACGTTCGTCGTCTCGTCGTACTCGGCGATCGGCGCATCGCGCAGCGCGGTGCCGGGCGTGATCGCGCCGCGATCGAGCGCCGCGCCGTACATGATCGGTTTGAACGCGGAGCCTGGTTGCCGACAACTCTGGGTCATTCGATCGAATTGATCGCCGCCGCGATGGTGACCCCACAACGTACCGCCAACGAGCGCCTCGACGTAGCCGGTGCGGTGATCCCAGAGCAGCGCGCCGATCTGCGGAATCTTCCCGCCGGGCGCGGCCCAGCGCTTCGCCTGCGCGACCGCATCGCGCGCGAGCTCGGTCCCGAGTGCCGGCAGGGCCGCGGTCTCGACGACCAGCCCACCGCGTGCGAGCTCGCCGGGCAGGGCGCCCTTGATCAGCTGGCGTACCTGTTCGGCGTACCAGGGCACGCTGTTGCCGTAGGCCGGGCGCGCTCGGCGAAGCACGATCGGTTCCGCCGCCGCGGCCGCTCGCGTCGGCTCGTCGATCAGATGCGCACGCAGCATGCGCGCGAGCACCTCGTCGCGCCGCGCTTTCGCGAGCTCGATGTGGCGATACGGGTTGAGCCGCCCCGGCGCCTGGATCAGCCCGGCGAGCATCGCGGATTCCGAGAGCGTGAGCTCGCCGACATGCTTGGCAAAGTACGCCGTCGCCGCGGCCTGCATGCCGTACGAGCCTTCGCCGAGGAACACGAAATCGAGGTAGGTCTCGAGCACATCGCGCTTGGTCCAGCGCTTCTCGATCCTCCGTGCGAGCAGCGCCTCGCGCACCTTGCGCCGCAGGGTCCGCGCGCTCCCGATGTCTTGCGGGAGCAAGTTGCGCGCGACCTGCTGCGTGATCGTCGAGGCGCCCTCGACGACGCGCCCGACTCTGTAGTTGATCAGACTCGCGCGCACGATCGCCTGGTAGTCGACGCCTCGATGCTCGTAGAACCGTACATCCTCGGCGGCGAGCACGGCTGCGACGAGATGCTTCGGCATCGCCTCGAGCGGCGCGAGCGTGCGATGGCCGAACACGTCGCCATCGCGAAACGGCAACTCGGCGAGGTGCGTACCATCGGCCGCGACGATCAGCGAGCTCTGCGCCGCCTGCGTGCGCCACGCATCGAGATCCGGAATCTCTGGCAGGTCGCGCGCCCAATGGCGCAGCGTCGTCGCCACGACGAGCCCCGCGATCACCGGCAACGCGAACGCGAGCCAGATCACGGCGAGGATCGGAAGCCGCCACCACCACCCACCGTCGCGCCGATTGCGGACGGTGATCCGCGTCATGACGCTTCGCCGAGCGAGAGCGTCATCTGATGAGGTGGCCCGAGTAAGCGCGCGCGCTTGCCGAGCGCGGCGACGATCGTCTCGGCACACGCGCCGGTCACGAAGATGTCCTTGCTCTTGGTCTGCTCGATCCACGCGAGCAGCTGCGCGCGCCCCGCAGCGAACGGCCACGCGAACCCGAGCGCGAACCCGGGGTGCCCGTCGATCGCGCGACCCGAGACCAGCGCACTCACGGCC
The DNA here is from genome assembly GCA_025357755.1 of Kofleriaceae bacterium. Classification (GTDB taxonomy): domain Bacteria; phylum Myxococcota_A; class Polyangia; order Haliangiales; family Haliangiaceae; genus JABFXX01. The sequence continues at coordinate 23,683 of JANXOP010000330.1, read as the reverse complement.
TTCGCCGGCAGCGTGACCTTGTCGCTCGCGACCCGCACGAGCAAGCGTGGCTCCTTGCCGGGCGCCTTGAGCTCGGGCAGCGTCTCGAGGTTGCCGAGCCGTTGCGCGGCATCGCGCAGCGAGCGCGAACCGGCGAGCGGCACGCCGAGCGCGGCGAGCTGCACCGCGACCTCGAGTCCGTCGAGCGCCGAATCGACCACCGCGATCGGCAGCACGTTCGTCGCGAGCTGGTGCGCGGCCCAGCTCGCGAGGGCGCCCGCGATCCGAGCGAGCGGCTCGAACGTGTGATGGAGCTCGCCGAAGGGCGCGGCGACGACGACCGCATCACTCGTGCGCACTTCGGCGGCCTCGCGATCATCGACAGTGCGAACCGGGCCGGCGTAGAGCACGGTGCGACCGCGCGAATCGGCGTGCAGCGCCGCGGCGCCGTAGCCGCGGCCCGAAGGGATCAGCTCGAGCCGCAACGTGCCGAGCGTGAACGGCCGGCGCAGTGGCACCGCGAGGTGGCCCGCGCCGAGCCCACCGCCGATCCGCGGGGCGAGGAGCGCGAGCGTGATCGGCGTGGCGATCAACTGGCCATGCTCGGCGACCGCGATGCGATCGGCCGCCGACACGAAGCACACGTCTCTCCGCCGTCGTGCATCGCACCAGATCGGAGTTCCGGTGAGATGCACGCCGTCACGCCAGGTAACCGGCGCCGTCGGGCGCGCGGGCGGGGTGCGAGGTGCCACGGGTTCACCGTGACATATTGGCCACTTACGAGCAAAAATGTAGATCGCTATCGACTCGTCGGTCGGCCGGCCGATTCGACGACCGTGAGTCTGATTGCAGGTCTGCGGGAGCGGCGGGAGCGGGGCGCACTGGCGGTCGAGCTGGAGGGCTCGCGATCGCGGGTTCAGGTCCTCGAAGAGACCGCGCTCGCGATGGTCGATTGCGTCCAGGCCCTGGTGCTGGATCTCGAGGAGATCGGTGCGCCCGCACTGCGCGCAACCCTGACGACGCTTCGCGGTCGGCTCGGTGGCGGTGACGATGCCGAGCGCGTGGCCGAGCACGTCGCGGTCGCGAAGCACGCGACCCTCGAGTTTGCCGACGCCGAGCGCGAGCACCTCGCGAACAAGGATGCCGAGCTGCGGCGGATCATCCGCGTGCTCACCGACGGCCTCACGGGCATCGGCCACGGTGCGGCGACCTATCACAAGCTGATCCTCGATACCGGCTCGCGGTTCGAAGCCGCGTCGCGGCTCGATGACTTGCAACGCGTGCGTGCCGCGATCACGACGGAGGTGTCGTCACTCCGCACCGCCGTCGCGAAGCGCCAAGCTGCCGATACCCAGAACAATGCCGCGCTGCGGGCCGAGATCGAGACGCTCCGTAGCCGGGTCGAGACCGCGACGAGTGCGGCGCGCACCGATGCCCTGACGGGGGCCGCAAATCGCGGTGCCTTCGACGACGAATTGCAGCGCCGCTGCGTCTTGGCCGCGAGCACGGGCGGCGAGTTCTCGCTGCTGCTCGCCGATATCGATCACTTCAAGGTGATCAACGATACGTATGGCCACCCGGTCGGTGACCGCGTGCTGCAATCGCTCGTCACGTTCCTGCGCGATCGCGTGCGTCGCGACGACCTGATCGCGCGCTGGGGCGGCGAGGAATTCGCGGTGCTGTTGCCGAAGGCCGCGATGCGCGCGGCGTACACGAAGGCCAAGGCCCTGGTCGAGGACCTCGAGACCACCGATTGGACGATCGATGCCGCGAAGAAGCTGCGCTTCACGATGAGCGTCGGCGTGGTCGGCTGGTCGAAGGGCGACGAACCCAAGACGATGGTGGAGCGCGTCGACAAGGCACTGTACGCGGCCAAGCACAGCGGCCGGAACCGGGCGATGAAGGGCTAACGAGTTACCGTCCCTCTGCGTGGATGTGAATCCAGGTGGTTAGCGGGCGTAAAGTGACTAACGAGTTACCGTCCCTATTCGAGGGCGGCACCGGTGAGCGCTCCCTGATCGAGCGCGGCTTCGAGCTCTTTGATCACGGCGAGCAGGGCTTCGCGCTGGGCGTCGTCGAGCGAGAACACGATGCCCATGCCGGGTGCTTCGTCGTCGATCGCGAGGATCGTGTGGGAGACCTTGCCGACGAGCGACAGTGGGTTTGGTTTGCCCGGAATGGTCACGAGCATGTGGATCTGCGAGGTCTCGGGCAGCGGCTTGTCGGTGAAGAGGAAGAGGCCCTCTTCGTTGATGTCTTTGGTGAAGGTGTTCGCCGGGCCCTCGACGGCGCCGTAGGTGACCGAGAGCCGGATCGGGAGGCGGCGCTTCTCGCGCAGGTTGAGCAGGCCACCGCGGACGAAGCCGTTGAGGTAGTTGATCTTCTCGCGCTCGGTCGCGCCGAGCGCGACGGTCACGCCCGGCGGATCATCGCGGGTGCCGACGACGGTGCCGCGCAACGTGACGAGCCAGCCGCCGACATCGAGATCGATGCGGAGCGTCGAGCCGTTGTCGATCGACTCGTCCTCGGGCGTGGGAACGAAGACGGTCCAATCGCGCGGATCGAAGATCTTGATCCACTCTGAATGGCTGCCCAGCCGCAGCTCGAGCCGAACAGCTCCCACCCGCTCATCCTAACGCATTACGGGAACGCGAGGCGGAGCGTGACGGGCTTGCCAGCACGCTGGAGCAGGATCGTCGCGGCCTTCATCGAGCCGGCACGGGCATATAAGTTCGCCGCGTCGTCGAGCGAGCGGAGCGGCTGGTTGTTGATCGAGGTGATGACATCGCCGTTGCGAAGGCCGGCCTTGGCGAGCAGGGAGTCCGGCGAGATGGCGTCGAGCCTCGCGCCGGTGGGCGTGAACGAGCCGCGGATCGAGGAGGCGAGGGCCCCGAAGTTGGCGAGCGCGGCGGTGATGTCGGTACGTGGGATCAGCGTCGGAGAATCGAGCGCAGGTGTCGCCTCGGTGACCGTGATGCCGGTCTCGGCCAGCGCGGTGAGCGCGGTCCGGGTCGCCGGGGCCGTTGGGGTCGCCGGGGTCGCCGGCTGGGTCGGCTGGGTCGGGGCATTGCCCCAGGCCGCGGCGGACGAGGTGTCTTCCGGCGCAGCAGGTGCCGGCGCGGGCGCGACACGGACCGGCGTTGGAGCGGGCGTCGCGACGACGGTGATCACGGGTGTGGGTGTCGACAGGATCGTTGGCGCCGAGCCGGGAGCCTCGGCCGTCCGGATCGGCGCGGGCGAGGCGCCTGGTGCTTCGGCCGTCCGGACGCCACCTTCACCAGCGGTGATCGGCGTCGGGATCGTCGAATCGCCGTAGGGGTCCATCGGCGCGGCCGAGGCGTACGGATCTTCGGGAGCTCGGAGCGCTGGAGCAAGCGTGTGGTCCGACGACGGCTTGTCGCCGTGGTGACGCCACGACGGATCGGGTCCAGCAAGCACGACCTGCGCGCCTCCTTCGATCGGGGTCAGCGTGACGCTGTCCTCGTCGATATCGTCGACGGTGTAGCCATCGACCTCTTTACCCATCTCGACGAGGACGTGGGTGTTCTTGGCCTTGTTGAACAGCAGCGCCTGGTGGGTTTCGGAGAGCACCCGAACCACGCGGAGCGGCACCTTCTTCGAAGCCGCGGCGGGCGCGGTCGGCGCCGGGGCCGGGGCGGGGGCCGGCGCTGCCTCGTCGGCAAAGGCGGCAGAAGAGAGCAATCCCGCGAACAACACCGAGGCAGCCGACAACGCGAAGCGCATGGCCACGCATAGTGCAAAGGCCGATCCTCGGGGCCAGCGGCTCGCTCCGGCCGCAACCTAGCGAAACTGCTTGGCGATTATTTCGGGCAGTGGCCAGTTATTCACAGCCACGCGCCCAAACCGCGTCACGCCTGACGCTACGCCTTCTTGTCCGAGCCGCCGACGTCGGAGAGATCGAGATCCTCGAGCTCCTTGAGATCCTCGGCGGTCAGCGATGGGCCGGTCGGACCCGATTTGTCCTCCGCCTTCTGATCGACCTTCGCGTGCGCCGGTGCGCCCGCCACCCCGCCGGAGGCGAGCTGCTTCGCGTTGTCGCCAGCCGGTGCCGAGAGCAGGCCCATCTTGGACTTGAGCTCGGCGAGCGCATCGTCGTCGGAGCCGCCGGGGCCCGCTTCGAGCGCCATGAACTTCGATTCGAGCGTGTCGCCCGAAAGCTCGCCGGCGAGCTCGGCGCCTGCCTCGGCCTCGGCCTCCATGAGCTGGATGCGCTCGGCCATCCGGTCGAACGTATCGAACGCGCTGGTATCGCCGAGGCCCTGCATCGTGTTGGCGATCTGCTGCTGCGCCTCCGCGCGCTTTTTGCGCGCGATGAGGATGTTCTTCTTGCGCTTGGCTTCCTCGATCTTGTTGTTGAGGAGGCGCAGGGCGTCTTTGAGCTTCTCGACGGCCTGCTTCTGCGAGACCCACTGTTGTTGGAACTGGGTGGCGATCGTCTCGTGCTCTTGCTTGCGCGCGAGCGCCTGGCGAGCGAGGTTGTCGTCGCCGGCGCGCACGGCAACCATGGCCTTGCGCTCCCATTCCTTCGACTTGTCGGTCTCGGCCGTGTACTGCTTCTGGAGCTTCTTCTCGTCAGCGATCGCGATGGCGACAGCCTTCTTTGCTTCGACCAGCTGCTGCTGCATCTCGAGCAGCACCTGCCCCAACATCTTCTCCGGATCCTCGGCTTTCGTGATGAGGTCGTTGAGGTTCGACTTGATCAGCGTGCCCAGTCTGGAAAAGATGCCCATGGCTTTCATCGAGCCTACGAGATCAATGGAGTACCCGCAACGATGACCGCGACCGACTTGCCCGACCTGCCACGCCATGTCGGAATCATCATGGATGGCAATGGGCGCTGGGCGCAGTTGCGCGACCAACCTCGACTTTCCGGGCATAAGGCGGGCGCGGAAACCGTTCGCGATATCACGCGCGCGTCGCGCGAGCTCGGCATCGAGGCGCTGACGCTGTATGCGTTCTCGTCGCAGAACTGGGCGCGGCCTGTCGACGAGGTCGCCGGCTTGATGGAGCTGCTCCGCGACTTCGTGATCGACGAGCGCGCCGAGATCCTCGACAACGGCATCCGGCTCGAGGCGCTCGGCGAGATCGAGCGCCTGCCCGCCCTCGTGCGCGAGCCGCTCGAAGAGCTGCGGACTGCATCGGCGGGAAACACCAAGATGGTGCTGACGCTGGCGCTGTCGTACGGTGGGCGCGAATCGATCACGCGCGCCGCGCGGGCCGCGGCGCGAGAGATCGTCGCGGGCACGTTGCGCGTCGAGGACCTCGATGCCGACAAGCTCGGCTCGTACCTGCCGACCGCGAAGTTACCGGCGCTCGACCTCTTGATCCGGACCTCCGGCGAGCAGCGGATCTCGAACTTCATGTTGTGGGAAGTCGCGTACGCCGAGCTGATGTTCGTGGACGTTTTGTGGCCCGAGTTTCGCCGAGCACACCTGTACGAATGCCTCAAGGCCTACGGCACACGCGAGCGTAGGTTCGGCCTGACGTCCGCACAGCTTGCCGATTCCTCGGACGTGTAGTTAGCTGGCCGCCTCTTGGCCCTCGGCAATCTCGCACAGCGCTTCCTCGTCGCCGTCGTCGCGGTGCCGATCCTCCTGTTGGTGCTCCACTACCATCGGCCCGAGCCGACGCTGGCGATCATCTTCGTCGGCTCGCTGCTCGCGATGAGCGAGTTCTTCGGCATGACGCTGCCGAAGGAAGATCGCCGCGCCGCGCTCGTGCTCGGCGGCCTCTCGATCTTCTTGTTCTACTGGCTCAGCCCGCTCGCGCTCCGAGCGACGCTCGGCACGCACAGCCCGAGCTCGCTGAACTACGTCTCGATCGAGGGCGGCACGATCGCCGCGGGCTTCGCGGTCGTCGCCACCGGGCTCTGGTACCTGTTCAAGTTCCGCGACATCCAGACCGTCGCGGCGCGGTTCGCCGCGACGGTGACCGGCATCTTCTACGCGGGGTTCCTCTTGATGTACCTCGCGAAGTTGAAGCTCATCGATCCGAACCAGGGCGGCGACACGGTCTTGATCGTGCTGCTGATCGCCTGGGTCGCCGATACCGGCGGCTACTTCGCGGGGCGGTTCCTCGGCAAGGCCAAGCTCTACGAGGCGGTCTCGCCAAAGAAGACGTGGGCCGGCGCGTGGGGCGGGCTCGCGGGCTCGGTGCTCGGCGTCGCGATCTTGAAGCTGTTCTTCGCGACTTGGATGAGCTGGGTCGACGTGTTCGCGCTCGCGATTCCGGGCGGCATGCTCGGCCAGATGGGCGACCTCGCGGAGTCGCTGATCAAGCGCTCGACCGGCGTGAAGGACTCGGGCTCGCTGCTCCCCGGCCACGGGGGCATCCTCGACCGGATCGATGCCGTGCTCTTCATCGCGCCCTACGTCTACACGTACATGCTCGTCAAGGTCGGCATCCACGGCTTCTGAGGGCTTCTGAGGGCATCCCGTCGCCGCTCCGATCCCGTAGACTGGAGCTCGTGCGGTTGCTCGTAGTGGTGGCGCTCGCTGGCTGTGGCCGGCTGAGCTTTGACTCGATCTCGACCGGCCGAGGCAGCAACGGCGACGGTGGCTCGACCTCGTGCGGCGGTCACGATGAAGACGGCGATGGGGTCGGCGATGCGTGCGACAACTGCCCGGCCGACAGCAACCCGCTGCAGGCCGATAGCGATGGCGATGGCGTCGGCGATGCGTGTGATCCGAATCCCACCACCCCGGGCGACAAGCTCGTGCTGTTCGAGCCGCACGCCTCCGAAGCGACCTCGGGCTACGACCAGTACGTCTCGCAGTACGTGTTCGCCAACGATACGCTCGTCCTTGGAACCCTCAGCGATGTCGGTCAGGCGCACTTCGCGATGCCGGTCGATGCGACGCGCGTCGAGATCCAGTTCACGGTGATCGACGCGAGCGCGAGCTCGATCCACTACGCGGGCGTCTGGTACAGCCAGAACTGTCGCTACGCAGCGTGCCCCAACGTGTTCGCGAACATGTATCAAGGTCCCGGCCAGGACGCCCATCTCCAACTCAAGGAGGAATCGACCAACGCCACGGCGGACGAGAGCTTCGGGACCCCGACGATCACGGGCCTGACCTACCACTACGTCGTCGACATCGATCCGACCGCGAACCAGCTCGACACGGTCACGGTCACCGGCGGGCTGAGTGGCACCGCGACGCTGCAGATTCCGACCGCGCGCGGCGCGTATGGCTTTCTCGAGGCGCGCGACATGACGGTCGCGTTCGACTACCTCGCGATCTGGGGCCACTGAACGCGGACTACACGGCGATCTGGTCGAGGTAGCCGCGCGCGTGGCCGGCCCAATCGGATCCGGTATCGAGCTCGAGGTAGCGCTCGAGGTGCTGCTTGGCCTGCGTGGTGCCGCCGACCTGCACGAGCATGATGCCGAGGTTGTAGTGCGCGTCCGCGAAGTCGGGGCACGCCGCGCACACCCGACGGAGCTCGGCGATCGCGAGCTCGGTCTCGCCGAGGTCCTCGAACACGTTCGCGAGGTTGTAGCGTGCCTCGGCCTGCGACGGATCGTGGTCGAGCGCGCGCTCGTAGTAGCGCCTAGCCTCCTCGAGCTCGCCCTGGCGATAGACCAGGTTACCGAGGTTCGTGAGCGCGGCCGACATGTTCGGCTCGAGATCGATCGCCTGGCGGAACAGGTGCTCCGCGGTCTCGGAATCGCCGCGATCTTCGGCGGCGCATGCCTCGACGAAGTGGCGATACGCGGTCGTGCCGCCGTTCGCTTCGGTCGGAGAATCGGTGATCTCTTCGGCCGGTGCTGCCGAAGGATCGACGCGCGGCATCGAGAGCACGTCGGCGACGTGCTCGCCGAAAGACGCGAGCGAGAACGCCATCACGATCTGGCCGCCGATCGGCTCGTACGCGATGTCGTCGGCGAGCGCGACGATCGTCGAGCCATCCGAGCACAGCCGCAGCCGCGAGGCCGGGTTGGTCTCGTGAGGCAGCACCTTCTTGAGCGACTCGACCGCCTTGCGCGCGCTCTGCAGCGAGACGTCCGCGGCGAGCAGGTCCTTGGCCGACTTCACGGCGACGAGGTCACTGAACGTGTAGTAGAACCGCCCGCCTTTGCGCACGGTCGGACCGACGAAGCCGGTCTGCATCCAGTAGCGCAGGCGCGACTCCTGAACGGCGAGGATACGGGCGACATCGCGAATGCTGTACAGCTCGATCATGGGATCCTCCGGGCGGCTTCGACGTTGAGACTGAGATAGAGCTCGGCACCACGTGCGCTGCTCTCGATATCGAACTTCGGTGCGGACAGCTCGCAGCCCGCGGCGCGCTTGGCCTCGGCGAGGGCGACCCGGCGCGCGTGGGCGCGGCAGCGCTCGTCGGAGGCGTAGAGCAGGGCGACGCGCTGGGCGGTCGAGGCATCCGGCGGATCGCTGATCGCGTGCCGGGTCGTGGCCAGATCGACGGTCATCATCGTCGAGCCAGCGTAGGCGTTGCCTTCGAGCGAGCCCTCGTGGAGCACCCGGGCGGCCTGGTGGAGCAGGTCGACCGCGATCGGTGCGAGCCGGATCGTGACCGTGCGCTCGAACAGCGACACCCTCCGCGCCATCGCCATGGGCTTGCGGAGCGGCTTGGGGGTCTTTGCCGGGACGCGGCGCCAACTTCGTGCTCGAGCAGTGGCCATTTAATAAATGCTAGAGGACGCCGGTTTCGGCCGCCAATTTCCTACATGCGGGACCAGGGTGAACCCCGAAATCTCCCCAGAAACGTGGTACCTCAAATGGAGTTCATGACGTTAGACGTCAAGCGGTACCCGATCCTCGTCGTCGACGACGAACAGGACAACCTCGACGCCTTCCGGTTCAACTTCCGGAAGACGTTCGACATCCTCACCGCGACCAGCGGGCCCGAGGCGCTGGCGATCCTCGCGGAAAAAGACGTCGCGGTGATCGTGACCGATCAGCGGATGCCGAAGATGACCGGCGTCGAGCTGCTCCGGGAGGTCCGCAACAAGACTCCCGAGACGGTCGGCATCATCCTGACCGCGTTCACCGACGTCGACGTCTTGATCGAGGCGATCAACCTCGGCCAGGTCTATCGCTACATCACCAAGCCGTGGGATGCCAAAGAAGGTCGCGGCGTCCTGCAGTACGCGCTCGAGCGCTATCACCTGCAGGCCGAGAACAAGCGGCTCGCGGCGCAGCTCTCCGAGTACACCGGCTACCTCAACCAGCAGCTCCACGGCGAGTTCGATTTCGGCAACATCATCGGCGATAGCGCGGCGCTCAACGAGGTGCTCACCAAGATCGAGCAAGTCGCGCCGACCGCTTCGACCGTGCTGCTGCGCGGCGAGACCGGCACCGGCAAGGAGCTGGTCGCCCACGCGATCCACATCAACTCGCCGCGCGAGGAGAAGCCGTTCGTGCGCGTCAACTGCGCGTCGCTCGCGCCCGGCATCCTCGAGAGCGAGCTGTTCGGTCACGAGAAGGGCAGCTTCACCGGCGCGATGGAGCGGAGGCGTGGGCGGTTCGAGCTCGCCGATGGCGGCACGCTGTTCCTCGACGAGGTCGGCGACCTGCCGATGGAGGTCCAGATCAAGCTGCTGCGCACGCTGCAGGAGCGCGAGTTCGAGCGCGTCGGTGGCAACGAGACCATCAAGGTCGATGTCCGCGTGGTCTCGGCGACGAACCGCAACCTCGAGAAGATGATCGAGGAAGGCGAGTTCCGCGAGGATCTCTACTACCGGCTCAACGTGTTCCCGATCAACCTGCCGCCGCTGCGCGACCGGCTCGATGATCTGCCGGTGCTCGCGAACCACTTCGCGGCAAAGTTCGCGCGCCAGATGGGCACGCCGCCGCAGGGCCTCACGCCCGATGGCATGGCGAAGCTGCGCGAGTACAACTGGCCGGGCAACGTGCGCGAGCTCGAGAACATCATCGAGCGCGCGATGATCCTCGCGCGCGGCGCGCCACTCGCCTCGGTGCATCTCGATTTCGGTCGCCGCGCCGCGACCCACTCGAACACGCCTTCGGGCGCGGTGCCGGTGATCGTGACCACCGCGCCGTCGGCGCCGGTCGTCACCGACGATGGCCGCAGCCTCGCGGAGCGCCTGCTCGAGAGCGAGCGCAAGGAGATCGTCGCCGCGGTCGAGAAATCGCGCGGCAACATCGCGAGTGCGGCACGCATGCTCGGGATCAATCGCTCGACGCTCTACTACCGGCTGCGCAAGCACGGCCTCGAGCACTTGCTCCCGACCAAGGTCCAGGTCGGCGGCGACGAGCCGGCGGCCGACTCGGGGCCCGTCGTCACGATTCCGCCGGCGACCGCGCAGTGAAGAAGTTCGTCGCCGCGGCGCCGGATCTCGGCTCGAAGGCGGTGGCCGCGTTTCGGACCGGCGACGACGATCAGACGCTCGCGGCCCTCGCGGCCGGAGGGCCACCCTTCGACGCTGAGGTCTCGGCCGAGCTCGTCGCGATCGCGTACGCGGCGCGTTCGAGCATGGCGCATCCGCGTGGTGGTGATCTGCGCAAGCGGGCGAAGCAGCTCGTCGACAAGCACGTCGCCGGTGCCCGCGCGTTCGCGGCTGCGTTCAAGGGCATCGGCAACCGGACCCACGAGCTCGACCACCGGATCCGCGAGCTCGATCATCCGCTGCGCCTGGCGGTCGCGAAGGCGATCGCGTTTCACACGTGGCAGGCGCTCTCGGTTCCGTTCGCGGAAGACGCGGAGTTTCGCGGCGAGATCCTCGATCTCGTGATCGCGAACGCGAAGCGCGACAAGAAGACCGAGCTCTCGTTCGGCGAGATCTATACCGAGTGGCATGGCTCCCACGGTGCCGCGACATCCACGAACCTCCACGTGGTGCCGGGCGCGCTCGCGAAGGAGCTGACCGCACGGCGCTCGGCGTACAAGTTCACCGGGCTGAGCTTCTGGGGCTGCAGCTTGACCGATCTACCTGCCTCGCTGGCGAAGGCCAAGGCGTGGTTGACCGAGCTCCAGCTCGGATTCAATCCGCTCGCGAAGGTCCCGAAGGTCGTGTTCGAGCTGACGAACCTCGAGGAGCTGTCGCTCCTGGGCACCGAGCTCGAGGATATCCCGGACGGCATCTTGAAGCTGAAGAAGCTCCGCCGGCTCGACCTCGGCAACGGCAAGAACATGCAGAGCATCCCCGAGAGCGTCTGCGCGCACGACCAGATCCGCGAGCTACGGATCGGCAACGGCTCGATCAAGCTGGTGCCCGCCGCGATCGCGGGCATGAAGTCCCTCGAGGTGCTCGAGCTCCAATCGGCGGGCAAGATCACGAAGCTGCCGGACGAGATCGCGACCCTGCCGAACCTGCGGCTGGTCAAGGCGAAGTGGTCGCGCTTGAACCCGGCCAAGACGCGGGCGCTGCTCCCCAAGCGCGTGAAGCTCGAGCTGTAGAACGCGACCGGTTGGGGTAGGTTGCGCACGTGCGCTACCTCCACCCCGCTCATGACGAAGAGCTCGAGCTCTCGACCGATGACGTGTTCATCAACCCCGGCTACTTCGCCGGTGAGTCGCGGCTCGACACCGATCTGTCGCCACCCGATTTTGCGGGCGGCTCGCATCCGATCGTCTCGGCGAACATGAACGCGGTGACCGGCAAGCGGATGGCCGAGACCATGGCGCGGTTCGGCGGCCTCGGCGTGTTGCCGCAGGACATGGAGCTCGCGACGGTCGAGCGGATCGTCAAGCACATTCACGCGGCCGATGCGCGCTACGACACGCCGCTCGAGGTCTCGCCGCGCGCGACCTTGCGCGATGTCCAGGGCATCATCCGGAAGCGCGCGCACGATCTCGTGGTCGTGGTCGACGATCAGCGCCGGCCGCTCGGCATCATCACGCACTCGGATCTGCGCGATCGCGATCAGTACACGCTGGCCTCGGCGCTGATGACGCCTCGCTTGATCTCGTTCCCGGTCGGCGTCGCGAATCGCGATGCCTTTCTCCAGATGGACAACGCCCGCGTCAAGGCCGCGCCGGTCCTCGACGACGAGGGCCGGCTGGTCGGGGTGATCACGCGCAACGATGCCGTGCGCCTCGAGCTGTTGCGACCGGCCCTCTCGGCGAGCGGTGACCTCATGGTCGCTGCCGCGGTCGGGATCTCGGCTCAGGCGCCCACGATCGCGGCGCAGCTCGTCGAGATCGGGGTGTCCGCGATCGTCCTCGATACCGCCCACGGTCACCAGCGCCGGATGCTCGATGCGATCGCCGCGGTCAAGGCGATCGTCGCCGGTCGCGTCCCGGTGATCGCGGGCAATGTCTGCACCGCCGCGGGCACCAAGGCCCTGCTCGATGCCGGCGCCGATGTGGTCAAGGTCAACGTCGGACCGGGCGCGATGTGCACGACCCGGATGCAGACCGGCGTCGGCCGGCCGACCTTCACCTCGGTCTTGACCTGCGCGCGCGAAGCCCGCGCGCGCGGCAAGCACGTGTGGGCCGATGGTGGCGTCAAGCATCCGCGCGACATCGCGCTCTACCTCGCGGCGGGCGCGGCGCGCGTGATGATCGGGACCGCGCTCGCCGGGACGTACGAGAGCCCCGGGGATGTCAAAGAGGACAAGGATGGCCTGCTGTTCAAGGAGAACTACGGCATGGCGAGCGGGCGCGCGGTCAGCGATCGCCACGGCGATCAAGATGCGTTCGAGCGCGCGAAGAAGGGCTTCTTCCGCGAGGGCATCTCGAGCTCGAGGATCTACATCCGCGAAGGCCAGGAGAGCGTCGGCGCGCTGCTCGTCGAGATGATCACGGGCGTGCAGTCCGCGTTCACCTATGTCGGTGCCCGCACGCTCGCGGAGTTTCACGAGCGCGCCGAGGTCGGTGTCCAGACCTCCGCGGGTTACAGCGAGGGCACGCCCCACGGCGCGATCCGGCGCTAGCAGCGAGCCGGCCTCGGCCAGCTGGGCTAGAGTGGCGGGCGTGAAGGCACTGTTCATCCTCGATCCTCTCGAGAAGCTCGGGCTCGCTGGCGATACGTCGTACGGCCTCATGCTCGAGGCGGCGGCGCGCGACTGGGAGATCTGGACCTGCCAGCTCGAGCACCTCGGCCTCGAGGGCAACGATGCGGTCGTCGATGCGGTCCCCACCAAGGTGATCGATGCGGCGATGCCGGCGCAGGCCTTCACGATCGGCGAGCGCGCGGCACGCCGGCTCGGCGATTTCGACATCGTGATGATGCGCAAGGATCCGCCGGTCGACGTGAACTATCTGCACGCGACCTGGATCCTCGATCACGCGCGCGGCAAGACGCTGCTCGTCAACGATCCGCGCGGCCTGCGCGAGCTCAACGAGCACCTCGCGGTGCTCAACTTCCCGCACCTCACGCCGCCGACGATCGTCACGCGCTCGCCAGAGCGGCTTCGCAAGTTCCAGCAGGAACAGGGCGGCGCGATCGTCGTCAAGCCGGTCGATGGCTTCGGTGGCCTTGGCATCTTCGTCGTGCGCGATGGCGATCCGAACGCGTCTTCGATCATCGAGACCTCGACGAGCGCGGGCACGCGCTGGACGCTCGCGCAGGCGTTCTTGCCCGCGGTCACCGAGGGCGACAAGCGGATCGTCCTGTGCGCCGGCGAGCCGGTCGGGGCGGTGCTGCGCGTGCCGGGCTCGGCCGAGGCGCGCGGCAACCTCCACGTCGGCGGTCGCGCGGTCAAGACCACGATCACCGCGCGCGAGCAAGACATCATCAAGGAGCTCGCGCCATTCCTCGCGCAGCACGGCCAGATCTTCGTCGGGCTCGACATCATCGGTGGCATGTTGACCGAGCTCAACATCACCTCGCCGACCGGGATTCGCCACATCGCGCAGCTCGATCAGCGCAACGTCGCGGGCGAGGTGCTCGAGCGGTTCGAGCAGCTCGCCAAGCAGATCAAAGCGTAGCGCACGCGATCTGGTCACCCAGATCGACGCACGCGTCAGCGCGACCATCGCCATCGAGATCGCCGAGCCACAGCGCGCTCGCGTTCGCTCCATCGGGGAGGACGGCCACGGTGGTGCGGGGGCCGAAGCCGCGGCCGTTGCTGCGCGCGCAGCTGATCGTGTCCGCGAGCGGCGAGCACAGATCGCCATCGCCATCGCCATCGAGATCAGCGATGTCGGTGAGATCGAGACCGGCCTGGAACGTGTCGATGACGTTGTTCATCGAGAAACCCCACGCGGCGCCATCGGTGCTGAGCGCAGCCTCGGCCGCGAGGCTACACGCGGGACCGGTATCGGTGAGCGCACACCAATCGGCACGCTGATCGCCGTCGAGGTCGCGCGGCAGCACCGCGCTGCCGATCGCGGGCCACGACGAGCGCAGCTCGGTCTTGTCGAATGCGGCGAGCCCCGACGTGCACACCACGCCCGCCGCGGCGATCCCACAGACATCGTGCGTACCATCGCCATCGGCGTCCGCGATCGCGAGCGAGCTCGAGGTCGTCGGGCGCGCATCGCTATCGGAGAAATTCGAGCTGAACCGCGTGGTCGTGAAGTGCGCCGAGGACAACGCGCACAGCACGCCGGCGCTATCGCGACCGCACGCATCGGGAAGTCCATCGCGATCGAGATCGCCGATCGTGAGGCTCTGCGGATCGATCGCGAGCGGCGCCGAGGGATCATCGATCCGGATCGCAGGCGCGAAGGTGCCATCCCCGGCGCCCGGCGCGCAGAGCAGGCCGGTCGCCGTGACCGCACACAGATCCGCGAGGCCATCGCCATCGAGATCGCCGAGCCGGACCGCGCGGCCGGTCGTGGAGAACCCGAGGTTCGCGCGCGCCGTGTATGCGAGGACCGGTGCCCATTGCCATCGCGGCGTGTCGGGGCCACCGCATGTCGCGGTGGTCACCGTGTGGTCGGCATTCGGGACCATGCAGCGCATGTGCGCGTAGTCGAGCAACGGACCGAAGTCGGGCGCGAGCCCGGACCACAGATGATCTTCGTCGTCGAACAAGAACCGCTGCGCCGGGTCGGCTCGATCGCAGGGCGCGAGGACGGGCGTGCCGGTCCCATCGATCGCGAGGCAACCGTTACCGCCGACGAGCTGACCGTGCGCGAGCGCGAAGCTCGGGGCAGTCGCGCAATCGCTCAGGCCGCCACCGGTCAGGCATTGCGAGCCAGCACGGAGCTGACCGCGCGCTTGTTTGCGGAAGCCGACCGCATAGCGACGACCGAGCCAGGTGTCGTGGCTCGGCTCGATCTCGGTGCATGGCGTGCCGCACTCCGCACCGCAGTTCGTGGCGCACGCTTCGTAGTGCGCGAGCACCTCGTGCACCGAGGCGAACACTGCGGGCAGCTTGTTTGCGGGCTCGCTCGAGGTGTTGTAGCCGCGATAGGTGATGAGGTCAGGATCGAGCGTGGTGCGAGCGAGCGCGAGCCCGGTCAGCGCGCCGACGATCATGTGATCGGAGTGGTCGTAGCCGTGGCTCGCGGCGAGATCGAGCGTGCGAATGGTGTCGGGTTCGACCGTGCGCATGATCGCGGCGACCGTCTCGATCAGCTCGTCGCGCGAGTACACGGTCGTACGATCGGCCACCGTGGTCGCGTTCTCGATCGAGCCTTCCCACAACCGCAACAAGCTGTGATGGAGCTCGCCATACTTGCCACCGTCCGGATACGCGAGGAACAGCAACGAGATGTTCTCGGCCTCGAGCCGACAATGCTGGATCGGATGCTCGCGCACCGTGATCCAGCCGCACTCCCACGCGTGATCGTTCGCGGCATCGCCATACGCGGCCTGGAGGCCCTGGTAGCGCGGGTTCGCGGCGGCCGTGCCCTTCTTGCCGTTGCCCGCCGTGATGTAGAGGTTCGTCACGCCGGTGCCGCGACGCACGGCCTCGACCACATCGGGCTGCATGAACAAGAGGTCGTCGTCTTGATGCGCGACGATGTCTAGATCGTGTGTCTGCGCGAGCTGCGCAGTGCCGCCGATCAGGTTGTCACCACAACCGAGCAGCAAGCACACCGCCATCGCGAGACCGCGCACGGTCCGCACTGTACTCGATCACGCGTCGGTGACCGCTGCGATGACGAGCTCGGGTATTAAACCTTCGTGGTTCCCCGCGTCACGAGCCGAACGGCATCCCGAACTCCATCCGTCCCAGGCACGGGCACTGCCCCGGATTGCCTTGGGTGATGTAGCCGCAGAGCTCGACGTGCCAGTAAAACGCCGCGCACAAAAGGCACCACACGATGAACAGGGCGGTGTGCTTCTTCGCCATCACCCCCATCCCGAGGAACGCCAGCGGGCACAGCATCAGGTAGCGCGTGATGCCCCAGTACTGGAGCGGCGCGACGACGCTGAGCACGATCGTCATGCCGCTCGAGAGGATGAGGAACGTGTTCTCGGTCGCATTGAACTTCTTGCAGACCTCGCGCGCGGTGAGCGCGATGATCGCGATGAACGCGGCCAGGAAGACCACGTCCATGTCCTGCCCCGCGAAGCCCTTCACGTAGTACGCGACATCGGTCAGCCGGCCCCACGTGTGCGCATCGCCGAACGCGTGGCGTGCGCGCAAGAACGCGCGCCAGTCACCGAGCGTGATCTGGAGGACGATCATCGTCAGCATCTGGCCCCAGCCGCACAGCGGCAGCGCGACGAGCGGCTTCCACCAGTCTTTCTTCTCGGCCTTCCTGCGGACCCACGCCGCCATCACGAGCGCTGCACCGATCGCGACTGCGAATGCGACCGCTTGCACGCGGAATGCGGTCGAGGCGCCGCACAGGAACGCGGCGAGCACCCAGCGTTCCTTGGTGAGCGCGAGGAAGCCGCCGATCGCGCACGCGAGCGTGATCGCCTCGGTGTACGGCGTGACGATGTAGAACGCCGAGGGATAGACGTTGAAGCCGATGAGGATCGCCCACGCCGCGCCCTTGCCGAACTTACCGACGAGGATCGGGCTCGTCCACATCAAGTTCAGTGCGAGGCCGCACAGGATCGAAAGGAACATCAGCGCCTTGTCGTCGGCGAGGTGGCCGATCTGCGCGATGAAGCCGCCGATCGTGCCCCACGCCGGTAACCAGCCGAGGCCGCAATCGAGGTACGCGCCATCGGGCGAGTGCGGATCGGTGGGGCAGGCGGTGAGCCCGCGCACCGCGGTGCCGATGTAGTGCTGCGCATCGAGCCGCGACACGACGAGCCGAGACCAGCGATGGGGTTGGCGCGGATAGCCGACGGTGGCGCGCGCATCCGGGTTCGAGAAGTACGGCGCCTCGTCGGGGTTGCTGTCGAACGGGATCCCGAGCCGCTCGTGCCCCGCCTTCGCGAACATCGCGAGGTGCATGCACGCGAGGAAGGCGGCGACCGCGAGCCGGAACCACTTGCGGTCCGCGAGCTCGCCGAGGCGAGCGCCGGCCTTAGCGCGTGCTTGGTTCAGATCCGGGAACATCGCGCGGGATACTACGTCGTTCTGCGAGCTGAAGCAGCCCACCGATCGCGCCGACGACGAGGTGGGCGAGCCAGAGGGCGAGCGAGGCCGCCACGGCGTCGGATTTTGGCATGTGGAACAGGCTGGCACCGAGGCTGATGAACACCGCCTCGCGCGCACCCGCGCCACCGACGGTGATCGGCAGGAAGGTCGTCGCGGCGGCGAGCGGCACGATCAGCAGCGAGGCCCCGAGGCCGACCTGCGGATCGACCGCGTGGAGGAGGACAAAGCCGGCGAGCGCGACGAGCGCCTGGGTGACCACCGAGTAGAACGCGGCGATCACGAACGCGGTGGTCGAGGTCAGCGCGGGCACGCGCTCGGCGATCGTGCGGAGCTTGCCGGGCAGGTACGGGGCGAGGCGGCGCGCGAACGGAAGGGCGAGCACGAGCACGAGCGAGCCGGCGATGCCGAGCGTGCTCCAGATCCACAGGCCGCCGACATCGAGGCCGGCCCCGGCGACCCCGAGCCCGCTCGCGAGCAACAAGAACACGCCGAACAACCCGAGCGCGCGCTCGACGAGCACGACCGCGATACCCGCGGTGGCGCCGCGCTCGCCGAACACCCCGCGCGTGACCACGCCACGCACCACATCACCGGCGACCGCGCCGGGGAGGTAGTTGTTGTAGAAGAACGAGATGAAGTAGAGGACGGTCGCGCGCGCCAGCGACGGCCGGGTGTCCGCGCCGTATGCGACGAGCAGATTGCGCCAGCGCGCGGCACCCGCGACGACGTTGAGCGCGACGAGGCCGATCGCGAGCACGATCGCCGCGATCGAGATCCGCGAGAACGCGGCACCGGCGGCCGAGAAATCGACGACGTGGATGATGTACGCGACGCCCGCGGCCGTGCCGCCCCAGCGCAGCAGCCAGCCCCACCGTTTCACGGCTTGACGGCGATCGCGACCAGGTTGAGGCCGTAGCTCGGCGGCAACCGATCCTCGATCCAGCGCGAGACGGGAAACACGATCTTGTCGAAGATCTTGAGGCTGCCATCGCCGAGCTTGTCGAGCTTCATGAGCCGGCCGGTGATCAGCCACGGGATGACGCTGACGAGGTTGCGGTACTGCACGCTCTCGATCCGGAAGCCCGCGCGCTGCAGCTTCTCGGTGATCTCGGGCTTGGTGTAGCGGCGGTGATGACCGACCGCGCGATCGAGGCTGCCGAACAACTCGGGCCGCGCGGGGATGTAGAGGCCGACCGCGCCACCCGGGCGCAGCAGCTCGAACATCGCCTGCAGACACGCGACGTCATCGGCGATGTGCTCGATCACGTTCGACGACACGATCGTGTCGACCGAGGCCGGGCCGTGCGCGGCGAGGTAATCGTCGAGCGTGCCGGGCGAGACGCTCGCCTCGGCGACGCTATCGAACTTCGCGTGGAGCACTTCGACGAGTTGCGGATCGGGCTCGACCGCGACGACGTTGCCGAGGTGCGCCGCGAGCAGCGCGCTCGACAGGCCGCCGGTGCCCGCGCCGTGATCGATGATCGTGCCGTGCGCGTGACCCGCGAAGAGCTCGGCCTGCCACGCGAAGTAGTTCTTGATCTCGTCGCGGTTGTGCATGCCCATCGGCAGCTCGGCGCGGCGCTGGACGTAATCGACGTGATCGCGAGCTTCGGTCATGTGGCTTCACCCGCTAGAGGTTGTTCGTCGAGAGAGACGCCCTGCAGCCGGCGCGCGCCGCCCTCGTACCACAGGCCCCAGCCCGCGGTGACGAGGCCGAAGACGACCTGCGTGATGTAGACGAGGAACACGTACGCCGCGCCGGGCCCGGTGACGATCGCGGTCGGGAAGTACATCGTCATGCCCGCGTAGATGCCGGCCTGGAACACGCCGAGGAGGCCGGGCGGACCCGGGATCAGGATCGCGCACGACAGCATGCCCATCAGGGCGCACGCCTCGCCGAACGTGATGCCCGAGCCATCGAGGTGCGTGACGCCGCACGCGCGCGCGAGCACCCACATGCCCGCGGCGTTAAACATCCAGTAGGCGGCGGTCTCGAGGAGGAACCCGAAGAAATCGCGACCGCGGCTGAACACGTGCAAGCCATCGGCGAGGTGGCTCGCCATGTTCGAGAGCTTGTCGGCGAGCTTCTGCGACACGAGGCCGAACACCGCGTGGGTCGCGCGCACCGCGAACGCGCGCGCGAAATAAAACACCGCGATCACGACGAACGCGGTCGTGAACAACCCGAGCATCGCGAAGCCAGCCCAGCGCACGTGCGCGACGCTGATCTTGAGGCCGACGACGGTCTCCGGAAGCGGGTGGAGGGTCGGCACGGTGAGCAAGGCGATCGCGAGCACGATGCTGATGAACAGGCCGTCGATCACGCGCTCGGCGACGATCGTGCCGGTCGCGGCGGTGAGCGAGAGCACGGGCTTGCCGGGCTTGATCTCCTCGGGGCGCGTCCGCAGCAACAACGGTCGCGCGAGCTCGCCGAGCCGGAACGGCAGCGCCCACATCGCGAAGAAGCCGATGCACGACACGGCGAACAAGCGCAGCTTCGGCACGACGATGATCTGGCGGAGGAGGAACCTCCAGCGCACCGCACGGAACCAGGTCATCCCGAACAACAGCGGGAAGTACAAGGCGAGGGCGGCCCACCGGATGCCGTCGAAATCTCCACCGTTGGGAACGAGCTTCAGCCCGCCCGATTCCACGGTGTAGATCACACCGACCGTGATGAGGATCGACGCGATCAACTTCACCGCGTGACGGCGAATAAAACCCTTCTGGGAGGCCACTGCGGGCGGTTAATAACACGCGTAACCGCTCCGTAAAGTGGTAAGCAACGGCGCGATGTCTACCGAGGCCCCGATCCCGCGCTGGGGCAGCGACGCGGTTGATCCCACGGGCTTCAACATCCCCTCGCTCAAGGCGCGCTACCTGCTCCAACATTTGCCGGAGTCAGGCCACGTGCTCGAGGTCGGATCGGGCAGCGGCAAGATGCTGCGGACCCTCGTGGCACATCGCCCCGGGCTCACGGTCTACGGCTGTGACATCAATGACTGGCAGCCGCCCGAGGGCATCCACTTCCGGCTGATGACCACCGATATCCCGTACGACGACGCGACGTTCGATGCGGTGATCGTCGTCGACGTGCTCGAGCACGTGCCGGATCCCGACCACATCGTGCGCGAGATCGTGCGCGTGTTGAAGCCGGGCGGGAGGTTCGTCGGGTTCGTGCCGATCGAGGGCGAGAAGCGATCGATGTACACGGTCTACCGCGCGCTCCTCGGCGACGACCTCTACGTCAAGACCAAGCACCACGTGAACGCGTTCAGCTATGCGGATGTCGCGCAGCTGCTCGCGAACCGGTTCGAGGTCCGTGACACGAGCCACGCCTACCACTGGCTCGGCCACGCGATGGACGCGACGTTCTTTGCCGCCGCGCGCCTGCCGCAGCTCGCGAAGTTCTGGTGGCAGGACAACACGTACTACGCCGGCAAGCAGGCCACGCAGAGCCCGCTCGTCTACGGCCTCAACCGGCTGCTCGAGCTCGGTAATGCCGTCGCTTATTGGGAATCGCGCTTACTCGCCAAACATCGGATGGGCCTCGCCGGACTCCTCTTCGAGGCCCACCTGCCAGCTGCCATGTGATATCTCCGGCTCGTGTCCGAGATGCGCCTGGAATTCACGTCGACTCCCGCGGTGGTAACGGCGCGGTCTCACAGCCGTTACGTCGTGTGCCCCGCGTGCCAGCGCGACGTGCCGAAGTACCTGTTCTACAGGGCCGGCGTGCGCTTCGTGCGGTGCGCGAACTGCGAGGCGGTCTACGTCAATCCGGCGCGCGAGCATCCCGACAACAACCTCGACGTCGAGGCGCTGCATCCCTTCACCAACGATCGCGATCGTCAGCTGATGGTCGAGGACTTCGAGGCGCTGCTGCATCACGTCGCGACGGACTTCGAGAAGCAGACCGGCACGCCCCTCGCGCGCACGCTGTTGATCGGGCGCTACCTGCCAGAGTTCACCGCGGCGGGCGCGAGCGTCGGCCTGCAAGTCGCGACGATCACCGACGAGATCTTCCAGAAGGTCGCGGTCGATTCGGAGATGAAGTGGGCCGCACCGCTGCTCGAGAAGCAGCCGCAGGTCGTGATCCTGCAGGAGCTGCTCGAGAGCTGCAGCGATCCGGGCGCGGTCGTCGCGAAGCTCGTCGCCGCGCTGCCGCCGAGCACCCAGTTCGTCGTCACGTACACGAACGCGGACTCGCTGCCCGCGCGGATCTTGCGCCGCAACTGGGCGCAGTTCTTCGGCACCAAGTCCGCGTATCTCTCGACGGGCAACCTCTCTTCGATGCTCGGTCGCCACGGCCTCGTGCTCAAGGCGCAGTATCCGCTGCCGGTCACCCGGACCGCCGGCTACGTCGCCGAGATGGCCGAGCGGCTCGCGCCGAACCTCGGGTTGGCGACGCTCGCGAACGCGACGCCGGTGCGCAACCTCGGCGTGCCGGTGCGCGCGGGCAATCGGGTCGCGGTGTTCGGCCGCAGTCAGCTCTCTGCCGATCGCGCCGAGAAGGTCTCGATCATCCTGCCGGTGTTCAACGAGCACCGGTTCGCGGCGCAAGTGATCGATGCGGTGCTCGCGAAGCAGCTGCCGGTCGATCGCGAGTTGATCATCGTCGAGAGCAACAGCACCGACGGCACGCGCGAGATCGTCGCCAAGTACGAGGGCCGCCCGGGCGTCCGCGTGGTCTACGAGGACAAGCCGCGCGGCAAGGGCCATGCGGTGCGCACCGGCCTCCAGCACGTGACCGGCACGATCGTGCTGATCCAGGATTCCGATTTCGAATACGACATCGACGATTACGATGCGCTGCTCGAGCCGCTGCTCCAGCACAAGACCATGTTCGTGCTCGGCTCGCGCAGCCTCGGGCTCGATGACTGGAAGGTCCGCAAGTACGACGCGACGCCGATCCGCGGCGTGCTCCTCAACTTCGGTCAGGTCATGTTCGCGAAGACCTACAACGTGCTGTACCAGCAGCGCGCGACCGACGTGAACACCATGTTCAAGGTGTTCCGCAGCGAGTGCCTCGACGGGTTGGACCTTCACTCGAACGGCTTCGAGCTCGATATCGAGCTCGCGTGCAAGCTCGCTCGCAACGGCAATTCGCCGATGGAAGTGCCCGTGAACTACGTGGCGCGCGGGTTCGCCGACGGCAAGAAGATCCGGTTCTGGCGCGATGCGGTGCCGTCCTACTTCGCGCTGTATCGCTACCGCTTCTCGAAGTGAGCGCGCGGGATCAGCGCATCGCGATGAGTTGGAGTGGCCGCGTGTGGGGTGCGATCGATCGGTGCGTCTCCGACCGCGTGATCTTGCTCGCCGGTTGGCTGTGGTTCCTGGTCTACGCGTACCCGGGCTACATGAGCTACGACTCGTCGTGGCAGCTCTCGCAGGCGCGCGGGATCGAGTCGATCAACGAGTGGCATCCTCCGGTGATGGCGGTCATGTGGCGCTACCTCGACGACCTCGTCGCGGGGCCAATCTTGATGCTCGTCCTACAGAGCTCGCTGTTCCTGCTCGGCACCTTTGTCGTCTTACGCCGCGCGATCTCGCCTCGTAAGGCAGCGCTCCTCGCGGCCCTGCTCTTGGTCGTGCCCCAGAACATCGTGGTGCTGTCGGTGATCTGGAAGGACTCGCAGATGGCGGGCTTCCTGATCGCAGGAATCGCGTGCCTGTTCTCGCAACGACGTGGCTGGCGGGTCACCGGCTACGTGCTGATCTTCTTGGCGACCGCGGTCCGCTACAACGCGGCAGCGGCAACCTTCCCCATCCTGGTGTTCCAGTTCGGGTACGGCGGGAGCCTGCGGTGGTGGAAGCGCGTCGGGCTCGCATGTCTTGTCTGGGTCGCGATGTTCGTTGCGAGCCAGCGAGTGAATGCGCTGTT
Organism: Kofleriaceae bacterium; assembly: GCA_025357755.1. Lineage (GTDB taxonomy): Bacteria > Myxococcota_A > Polyangia > Haliangiales > Haliangiaceae > JABFXX01. The sequence continues at coordinate 415 of JANXOP010000330.1, read as the reverse complement.
CGTCCAACAGCACACGTATCCGTGGCCGACCGCATCGGCGCCGGTCGATATCGCGGGCATCATCCGGTACTCGCCACATCTCGATAACGATCAGCTGCTGCGCGACACACCGGGTGTGCCGTGGCACAAGACCGACAAGATCCAGATCCGGGTTCGAACGTGGTATCGGCCCGAGCAGCAGTTCCTGAACGTCACGCAGGAGCCCGGCCAGATCTTCGACTACATCTCGACCGACGCCGATCGCGCGGGCATCACGGCGGCGTGGAAGAAGCTCGTGCTCGCGCATCCGCTCGCGTTCCTGCACCATCGCTGGGAGGTCTTCATCGCCACCCTCGATTGCCGGTCTGGCGGTGCGGGCGGCGTCTTTGCCGTGGAGGAGTGCGGTGGCGGCATTTGCCAGCGCGATCTTCGCCTC